>JAURUC010000001.1:877500-1203750 GCA_030803735.1 Actinopolyspora lacussalsi | reverse complement strand
CGACTACTCGTCGCAGCTCGGTGATCTCACTACGTTTGACGGTGAGTACATGCTCCCGCTCCCGATCGGGCATCGGTAGCGTCAACCGGCCGTGCCGGGTGCTCTCGTGCCCGCGGCCGGGATCGGAGCTAGCGCAGTTCGCGAGCGAAGAGCCCGGCGACGGCCTTCGGGTCGAACCAGGTCGATTTCGGTGGCATCACCGACCCCGAGTCGGACACCGCCATGACCTGTTCCACCGTTGGTGGGTGCGGCACCAGGCAGATCGCGTTCCGGGACGAGCACCAGCACTTTCCCCCGCCGTCGGAACTCTCACCGTGTTGTCCGTTCTGATCGACGATACGGGAGACGGCGGGCAACAACTGCTCGTCGAGCAACACCGCGTCCAGCCCCGCCCGCACCTGGTTCGGCTCGATGGGCGAGCGCAGCCAAAGCCGGAAACACCGGTCGTTGAGGCGGAGCAACACCACTCCCGCTGCCGGATTGGTCGTGGCGGTCGAGGTGCATTCCTCGATTCGTGTGACCACCGGCAACGCCGTCAGTCGTTCGAGCACCCACGCCGTGGACAGCTCACGGTGCGCGGGCAGACAACGGTGGTAACCGAGAATGCGCATCTGGCTGCTGGGAAACAACGCGGCCAACGTGAACGCGCGCGGATCCTCCTCCGTGGAGTGTCGGTGTGACCGGCCGTTCCGCTCGGCGACCGCCATCCGGTGGTGGCCGTCCGCGATGTAGACCGCCGGAACACTCGCCAGTTCCTCCCGCACTGCTCTGGCCAGCACGGTGTCCTGTCGCAGCCACACGCTGTGCCGAACTCCGCCGGTGGCGTCCGCCTGAAGATCGGGTTCCCGCTCGGTCACTCCGGCGAGGAACTCGCTCAGACGCGGCCGGTCCGGATGCGTGAGCGTCACCGGCATCTGTTCGACGCCGCTTGCCTCGGTGAGCTGTTCGATGCGGTGTTCCCGCTCGGGTCTGGTGGCCTCGTGGCGGCGGATTCTGCCCGCTCGGTAGTCGTCGAGCGAGACCTCGACGACCACGCCGGTCTGTTGGTGCCTGCCCGCCCGCAGCCGGTAGACCACCACGGTCGGCAGTGGCGGGCGGGTGTAGCCGCCACCGCCGAGCAGTCGCCTCACCCGTTCGGGCTCGATGGAGCCGTCCAGTGGTTCGCTACCTCGCTGGTCGAGCACCAGCAGCCGCGGGTGGCGTACCGTGATTCCACCGGAATGATGATCGCTGTTTCGGGGGACGGTAGTGGTGTGCTGGATGCGCGGGGCGTTCATGAGACACCACCGGAACGTGCCGACACCGCCGCGGCTCCGGTCCGCTCGGGCGGTGAGTGCTGTTCGTTGACACAGTGCAGTACGCTTCCCGCCCGGAAAGCCCCGATCATGTGTACCACTTCGTCGGCCACGGCTTGCTGCGCCTGCTCGGTGGAGGCCCCGATGTGATGCGTGCCGTACACGTTGGGGTGAGCGGCCAGCCGCGACGTGATGTTTCCCGTTCCGCCCTCCGGCTCGTCGCGGAACACGTCGATGCCCGCCCGGATCCCTCGGCTTTCCATGGCCTCGATCAACGCGTCCTCGTCGACCAGCTCGCCACGGGAGGTGTTCAACAGGATCGCGTCCGAACGCATCCGGGCGAGCAGCTCGCGATCGACGATGTGGTGGGTAGCCTCCGTCAACGGCAAGTGCAGGGACAGCACGTCACAGGTCTGTGCGAGTTCGTGCGGGTCGGCTACGAGTTCGATCCCGAGTTCCTCGACACGCTCCCTCGTCTGCCGGTCCCGTTCCGGGTTGTCCAGGGCGTACACCTGGGTGCCGAACGCCGCGGCGCGCTCCGCGAACCGCAGACCGATGCGCCCGAGCCCCAGCACGCCCACCCGGCGTCCGTGGATTCCCCGGGCACGCGAGTAGCGTCGTTTGTCCCAGTGGCCGGCGCGCAGATCGGCGACGTTGTCGGCGATGTTGCGGTCCAGCGCCAGCAGCAGGCCGAATGCAAGCTCGGCGACGGCCACCGCGTTGCGTCCCGGGACGTTGCAGACGTGAATCCCCAGTCGTGCGGCGGCCGCGCTGTCGATCGTGTTGGTGCCGGAGCCGGCCCGGATCACCATTCGGAGCGCGCCGCCC
This sequence comes from Actinopolyspora lacussalsi, assembly GCA_030803735.1. Lineage (NCBI taxonomy): Bacteria > Bacillati > Actinomycetota > Actinomycetes > Actinopolysporales > Actinopolysporaceae > Actinopolyspora > Actinopolyspora lacussalsi. Next base: position 1,201,627 of record JAURUC010000001.1, on the reverse strand, counting down.
GCTTCCAGAGTTTCGGCGGTGATCGGAGTGCTGCGCACGACGAGGACCTCGGTTCCGCCCAGCGTCTCGCGCAGCTGTTCGGAGTCGAGATCGGGCTGGTACACGCACTCGTGCCCGAGTCGTGAGAGCTCGGCCAGGGAGGTTTCCGGGAAGGTGTCTGCGACGAGAATCCGCATCGATGGCTCCCTTGCGATCGGTGGACCGCCCCGGTGGTTCCCCGGTTTCACCGGGGGTAACCGCACCAGTGGCACCTCAACAGCGCAGTGTCACGAACGATAGCACCTTGTTGCTTATTGCGCACCGAATTGCTTATAACGCAATGTTGGCCGTTCGGGGGATTACCGTCAACACCTGTCCGCCGGGCTGTGCGCACAACTCGCCCAACAGCATGAAGATCACGTGTCGCTCGCGGTCCCGGAATGTCCCGGCGATCGCCCTGTGAGGCTCCCGGAGCCGCGGCCACGATTCACTCCCATCACGCAGTGCGATCATGTCGCCGATCGGGCATTCCGGGTGTGAGGAGATTCGAACCAGGCCGTGCGAGGAGATCGACCATGTCGGATACCGAGATCACCGTGATGCCGGGTAGGCAGGACATCGTGCTGAGCAGGGTGTTCGATGCGCCGCGCGACATCGTCTTCCGCGCTTGCACCGAGCCGACGTTGGTGCCTCGCTGGTGGGGACCCCGGCACTACAACACCACGGTGGAGCGTGACGACGTAGCCACCGGTGGGAGCTGGTACTACATCAGTCGTGACGAGGAGGGGGTCGAGTACCGCTTCCACGGCGTGTACCACGACATCACCCCACCGCATCGAATAGTGGCCACCTTCGAGTACGAGGGGATGGCCGGACACGTGTCACTCGAGACCGTCACCCTCTGGGAGGACGGGGCGGGGACGACCCGTTACGTGGGAACCTCGGTGTTTCAGTCCGTGGCCGACCGCGACGGGATGGTGCAGAGCGGTATGGAAGAGGGCGCCCGGGAAGGGATGAGCCGGTTGGCGGAGGTGATCAGGGTGTTGCGGGAGCGCGCCGAGTGGTGAGTCGTCCCAGTTGCCGGGGGACGCCGCCCACGGCACGTTGACCGGCCGGTCGTGTCCCGCACCGGATCCTGACCGGCCGGAGCCGAACTCATTCCGCTGTAGCAGCGGGACGTTCTTCAGACAGGCAGCGGTTCCCCCACGATCTCGGAGCAGGCCAGCCCGTCACCAACGGCCGGTGAGCCGCTGAGGCCGAGTGCCTGTTGTTGCTCGAGCTCCTCGCAGCGCACGACGGAGCCGTTCACCAGCAGCGGAGCCATCTCTCGTGCGGCAGCCGTGTAAGCGAGCACACGCTCGGGGCTTCGACCGTTCTCCAGTTCGATCGAGGCGGAGTCGTGTAGTCGTACCAGGCGGTAACGCTTGCCGCGGCCTTCGCACCGGTCGAGCACTCGGCGCTGTTCCGCGGTGGCGTACCAGACCGTGTGCTGCTCGGTGACCCCCGACGCCGCGGCGAGTACGGCGGGTCGTTGGCCGTCGCGGGGGCGCAGTCCCGAGGACCAGACCGCTGCCATCCCGTCGCACTCCGCGCGCAGCACGACCGCCGGGCCGGTCAGTGACAGATTCCGGCGCAGCCACCCGATCTTCTCCGGGCAGGCGTTGGAGCCGTAGGCGAGTACCGGTCGCCGTTGCCGCAGCGGTTCGGCACCGTGCTCAGCCAGCCACCGGTCCAGGCAGGGTTCCGTCCGCGCTCCGGTGCGTACTCGCCATCCCGAATCGGTGGTGGAATCGGGCAGTAGCGGGTATCCCACCCCGTCGAGATGAACGAAGGAACAGTCGGGGCGCGTTCCGGGGTAGGGATGCTCGGGGTAGTCGCTCTCGGCGAACGGTTCGACCGTCGCGGATCGGGTAAGCAGGTGGGGAACGGTCATCGGCCGTCCACCCTGGCAGCCGAGCATCCGCCCACGCTGCGATCGCCGTCACATTCAGTGGGGTTCAGAGCCTGAAATGTGACGAGTTTTTCAGATACTGGGAGCGGCTCACGGTGAGCTTCACCGAATGACGGTATCCGCTCTCGGCCGAGCGAAGGCACCGGCTCCGGACTCTCACGTTTCGAAAGTCCGCTCCGGGCGGTCGGCGTTGCGTCGTGCTGAAGCCGAAAACGAACGGTGCCCGCTCACCCCTGGGGGAGCGGGCACCGTCGTGTGTTTTATTCGCGGGCTCGAAAGCTCGAGATCAGAGCGCGCGGACGGTATCGGCCTGCGGGCCCTTGGCGCCCTGGCTGACCGTGTACTCCACCTGCTGCGCCTCGTCCAACGTGCGGAAGCCCGGTGCGTCGATCGCGGAGTAGTGCACGAAGACGTCCGGCCCGCCGTCGTCGGGAGCGATGAAGCCGAAGCCCTTTTCCGAGCTGAACCACTTGACGGTTCCCTGTGGCATGGCTGTCTCCTTTCGGGAGCTGATTAGGTCACCGGTGACCGTCCCGTACGGCCACCAATGGTCGTGGATCTCAGACGGCGCCTACTCCAGCTACACCAAAGACAGCTGCTCGCCCGCACCAACTATCTGCGAACGTGCTCTAACACGACTCCAGAAAAACGACCGAGGCTCATCATACACGCCTCGGTCGCGGGGTGCAGCACTCACGTGGCAACTGATCGAAAAGCGCGTGTGGCCGGCTCGGGTGCGGCGATGGGCCCGGATCGCGGGGCCTTCAGCCGGCGCCGTGGTCGAGCGGACCGACCGACGCTGCCAGGGTTCCTCGACGGTTTCGTCCTCATTGGCCATCTCGGGACGGCCTTCCTGGACCACCCCGCCGGGACGGGGTGGTGGCGCTTGTCCCGTCCCAGGGCTCAGTTCGCGGTGTAGTGGGCCACGCCTTCCACCAGCTCGACATCGAGTCGTCCCCACTCCGTGAGCAGCTTCAGGTGCGCCGCCGTTTCGAGTATCGCCAACGTGCGGTTGAACGTGTCGAGCTCGTCCAACGCGTACCCGTGCCGGGTCCAGGTCAGCGTCCGCGCCGTCTGATACGCGGTTTCGGCCCCCTCGGCCACCGCGGTGGCCATGGTCGTCAACCGCCGTTCGTGGTGCCGCAGCAGCTCATCGACCCGGGTGTGCACGCTCGCTCCCGCGGGTCCGTGAGCGGGCAGCATCCGTGTGTCCGGCAACGAGCGGGTCAACCGCAGTGAGTCGAGGAAGTCCCGCAGCGGCACCGGCCCGGGGGCCTGCTCCAACGCCACGGAAGGGGTGATGTGTGGCAGCACGTGATCGCCGGTGAACATCAGCCCCTCGGCCTCGTCGAGGAACATCACGTGGCCGCGGGTGTGGCCGGGGGTCGGAACCACGCGTAACGTTCGTCGCTCCAGCTCGATCGGGGTCGACTCGTCGAGCCACTCGTCCGGTTCCTGCCAGGTTCCCTCCGGCGGAAGGGCGTCCGGCGTGCCGAACTCGGCTTCCAGCGCGTCGACGACGTTCTTGGCCCCGCACTCCAACAGCTGTTCCCGCTGCCTGCGCATCGGGACGTGATCGGAAGCCATCAGGCATCGCAGGTTGGGGCGTTCGGCTGCTCCGAGAGCGACTCGACAACCGGTCTCGTCTCGCAGCGTCACCGCCTGTGTGTAGTGGTCCCGATGGACGTGGGTGACGAGAACGCGGGTTATGTCGCTGAGTTCCGCCCCCAACGTGGCGAGCGCTTCGGCGAGTTGGTTCCGGGACTCGTCCAGCGCCCAACCACCGTCGATCAGGGTGACGGTGGAGGTGTCACGAATCGCGTAGACGTTGACCGCGCGCAGCCCGTCACCGGGCATCGGCAGGGGAATCCGGTGTACTCCCGGGGCGACTTCGTGTGCCCCCGGCTCCGTCCAATCCGCACTCGACATGCTCACCTCCACGACGCCAACCTGTGATCGGGCAGGCATACCACGCGGTCGGTAATCGATCGAGTGGGTGCGACACAGCTCACCAACTCGTGAGATGGTCGGGTGGGCCGACGACACGACTGCCGCGGCGGTGAATGCCAGGCGGGCGCGGTGGTTGGTCGGCTTGTTCCCGGAACGTCCACGATTCGGCGTCGGCCCGGTATCAGGTCGTTGCCCACCGCACGGGGAGGTTCCGCAGGGAACGGATGAAACTACCCGTGTTCCATTCCGGGGCCGTGCCGTCCAGGGCCGTTTCCAGATGGGGGAAGTGGCGCACCAGACCTTCCAGTGCTACCTCCAGTTCGATCTTGGCCAGTTGTGCTCCCAGACAACGGTGCACTCCGCTGCCGAACGCCAGGTGGTGGTTGTCCACACGTTCGATGTCCAGAGTGCCCGGAACGTCGAACGTCTCGCCGTCCCGGTTCGCCGAGGTGAGCGCCACCAGTACCGTCTCGCCCGCTCCGACGGTCACCCCGTTGACGGTGACCTCCTCGAGCGCTACTCGTGGGAAGGTGACGTCGAAACCGAACAACGGCACGTAGCGCAGTAGCTCCTCCACAGCGCCGGGTATCAGCTCGGTGTCCGCGCACAGTCGCCGCCACTGTTCCGGATAGTCACGCAGCAGCACGAGAACGGAATTGGTGATCTGGTTCTTGGTCGTCTCGTGACCGGCGGCGAGCAGCGTTATTCCGAACTGCACCAGCTCCCGCTCGCTCAACTTGTCGTCCTCGTCCCGAGCCGACACCAGTACACTGAGCAGATCGTCGGTGGGATCGTGACGTTTTTCGTTCACCAGGCCGGCCATGTAGTCTTCCATGTTTCGCCAACCGGCTTGTACCTCCTCGGCGGGTGTGCCGCTCACGCTGGCTATCTTCTCGGTCCACTCGCGGAACAGCGGTTGATCTGCCTCGGGGACGCCGAGGATGTGGCATATTACTCTGATCGGTAATGGAGCGGTGAAATTCTCGATCAGATCCACGGGACTGTCGTGGTGTCGTGCCAACCGCTCCAGGAGTTCCTCCGAAGTCCGCCGCACGTACGGACGCAGCTGTTCGATTCGGCGGACCGTGAACGCCTTGGCCGCCAACTTGCGGAGGCGGGTGTGTTCCGGGGGGTCGGAAGCCAGCAGTGAACCGGGCTGCGGTGCGAACGTGCCGAGGCGTGGAACTCCCTCGTCGATGCTGTGGGCCAGACTGAAACGGTTGTCCGTGAGGACGAACCGCACGTCCTCGTTCCGCGTGACCAACCACACCGGTACGCCCGAGAGCGCGACCCTGCTCACCGGATTCTCCGTCCGCAGTCGGGCGTAGACGTCGTCGATGTCGTTCGTCGATAAAGCGTCGAACGGAAAGACCGGTATTTCTGTTCGTGCTGACTGCACGGCTTCCTCCCGGCAGGACCGTCAAATCGAGGTCATTCCCGCCCACCCGGAAATAATTTGTTCCCCGAGTGGAATTGTTTTCAGCCTATTCCCGGGGTTCGAGACGATACAACATTATGCTGCTGGGATTTTCGGGTGAGTTTGCGGTTTCGGTGTGTCGCCGTGTTCCGGTAGTTCGATCGCGTTGCGCCAGGACGCGTACGCCCGTTTCCTCCGGGAGGAGTTTTCGGTGGCCGGGTTCCCACCGGGTGGGCAACGGCGGAGCCGTTCGGTCACACGTTCGAGCGGTCACGAGGGATCGTCGGAGTGCGGGGTGTCGTCGGAGGAGGCACCGCGAGCGGAGTTGGCTATGTACCGTTGAACGGTCCGGGCGACAGCCGGGGCGGTCCGCGGCGATTCCGAAGTCGGTGGCAATTCCGCCGTGGGAAATTTCGCCGCGGACCGTCGTGGTCGGCTCAGTGCTCGCCACCCAGCCTGCCCGCCAGCGCGGCGTGCCGCCGCTTGCTGGACTCGTTCATACCGGTGATCGATACCGTGCTGCCGCGTTGCCGGTACTTCGTTTCGACGGCGTCGAGCGCGGCCACGGTGGAGGCGTCCCAGATGTTGGCTCCGGAGAGGTCGATGATCACGTTGCCGGGATCACCCGCGTAGTCGAACTGGAACACCAGGTCGTTGCTGGAGGCGAAGAACAGCTGTCCGGTGACCCGGTAGATCTTGGTCCCGCCCTCCGGATCGAGCACGCTGTCGATGTTGACCAGATGCGCCACGCGCTGTGCGAACAACACCGTGGCCACGACGACGCCAACCACTACACCGATCGCGAGGTTGTGGGTGACGACCGTAACGACCACGGTCGCCAGCATCACGGCCGTCTCGCTCTTGGGCATCATGCGCAGTGTTCTCGGGTGAACGCTGTGCCAGTCGAACGTGCCCACCGAAACCATGATCATGACCCCGACCAGAGCCGCCATGGGAATCAGGGCCACCACCGGTCCCAGCGCCACGACCAGAATCAGCAGGAACACTCCGGCCAGGAAGGTGGACAATCGGGTCCGCGCGCCGCTGGATTTCACGTTGATCATGGTTTGACCGATCATCGCGCAGCCACCCATGCCACCGAAGAAACCGGTGACGACGTTGGCGAGCCCCTGTCCCCAGGACTCGCGGGTCTTGTCCGAGTGCTCGTCGGTGATGTCGTCGACCAGCTTGGCGGTCATCAACGACTCCATCAGCCCGACCAGGGCCATGGCGATCGCGTACGGTGCGATGATTCGCAACGTCTCGAAAGTGGCGGGGACCGACGGCAGGCCGGGAACGGGCAGACTGCTGGGAAGTTCACCCTGGTCACCGACGGTGGGTACGGCGATCCCCGCCGCCACGGTGAACACGGTCAGCGCGACGATGGCCACCAGCGGTGCGGGAATCGCGGTGGTCAGCCTCGGTAGCCCGATCATGACTGCCAGTCCCACCGCCACGAGCGCGTAAACGCTCCAGGGAACACCGGTCAGGTACGGCAATTGGGCGGTGAAGATCAGAATCGCCAACGCGTTGACGAATCCGACCATCACGCTTCGGGGCAGGAACCGCATCAACCGCGCCACCCCGAGCATCCCCAGCACAGCCTGGAACACGCCGCCCAGGATCACGGTGGCCACCAGGTAATCCACTCCGTACTGCCGTGCCACCGGTGCCAACACCAGCGCGATAGCCCCGGTCGCCGCCGAGATCATGGCGCGCCGCCCGCCGGTCAGCGAGATCGTCACCGCCATGATGAACGAGGCGAACAGCCCGACCCGGGGATCGACGCCGGCGATGATGGAGAACGAGATGGCCTCCGGAATCAGTGCCAACGCCACCACGAGACCGGCCAGTACCTCGGTCCGCAGCACCCGTGGCGACAACCAGTCCGGGCGAGACATCCGGTCACGTAACACGGCAGGAAACGACATCATCTTCTTTCGTACGAGGAGAACCGCGGGTGGAAGACCGATCGGAGCGGAGCCACACCTGTGGGGCTCACGCGATCACAACGGACCCTACCGTTACGTAACGGCAATGATGGCCGGAGTGTGACATATGTCGGTGTGTGATCCACGGAAATCCTCGTCGCCCCGGCAGTCCGAAGACTCCCGGGGCGGAACCACCGTTGCGCCGGGAGGGGCGTTCCGGCGAACGCTCGGTCCCCACGGCACGAGTTCGTCCCGTCCGCGGGAGGCCGACTACGTCAACGGCACACGGAGCGCAGACTCCGAACCAGTGCCCGACCGTGCAGCGTGTCCAGCTCCGAAGCCACGTGTGCACCGGCCCTCGCCAGTTCGACACGACAGTCCGGAGCGTGGCGGGCGTCCTCGGAACGCGCCAACGTGCTCAGCAGTTCGTCGTTGATCTCGTCTATCCGGGCACGCACCGCGTCCATGTCCGGACGCTGTTCCGGTGGCTCGGCCACACCGTTCTTCCAGCCAAAGATCAAACCACGCTGGACGAGCTTGTTCGCCTCGATCTGGTCCCGGAAGATCTCGGCGGCCGCGGTGGGGGCCACCCCTGTCCGTTCCGCCTGTTCGGAGATCTCGGCGAGTACTTCGCGTTCCCTGGCGGGTACCTCCACGGGCTTACCGCTGTCGAATTTGACCGCGGCCACCCGGTCTGCCACCGCCAGTCGCTCGGCCGCCAGTCGGACCAGTGGTTCGAAGCCGGTGGAACCGGTTTCGGCGGCGGCCGACGGCGTCATGCCGAATCCCGCCAGGGCGAGCAGCACCCCGGCGGCCAGACGTGCTTTCAGATTGGTCACGGCGAGTGCTCCGTTCCGTCGTACTCGGAAACTTTCCACATCCGTGTAGCACGGAGCGACCGGTGACGATCGGCCGAAAAAGTTGATCTCGCCTCAAGGTATGAGGCCCGGCAACGGCTCCCGGAAACACGTCACCGTCGTCGTGTCGGTCAGTTTTGGCCGAGCTCGGTCGCGAAGGCCCGGTAGGTCTGTTCGTCGAAAAGTACGAACCGCACGAGTTCCACACCGGTGTCGGCCTCGCGCACGGCCCGGATCGCCACGCGTGCCGCCTGGTCGACCGGGTAGCGGTACACGCCCGTGGACACGGCGGGGAAGGCGACGCTGGTGGCGGGCAGCGAATCGGCGACCCGCAACGATTCCAGGTAACACGAAGCCAGCAGGTCCGAGCGGTCCCGCGAGGCCGAGTAGGTCGGGCCGACGGTGTGTATCACCCACCGGGCGGGGAGTTCGCCCGCCGTGGTGGCCACGGCGTGCCCCACCGGCAGCCCGTCGGTGTGCTCGGAGGCACGCAGCTGCTTACAGGCCTCCAGTATCTCCCGGCCGCCGCGTCGATGGATCGCACCGTCGACACCGCCACCGCCCAGGAGCGAGGAGTTGGCCGCGTTGACCACCGCGTCCACCCGCTGTTCGGTGATGTCGCCCTGTATCGCCGTGATGCGCATGGTCGTATTCTCGGCTCCGTACCGGTTGTTCCACCAGCGGGCGTGTTCGACGTCCCGTATGCGATGGACTCAGAACAGTGCCTTGCCGAGCAGCACGGCCGCGCTCAGACTCGCCACCGCGAGCAGCACCGGACGCGTGCGCCCGTTGTCGAGTATCCGGCGCAACGGCCCCGAAAGTACGAATCCCAGCAGCGCGAACGGGAACAGCACGCCGGCCGCCAGCAGCTGTTCACCGTGTACCTGTCCGGAGAAGACCAGCGCGACCAGGGACAGCACCGATCCCAGCGCGAAGTAGGCGCTGAGCGTGGTGCGTACCGTCGGTCCCGCGTTGTGCTGGTACACCAGTGCGATCGGTGGGCCGCCGATCGCGGCGGCGGTTCCGAAGACACCGCTGAACATTCCTGCGGTGAAGAGCGTTCCCGGCACCGGTCTGGGGCGCCACGAGACCAGGGACAGCACCACGGAGACCAGCACCACCAGGCCGATCAGTACCGCCAGCCACCGATTCGGCAGCAGCGCCAGCGCGGTGACCCCGAGCACGGTTCCGGGCACTCTGCCGAGCAGCCCCCACCGGACCCCGCGCCAGTCGGCCCGACCTCTTTCGCGGAGCAGGGGGAGGATCGCGAAGGCGGAGGCGGTCAGCAACAACGGGACCGGTACCAGCGCCGGGTGGGCGATGGCCAGCAGCGGTGCGGCGATCAGGTTCATGCCGAACCCCACCGCTCCCTGCACGACCGCTCCGCCAAGCACGATCGTCCCCGCCAGTAGCAGCATCCAGATGCTCAAGTGTTCCCTCGATCGTTTCGGGCATGCTCGGTGCGCCGAGTCAACCGCCGCGACGTAAGTGGCACGAGCGCGGGGACCCTTCGATGTGTTCGACTTCATATCCCGGCGTCGAAAGCGGTCGCCGGACGGGTCTCGGGGATGTGTTCGCGATCGGCTCCGGGGTGTTTCCGCCTGTCCGGTCGGTCCTGTTTCCTCTCGCGAAGTGGCGAATCGGACGCCGGGGCCGTTTCGTGTGCCCCGCTCGATGCGACAGATGTCACCGGGATGGCGCAACCCCGGTGGTAGCCGACCTCCGCTATGCCGGTTGACCTGCTGATTCGTTGAATATGTCCGTTCCCGGAAGACCCTTCGCTACTCCGTTCGGAGTAGTGGCACTACTCTGTTCGGAGGTATTTACCGATGATTGACGGCCGTACGTTGTTCGCTCGTGGCACGAATCGTGCTCGCGGTGGTGCGGGCTTGCCGCCATCGGCAGCCGCGATCCGCCGTGACCGACGTCGACAGAAGGAAAACCTGAGGCCGACATGGAAACGATCGCACTCGAACTGGTGCCGCCCGATCAGGACGGCGGTGTGGAGAGCGCAGTTGAGGAAGGCCGCAAGGTGGCCGAGAGCTGCCGCACGTCCGGGCTCGGGGACCGCATCCAGCACCTGATGATCCCCGGCTTGATCGCCGAGGACGACGATCGTCCGGTCGAGATCAAGCAGAAGATGGACACGCTCGATTTCTGGCATGCCGTTCGTCCCGAGATCGGCGATGTGAAGGGGCTGTGTACCCAGGTCACGGCATTCCACGACAAGCAGCAACTGACCGACCGTATCGGTGACCTTCGCAGCGCCGGTATGGAAGGCATCGCCTTCGTCGGTGTGCCGCGAAACATGAGCGACGGCGAGGGGCCGGGTATGGCTCCTACCGATGCGTTGGCCGAGTTCAAGGGAACCGTCCCCAACCGGGGGGTCATTCTCATTCCCACCCGTGAGGGGGAACACGGCCGGTTCAACTTCAAGTGTGAGCGGGGCGCCACCTACGGCATGACCCAGCTGCTGTACTCGGATGCCATCGTCGGCTTCCTCAAGGAGTTCGCGCAGCAGACACCTCACCGTCCGGAGATCCTGCTCTCGTTCGGTTTCGTACCGGGCGCCGAGAGTAAGGCCAAGCTCATCGACTGGCTCATCCAGGATCCGGGCAATCCGGTTGTGGAACAGGAACAGGAGTTCGTCGCCAGACTGGCGGAGAAGTCCTTCGAGGAGCGCAAGCGTCAACTCGTGGACCTGTACAAGCGGGTCGTGGACGGGGTGCGTGACCTCGGCTTCCCGCTGAGCATTCACCTGGAGGCGCCCTACGGTAACTCCAAGCCCGCTTTCGAGACCTTCGCGGAGATGCTGGACTACTGGTCGCCCCGCCAGAGCTGACGGAGTGGAGCCAGAGCTGACGGAGTGGATGCGGGCGGCGAAACCGGTTGTCGTTTCGCCGCCCGCATGTGCTTTCCGACCGCCTGTTTCGAAACGTTCGCTCGGACGGTCGGTCACCGTCCCCGCTCGGGGACGGACCTGTCATGCGTGTCGCCACTCCCGGATTCGGGCATAGCCCCGGATCAGGCGCAGCGCCGTTGTGATGCCGACTCCACCGATGATGTTGCCCAGCAGGGTCCAGCTGAACCACGTGATCCATTCCAGGTAACCGTAGTCGGCCCCGGCGTGGATTCCGCCGAATATCAGCAGCGAATCCAGTATCGAGTGGTGCATACCTGTTCCGACGATCAGGAATCCGGTGACGGCGCTGGCGGTGAGTTTCGCCATGTCGTTGTCGGTGCCGTTGTGCATCCTGGTCATCAGCGTGATCGCACTACCGGCCAGCACCGCCAGACACAGATTCTGCGGTGACAGCGCGGCGTTGGCGAACTTGCCGCCCATTTCCACGGCCGTGGTGTGCAGACCGGGAAACGCGGTGATCACCACGAACATCAGCGCCCATCCGCCGAGCAGATTGCCGGCCAGGGTGCCGCCCCAGAAGCGGGCCAGTCGTCGCCAGGTGGCCTGGCGAGCCGCCACCACCACGATGGGCACGAGAAAGCCCTCGGTGAACAGTTCGGCGTGGCCGAGCAGCAGCGCGATCAGCGCGACCGAGAACGCCATACCCGCCAGCAGCGGACTCCCGGTGGTCTGGTACACGGTCAGCAGAGCGAGCACGCCCAGTGCCACTTCCACACCGGCGACCAGAGCGGTCGCCAACAACTGCGGCCACGTTCGGTAGAGACGGGGACGCCCCTTCTCGATGATCCGATCGATGGCACGGTCCACCTCGTTCTCGCGCGGTCGTTGTCGACTTTCCGGCGCGTGGGGGGTGACTACGTGACTAGGCTGCTCAATCTGCTTGGTAACCACGACCTACCTGTGTTCGTATTCGAAGGTGTAAGGGCCAATTTCCGGGTGTATCGGCCTCGGCCGCCGCGCGTTCCCGAACGTCATGTGTTGCCCGTCAGCGGAAGAGATGCTTGCTGTCCGGGGAAGAAGTCCGTTGTTCGAGCCGCGACCCGCCAGTGTCGCAAAGCCGATATTCCGGGCGTAACCCCGGTCGGAAAACCCCTGCCGGGGAATGGTGTTAGGGAGTCGCGATCCCGGTCGATCCGTGCGGGCAGGGGCTGGTCCACCCGCCTGGACGCCGCCGGTATCCGTCGAGCGGGCACGACCCCACGGCTTTCAGGCCCACGAACGAGCACTGCCGCGGTAGAGGTGTGGCGGAATCAGTCGTTCGATCCGGTGCGGTGGCTTTCCACCCGCTCGGCCGGCGCCCGTTCGGTGCGGCGCAGCCACACTACGCCACCGAGCTGTACCGCCATCGCCGCGGCGATCAGAACCACCGCGGTAGCCGCGAAGGGTGACCAACCGATGACGGTGAACAGCACCAGCCCGACGACCAGGAAGACTCCGGTACGCACGAGCACGAAGGTCAACCTTCGGGAATTCATCGAACCTCGCTCGGACGGCGGTTGCAATCGCGAGTGCGCAGCATACGTGAGTTCGGGGCCGCTGAGGAGCCCGCCCAACGCGGCGAGACGCCGACGCACATGTCTCGCTCGGGAGGCGAGCGGGCCGTTCGGCGATGACTCCCAAGTGTCATTCGTCCGTATCGGCCGTACCGGCGGTGAGCGCAGACTGGCGACGGCAGGACGCGGCGCACGCGCGTGGCGGAGTCGGAGTACGAGCGGATCGAGGACCGCCAAGCGGTCGTGGCTTCGCACGGGCGAACGCGGAAATCGATTCGCCGGGATCGTCGGAGAAAATCATGCCCACACAACTGCGAACACTCACACCGGAACCGACCATCCTCTCGGACGATACGTTGCGTGACTTCCGGGCCGATTTCCGTGGCTCGGTGATCGGTCCCCTGGACAGTGAGTACGAGCAGGCCTGCGTGGTGCAGAACGGTGTGTTTCGTCGCGAGCCCGGTCTCGTGCTGCGCTGTCACGGAACGGCCGACGTCGTCGACGCCGTGGAGCTGGCCCGCGCGCGTCGGTTGTTGGTCGCGGTTCGGGGAGGTGGGCACAGTGTGGCCGGTCACAGCAGTTGTGCGGGCGGTCTGCTGATCGACCTCTCCGGGATGCGTGCCGTGTCGGTGGATCCACGGCGCGGAGTGGTACGTGCCCAGGGCGGTGCGACCTGGAGCGACGTCGACCGGGAAGCGCAGCTGTTCGGGCTGGCGGTGCCCGGTGGAATCGTGTCCACCACCGGGGTGGGAGGACTCACCCTCGGTGGCGGGATCGGTTGGCTGCACCGTGCGTACGGCCTCACCTGCGACAACCTTCGGGCGGTCGAGCTCGTCACCGCCGACGGTCGAGTGGTGCACGCCGACGACGAGCATTACCCCGAGCTGATGTGGGGGTTGCGCGGTGGTGGGGGGAATTTCGGGATCGTCACCGCCTTCGAGTTCGACGCTCACCCGTTGGGCCCCACGGTGATGGACTCCACCGTGATCTACGACGCGGGCGATGCCGATGCGCTGTTCCGGCGATGGCGGGACTGGGCGGACACGGTTCCGGACGAGGTGACGACGAGAGCGCTGTTCTGGACCATGCCCGCCGACCCGACGTTGCCTCCGGAACTGCACGACAGGGACGTGCTCATCCTCGCGGCGTTGTACGCGGGCGACGTGGAGAGCGGGCAGCGGGTACTCGACCCGATCGCGCGGTTCGGTACGCCGGTGGCCGATCTCAGCGGCCCCGCACCGTACCGCCTCGCGCAGTCCTCGTTCGACGTGTTCTTCCCCAAGGGCGAGTTGCTCAGCTACTGGAAGTCGATATACCTCGACGAACTGACCGACGACGTCGTCGAACTGGTACTGCGTCGTTCGCGGCAACGGCCGCATCCGTGGACGATGGTGCACCTTCCACTGCTCGGTGGTGCCATGAAGCGTGTCGATGCCGAGGCCACTGCTTTCGGGGACCGGCATGCTGACTACATGCTCAGCGTGGACGGGAACTGGTTCGACCCGTCGGACAGCGCTCGGGTTACCGAATGGGTGAGGGAGACCGTTGCCGAAGCGGCCGAGCTACCCGCGGCGACGGGAACCTATCTGAACTTCAGCGGTGACACGGAGGTCGACGAGTCGGTGCGCCGGGCCGCGTTCGGGACGAATCTGCGTCGGTTGACGCGGCTCAAGACCGAATACGATCCCGACAACCTGTTCCGCTCGAATTCCAACATTCCACCGGAATGAGCGGGACCCCTTCGGGGAGCTCATCCGAGGTCGGGCCTTCCCGTCGGTGGCGGGCGGGAGGCTCCGCCGGGCGAGTGCGATCCGGAAGCGAGTCGACAGGAACCCTTGCCCACCCGAACCGGATCCGCACTCGTTCCTCTCGGCGTCACAGCGGGTCGGGATCCGTATCCGTCAGTTCGCCCGCCAACCACAACCACCTGGTGATACCGAGATCACGCAGGAACGCCGAGTCATGGCTGGCCACCACGAGCGCGCCCTCGTAGCCCGCGAGCGACTCGGCCAGTTCGCGGGTACTGGTCATGTCGAGGTTGTTGGTCGGTTCGTCCAGCAACAGCAGTTGCGGAGCCGGTTGCGCCAGCAGCAGTGCGGCCAGGGCGGCGCGGACCCGTTCCCCACCGGAAAGAGTGCGTACCGGTTGATCCGCGCGCTGTTGTCTGAACAGGAAACGTGCCAGCCGGGCCCGAATCTCGTTGTCCGTCGCTCCGGGAGCCAGCCGTGCGACGTTGGCCGCTGCCGAAAGCGATTCGTCGAGTACCTCGTGGCGCTGCGGCAGGTAGCGCAGTGGCACGTTTACCTCGACAGCACCGTGCTCCACCGGCAACAGTTCGGCCACGGTGTGCAACAGGGTGGATTTGCCCGCGCCGTTCGGCCCGGTCAGAGCCACCCGTTCCGGGCCACACAGCTCCAGCTCCGGAATCGAGACCCCGTTGCGCAACTCGGCCTGCCGGACCGAGAGCACTCGACGGCCGTTGGGCACGGCGGTGGCGGGGAGATCCACCCGAATGTTCTCCTCCTCGCGGACCTGTTCCCGAGCATCCGCCAGCTGTCGCCGAGCCTGTTCGAGCCGTTGTTCGTGCAGGATACGATTCCTACCCGCCGATACCTGCGCGTCCCG
Organism: Actinopolyspora lacussalsi; assembly: GCA_030803735.1. Taxonomy (NCBI): domain Bacteria; kingdom Bacillati; phylum Actinomycetota; class Actinomycetes; order Actinopolysporales; family Actinopolysporaceae; genus Actinopolyspora; species Actinopolyspora lacussalsi. Next base: position 1,186,501 of record JAURUC010000001.1, on the reverse strand, counting down.
TTTTCGCTGCCCCGCCACGATCCGCGGCATGCGGTTCTCGGCGGCGATCCGTGCACCCCGCGAACGTCGTCTGTCCGCTTTCTCGCGTGCCTCGACCAGTTCGCGCTTTTGCCGTTTCACGTCGGCCTCGGCCGATCGGACCGATCGTTCGACCGCTTCCCGCTCAGCGGCCACCGCTGCCTCGTAGTCGGCCAGGTTCCCGGTGTAACTGTGCACGGTCGCCTCACGCAGTTCCACGATTCGATCCATCAGTCCGAGCAACTCACGGTCGTGACTGACCACGACCAGCGCACCCTCGTAGGAGCGAACCGCTTCGTAGAGCAGGCGCCGTGCCTTTCGGTCGAGATCGTTGGTCGGTTCGTCCAGCAGCAGCACTTCCGGCCGTCGCAACAACAGGGCCGCCAAGTGCAGCAGGACGAGCTCGCCGCCGGACAGTTCGCCGAGCACGCTGTCGAGCCGGAGATGCCCGAGACCGAATCCGTCCAGCATCCCCAGACAGCGTTCCTCGATGTCCCACTCCTCGCCGAGCGCGGTGAAATGCTCCTCCCTGGCTTCCCCGGCCTCGATGGTTCGCAGTGCCGCCAGGCGGGCGGTGACGCCGAGAGCGTCCGCCACACGCGCCGTTTCGTCGAAAGTGAGCCGTTGCGGCAGATAGCCGAGCTCACCGGACGTTCGTACGGTCCCGGATCGAGGGGACAACCCGCCGGTGATCAGTTCCAGCAGGGTGGACTTGCCGGTTCCGTTCGAACCGACGACTCCGGTTCGTCCCGCTGCCACGGACCAGTCGAGATCGTGCAGTACTACTGTGCCGTCCGGCCACTCGAAGGAAACGGCGGCGCATTCGACGAGAGTCCGGTCGCGTGTGGACATGGTTCTGCCTCCAGAGAGTTTTCGACTCGATCAACCGGCGTTTGGAGACACCGCGCCACCACACAACGGGAGGGCCGGAAAGAAGACCGCAACTGGGCTCGGGATGGCACACGATCCGAGGTCATGTCACTGCGTACCAGAGGGCACGCGATGTCTCGAGACCTCAGCGGCGCACTTTCCCTCCCCGCGACGGCAGCAGAACCGACAAGATTCTACGTCGTTGCTCGCCGTGCGGACAACCCGATCCGGCGCTTCGATCGACTCGGGTGGGGCGCACGATCGTGCTGACGCGGAAGCCGCGGGGCAACACGTTTCCGGTGGTTCTGCCATGCCTCGCGGGCCCGCATTCGAGTGTTGGTTCTCCACTCGAAAAGTCCATTCTCGTGTGAAAAGATGGCAACATCGTTCTTCGGCTACTAGTTTTGACAGCGTGCGCATCCTGTTTTCCGCCATAGCGGCGCACGGGCATTGTTTTCCGCTGTTGCCTCTCGCCGCGGCGGCACGCGAGGCAGAACACGAAGTGGTCGTGGCCACCGGCGTCGAGCTACGAGCAGCCGTTCACGCGGCGGGTGCCGAGTTCGTCGAGGCCGGTTTACCCGTCTTCGACGCTCTCGAGGCGGTCGTGAGCCGTGACGACCGTCTCGAGACCGATGACCCAGCCATCCTCGGCGACCCAGCCATCCCCGGCGGTCTCCCGGCACAGCAACGTGACCGGGTCGTGGGGCAGCTGTTCGGCTGTGTGCTGCCGCGTCGTTTCGTCTCGGACATCCGTACTCTGCTGTGCTCCCGTCGATTCGACCTCGTCGTTTACGAAACCGGTAACCCGGGGGCCGCGCTGGCCGCTGAGCTCGAGGGGGTACCGGCTGTTCGCCACGGATTCGGTAGGGAACTCGCGGGGGGCTTCACGGCCGCGTTCGGGGCTCCGTTGCTGGAGCTGGCCGATGAACTGGGGGTTTCCGCTCCCGCCGACGATCTCGGGACCCTCGGGAACACTTATCTGGACGTCTTCCCATCGTCCCTGCAGGATCCGGCGGTGTTCGCGCTTCCCCGGCGGATCGATATACGAGCGAGCCCCTTCGCCGAATCCGGTGAACTACCCGAAGCGGTAACCGCACGACCGCGTGATCGTCCGCTCGTCTATCTGACGCTGGGAACCGCTTTCGGCAGCGCCGACGTGTTGCGCACGACCGCGCGAGCGATCGCCGAGTTCGACGTGGACCTGCTCGTCTCGACAGGTCCCAGGGTGCGTACCGAGACGCTCCAAGGTCTGCCGGACAACGTCACGGTCGGGTCCTGGTTCCCGCAGGCCCATCTGATTCCTCGGCTGGATCTGGCGGTGCATCACGGTGGCGCGGGCACCACGCTGACCGCGTTCGCCGCCGCGGTTCCGCAGTTGCTGCTGTCGCAGGGTGCTGATCAGTTCGACAACGCCGCGAGCGTAGTAACCGCTGGGGCGGGGCGCAGCATAATGTCCGAGGACGACCATGGACACGGTTGTCACGGCGGGGGAGGAGTTGCTCGGCGATTCGGCCGCGGTGCGGGCGGCGCGTTACCTGGCGGCCGAAATGGCCGCGGCGCCGGATTCCGCCGCTGTGGTGGAACGACTTTCCGAGATGTACGGCTGAGTCGGGCGGAGACCTCGCGGTTCGGTTCAGTACGGACCCGAAGGAGGGACGAACCCGTGTGATGAAATTCATCGCACGCTCTCGTTCGTTGTCGGCCGGCCTCGTCGCCCACCTCGTGGGCGCGTTCTGCCCCGCATCACGCGAGGACACGGAGAGTGTTCACTTCGCCTGTGCCTGTTCGGCCGTTGGTTCTTCCTGTCCGTCGGCAGTACAGTGAAAATATTTAAACCGCTTAGTTGGTTTTATTAGAGACGAGACAGGGAGCATGTCGTGATGGCGATGAGGCAGGAGCGGGCCGAGCACACCCGCTGTCGGGTGGTGCACGCCGCTGCCGAGGTGGTCGAACGTGACGGTGTGCGGGACGCGACACTGACTCGCATCGTGGCGGTTGCCGGCGTCTCGAAGGGGGCACTGTACTTCCATTTCGATACCAAGGAGCAGCTCGCGGACGCCGTTTACGAGGCCGGGATCGCGAGACTCGGAAAAGTGGTGGCCGAGAACTATCGTTGGTACCACTCGGCGTTGGACACGCTGGCTCTGTTGTGTGGGGTCCTCGTGCGTACTCTCCGCCGTGACGTGGTCGCCCGTGCGATGATCAGACTGGCGCGGGAGACGGATGTCAGCAGCCGGTTGTCGGGTGATCCGTACCACCACTGGTGGCTGGTCGTGTATCGCTTGTTGGTGCGAGCTCGTAACCAGCGCGAGGTGCCCAGCGGTATGGACCTCGAGGCGGGGGCCGGTCTGTTGGTCTCGGCCACGGTGGGCCTGGAGATCCTGGCGCGAAACAATCCCGCATGGTGGAACGAGGGGAGTGTGGACCGCATCTGGCACATGCTGTTGCATGTGCGTGAGCAAGCGGTCGCGGTTACGGGCTCCTCGGAGGAGGTGCTGTCCGAGTGGCGACTCGGTTCCGAGGCGCACAGTGGTTCAGCACTGAAAAGTACCGCCCGGTTGGATTGATATGTTGACCGAAACAGTGAGTCCGACGTGTCCCGGTCGTTGACGTAGGGATGTCGGTGGTCCGGCAACGTACTGGAGGAGAGCTTGGTTAAGCAGGAACGCGCGGTGCGGACGAGGGCACTGGTGCTGCGGGCCGGGGCCGAGGTGATCGCCGCACGTGGTTACGAAGGGGCGACGATCGCGGAGATCCTCGCTCACGCCGGAGTGACCAAGGGGGCGATGTATTTCCACTTCCCGTCCAAGCAGGCGTTGGCGGAGGCCGTGATCGAGGAGCAGACCAACATATCGACCGTGCCGGTGACGAGTTCGCGGTTGCAGGACGCGGTCGATCTCTCGCAGCGCGTGGCCCGGGCGTTGCAGTCCGATCCGTTGTTGCAGGCGGGTACGCGAATCGCCGTGGAGACAGGGTTCGCCAAGGAACCGATCGTTCCGTACCAGCAGTGGACCAGTGTGTTCCGTTCGATGTTCTCCTCCGCCAAGGAGAGCGGGGAAGTGTTGCCCTCCGTCGACCCGGTGGAGACAGCGGAGATGTTCGTCGCCTCCTACTTGGGCGTTCAGCTGTTCTCGCAGGCCGCCACCAACCGCGAGGACGTGTGTGACCGGGTTGCCACGTTGTGGCGTCATCTGCTGCCCGGAATCGCGACTCCAGGGGTGCTGGCACGAATCGAACCGGACGGTGTCGGTGATCTCGACGACTTCGGTAGTATTCCCCAGCAGCACGAGGCCACCGACATCGCGTCCTCGTGATCCCGCTGTGCCTGAACGCCCTCACTCGGCGGAGCTCTCAGAGCTCCACCAGTACGGTCCCCATGTGCTCGCCGGCTACGAGTTCACGAAGTGCTTCGGGGGCTCGTTCGAGTCCGTACAGCCTGGTGTGCGGAAAGCTGAAAGCCCCTTCGGTGAGACCGTCCACGAACACGCGGGTCCACTCCCGTTCCGCGTCCGCGTGATCCCGTAGCGAGACACCCCGGATTTCCATCCTCCGCCTGATCAGCAGTGCGGAGTCCAAGCGGGTCGGCGCGCTGAGTCCGTCCCCACCGAGTTGGCCCGACAGCGCTCCCAGCAGCGCCACACGTGCCCCGGTGTTGGCGTTTTCCACCGCGGCTTCGAGCTGTTCGCCGCCCACGGTGTCGCAGACGACGTCCAGACCCTCCGGCGCGGCCAGTCGCAGTTGATTCGTGACAGTGGTCTCGTTCCGCAATACGAGTTCGTCGTAACCGAGTTCTCGACGCAGCCGGTCGGCCTTCTCCGGTGAGCCGGTGCTTCCCAGCACTCGTTTCGCGCCGAGGTGTCGCGCGATCTGTCCGGCCAGAGTGCCGAGGCCACCGGCCGCTCCGCTCACGAAGACCGTGTCCCCGTTTCCGACCCGCGCGACCCTGCGCAACGCGGCCCAGGCGGGAGCACCGTGCGAGAGCAGTGCTCCAGGGTCGTGTGCGTCGGTGGGCTCTATCGACTCGACCGCCGTCGTTTTCAGCAGTGCGTAGTCGCGCCAACCCAGTCCGTGCTTTACCAGGGCACCGGGTTCGATATCGCTCGCCGGCCCCGCGGCCACGACCTCGCCGATGGCGGCGCCCCACAGTGGACTCCCCCGCCGATAGGAAGGTATCGGGAGGTCCTCGGCGACCATCATGGTGCACATCGCCGCTGTCACCGCCATGAGCCTGTTGCGCACCAGAACTTCGCCCGTGCCGGGGCGAGGCACCGCCGTGGTGATCACGCGGAAGTGTTCCGAGGTGAGTGGCATTCCCGTCGCTTCGCCGAGATGTACTTCCCGGTTCGGTTCCACGGGCACGAGCGTTGGTCCGGAAGTCACCGCAACACCACCAATCATCGTCGAACCGGCGGGCCCGAACGGCGAGCCGGCTGACCGAAGTTTCCCTTCAAGACTACTCACTACACTCTTGAAAAACCGACTAACCGGTCTCTATGCTCAGCGAGGGGGATTTCAAACCGCACGGTAGGTATCTTTAATGCTGTGGAGGGCCTTATGACCAGCAGTATCGTCGCCGACACCGTCACCGAAGAGTCCCGTGAGCAACCAACCGTCTCGTTCGAGCAGAGTCTGCCACGTCGCTGGGTCCATCGTGCCGCGAACACCGAGGTTCTGGTTACCAGTTTCGGTGAACGCGGCGAGAACGATTTCGTGCTGGGGGCACAGTTACCTCGTGCGCACGCCCTTTACGGGCCGGTCGCGGGTGGTCACGATCCTCTCCTGTTCGCGGAGGCGGCGCGGCAGGCAGGGTTGGTCGTGGGACACGCCGGCTTCGGCGTTCCCTACGGACACCAGTTCATAATGGACACATTGGATTACGAGGTGGAGCCGGAAGCGCTTCGTCTTGCCGATACTCCCGCCCAAATCGTACTGGAAATTCACTGCGAAAACGTCAAATGGCGGGGTAGGACATTCGCCGGGGCGAATATGCACGTGCACGGATATCGTGACGGGGTATTCGTCGGGAGGGTCACGCTGCCGTACAGTTGCATATCCCCCGCGGCTTACGCGCGAATTCGGGCAGGCTGTGACGACTTCACCGATACAGTGGATCAGGCGGAACTTCCGGAGTCCGTTCCGCCGTGGCGGGTCGGTCGTGATTGTCCGTCCGACGTGCTGCTGGCGCCGACGCCTCACGAACGTACCTGGTTGCTGCGGGACGGACGTACGCATCCGGTGCTGTTCGATCATCCGGTCGATCATGTTCCGGGAATGACCGCCCTGGAAGCGGCGCGCCAAGCCGTACGCTCCGAATTCTGCCCGGACACGGTGCTGCCGGTGGGTATGCGAACCCGCTTCCACAGTTACATCGAGTTGGGACGGTCGTGTTTCGTGCGGGTCCACGACGAACCTATCGCGGGGGACACCGTGCGGGTGACTCTGGAACAGGAAGGGCGGGTCGCGGTCGACTCGACCGTACTGGTCCGGCGATTGTCCGACGAAACGCGGCGATGATCGCTCGGCGAGGCTCCGCGGCAGAGTTCGGTCGGCTGGTCGGGTGTGCCGTCCACCCTGTTGCGGTCCTGCCTCGCGCGTCGAGGACACGGGAGTGTCCTTGGATGCGGCGGGAAGAATTCACGGGCGCGCTCGACAGCGGTCGTGTGGCGGGGTTGACCGGGAAGGACTTGGCAAACCGCGCAGTCGGTTTGCCAAGTCGGTTTTGGAGTTGGTATCCCGGAAATGGCGACTGACAGTTTTCGCCACGTGAAACCGGAAGGCCCTACTGCGCCTCGGAACCGAAAGCGGCATCGAAAGACGCCGCAGGCGGAGTGAAGTTCAGGTTTCGCACGAACTCCAGCGCTTCGGGAGTTCCCCGCAGCCGATCCATGCCCGCGTCCTCCCATTCGATGGAAATCGGACCGTCGTAGCCGATCGTGTTGAGCGTGCGGAAGCAGTCCTCCCAGGGGACGTGGCCGTGCCCGGTGGACACGAAATCCCAGCCACGTCTGGGATCCCCCCAGGGGAGGTGTGAGCCGAGCACTCCACTGCGGCCGTCATTGCTCCTGACACGCGCCTCCTTGCAGTCGACGTGCAGGATGCGGTCCTGAAAGTCCCACAGAAAAGTCACCGGATCGAAGCCCTGCCACACGTAATGCGAGGGATCGAAGTTCAGTCCGAGTGCGGATCGGTGGTCCACCGCTTCGAGAGTACGAACCGTGGTCCAGTAGTCGTAGGCGATCTCGGTGGGATGGACCTCCAACGCGAACCGGACACCACACTCGTCGAACACGTCGAGAATGGGGTTCCAACGGTCGGCGAACTCCTGGTAACCACGCTGCACCATTTCGTCGGGAGTCGGCGGGAACATCGCCACCGTGTACCAGATCGGAGAGCCGGTGAAACCGACGACTTTGTCCACACCGAACTCGGCCGCTGCTCTCGCCGTGTCCCGCATCCGTTCCGCGGCACGTTGTCGAACACCTTCGGGATCACCGTCCCCCCAGATCTCCGGGGGAAGGATGTTCCGGTGTCGTTCGTCGATCGGATAATCGCAGGTGGCCTGGCCGAGCAGGTGGTTCGACAGCACCCAGCAGTTCAGATCGTGCTTTTCCAGCACCTCTCGTTTCCGCCGTACGTAGTCCTTTTCCGCGAGCGCCCTGTCCACCTCGAAGTGATCACCCCAGCAGGCGATCTCCAGGCCGTCGTAGCCCCATTCCGAGGCGAGCTTGGCCACGTCCTCGAACGGCAGGTCGGCCCACTGGCCGGTGAACAGTGTGATCGGTCGGGGCATGATCATCCTTTCCCGTGGTGGTGTTCAACTCGTTGTCAGTCGCGGTTCGCGAAGGCCGGAGAGCTCGAGCAACAGGTCCTTGACTTCCGTGGCGTGGTAACTCTCCCGGCCGAAGCGTTCGTCGGAGCACAACAGCACCGGTCCGTCGGAGGGGCTGTCCGCGAGCCTGCCGTGACTGCCGCGAACCGGGGTCGGATCGAGCGGTACCACGTTCATCCGGTACCGCAGTCCCAGTTTCTTGCGGGCCACCGCTGTCGCCGCGCGCAACCTGACCAGCCGGTCGCGGGGATCCATGAACAGTTCGGCCGGGTCGTAGCCGGGCTTGCGGTGGATCTCCACGTGCGTGGCGAAATCGGGGGCCCGTGCGTCGTCCAACCAGTAGTAGTAGCTGAACCACGAGTCGGGTTCGGCTACCGCCACCAAGTCACCGGCACGTTCGTGATCGATGCCGTACCGTTTCTTGCCCGAGGCGTCGAGAACTTCGTCGACACCGGGCAGCGCACCGACGACGTCACGTACCCTGGCGAGATCATCGGCGTCCCGGACGTATATGTGCGCCGCCTGATGATCCGCGACGGCGAAGGCACGGGAACTCCACGGATCGAGGTACTCCATGCCCGCCTGAGTGTGTACGTGCAGCAGTCGTTCCCGCCGCAGTGCGCGATTGATGTCGATCGGCCTGCTCACCTCTGTCATGCCGTACTCCGACAGGGCCAGCACCGTGACTCCTTGCGCTTCCGCGCGGTTCAGCAACGGAGCCAACGCCCTGTCCACCTCCCGTGCCGCCGCCGCGGCTCGGGGACTGTCCGGGCCGTAGCGTTGCAGGTCGTAATCGAGGTGTGGGATGTAGGCCATCGTCAGGTCCGAACCGCGAGTGGACAGCAAGTGGCCGGTGGCCTCGGCGATCCAACGGCTGGACTCGATCGAAGCGGTCGGTCCCCAGTAGTTGAACAGCGGAAAGGTCCCGAACTTGTCGGTGAGCTCGTCACGCAGTCCCGTTGGGTAGGTGTAGCAGTCCGGCGACTTGCGCCCGTCCGCGTGGTAAACGGGACGAGGGGTCACGGTCTCGTCGACGTCCATCCCCATCGCGTACCACCAGCAGACGTTGCTGACCCGATAGCCGGGATCCCGCTCGCGTGCCGCTTGCCAAATCTTTTCGCCGCGCACCAGCCCGTTGTACTGGCGCCAGAAGAAGACCTCACCGATGTCACGGAAGAACCAGCCGTTACCGACTATGCCGTGGTCACCGGGATGTCGTCCGGTGAGCAGACTGGACTGCACCGGACAGGTGACGGCGGGGAACACGGTTTTCAGCTCGGCTCGAAAACCACGGCGCGCTATTCGGTCCAGATTGGGCATGTGTTCGAGAAGTCGGGGGGTCAAACCCACCACGTCCAGCAGCAGTACCGGAGTACGTGCCTCGGCTGTGTGATTCATCGACCTTCCTCCGTGAGTCCGAGTTCGAGCAGTCGGTTCCGGGCCCAGTCGAGTTCGGCCGCGATCCCGGATCCGATGCTCGCGGAGTGATCTCCCGAGCCCGGGAGTACGTCCCAGGTGTAGGTCTCCACCTCCACGTGGCGGGTGTGTGCCGTGTTGTCGCCGAGCAACGAGCGGAGTGTCTCCCCGAGCACGTCATGCGTCCCACGCAGCGAGGCACTCGGATCGGTGTGCAGCGGAGTGTGGAAGTGCACCCGCCACGGTTGGTCTTCCGAGAGTTCGCCTGCCAGCGCCGAATCCAGATCATCGACGGCACGCCGGACCCCGTCACCGCTCTGCTGGGTCTGATGCAGAAACCTGGGTTCCACGAAGGAGGTCAGCTCCGCACGTTGCACCGGGTCGCCGGGGTTGTCCACCCGCAGCGCGGAGGACGCCTGCGTTTTGACCACCGGCAGGCCGGCTTCGCGCAGCCGTCGCAGCGCTCGGTGCGGGTTTTCGAACGCCACGGCCACGTGGCAGGTGTCCAGACAGATCCCGAGGTGCTCGGTGTCCGTTCCGGACAGCGCGGAAACGAGCTGATCGGTCGTCTCCAACACGCACCCCGGCTCGGGCTCCAACCCGACCCGCACCGAACGTCCCTCCCGCGCGGCTAGTCGAGCGAGCCCGTCCGTCAGTTCGGTCAGATGTGCCAGGGCTCGGTTGTGGTGGTGTTTCGACCACCACGCGCCCCATCCCAGCGGTAGTGTGGACACGCTGCCGCTGGTGACGTCTTCGGGTAGCAGTTGGGACAGTAGTTTCGCCAAGTCGAGTGTGTAGTCCAGTCTCGCGCGCTCGGACCAGTCGGGCCGGTACACCGCGTGTTTGACCACCGCTCGTTGGAAGCCCCGATAGGGGAAACCGTTCAGCGTCACCACTTCCAGGCCCCTTGCCAGCAGCTCGGTGCGCAGTCGGGCCAGCGCGGTGTCGTCCTCGACCAACGCGGTGGCCACGTCCCGTGCCAACCACAGTCCGAGCCCGAGCCGTTCGACGCCCAGCCTCCGGCGTATCGGTACGGCGTAGCGGTCGAACTGAGCGATGATGCCTTCGAGGTCTTCCGCTGGATGCACGTTGGTGCAGTAGGCCAGGTGTACGGTTGATCCGTCACGATGACGAAATCGCATGATCACCGTTTCCCGCGTTCGATGGAGTTTCCCGCGAAAGTGGTGCCGTCACCGTCCCCGAGCGTGGATGTCTCCGTGCGCAGTCGACCACTCTGCCCGTAGAATCCGACCGGGTTCGACCAGAAAACAGTGTCAACCGCGGCCGGTTCGAAACCGGCGGCCAGCATCGCGTGCGCGGTTTTGCTCGTTTTCAGCGGATCGCTCTTGCCCCAGTCGGCCGCCGAATTGACCAGCATCCGTTCCACGCCGTACCCGCGCATTATCCGAACCATCCGGTCCTCGTCCATCTTGGTGTCCGGATAGATCGAAAACCCCATCCAGCAGCCCGATTCCGCCACGGCTTCGACGGTCACCTCGTTGAGGTGATCGACGACGACACGTTCGACGGGGATGCCGGACTCCCGGATCACATCGAGGCTGCGCCGCGTCCCGGCCTCCTTGTCCCGGTGCGGGGTGTGTACGAGCACCGGTAACTCGTGCTCGGCGGCCAGTTCCAGCTGAGCGGCGAAGGCATCGTCCTCCTCGGCGGTCATGGCGTCGTAACCGAGCTCGCCCACCGCCACCACGCCGTCCTTGGCCAGGTAACGGGGTAGTACCTCCAGTACGTCACGGCATCTGGGGTCGTTGGCCTCCTTCGGATTGAGACCGATGGTGCAGTGATGCGCGATACCGTACTGCGAAGCCCGGAACGGTTCCCATCCGATCAGGCCGTCGAAGTAGTCCACGAAGGTTCCCACCGAGGTGCGTGGCTGCCCCACCCAGAAGGAAGGCTCGACCAGGGCCCTCACTCCTGCCCGGTACATCGCGTCGTAGTCGTTCGTGGTCCGCGAGCTCATGTGGATGTGCGGGTCGAAAATGCGCATCATGCCTCCTCGGCGGGGTGGGGTTGTGCCGGGTCCACGACCAGCCACACGTCGTTGGGTATCTCCCGTCCTGCCGCGCTGCGCTCCCTGGCGTAGTCGGTGAGCATGCGTGCCAGCTCGGCGTCGGCACGTTCCCGCACTCCGGAGACGTCCCGTAGTGGAATTCCGAGGAACACGCACTTGAGCACGCCCTGCCGGTAAGCGGGTGCGTCGAGATGACGGGCGCCGAACTCGGCCATTCCCGCTGCGATCAGGCCGGTGTCGTTGCTGCGCAACGCGTCCCGTACCAACGGCAGCCCGGCATCCACCAGCTCCGGTTCCTCCCGGAGCACACCCGCACCTCGCAGTACGCCGCGTTTCTCCGCGGCATCGCCGTACCGGTACAGCGCGCTGATCTCCGTTCCCAGCTCGGCACCCGTCGACGGCAGCGCCGTCAGCAGCAACGCGCGCACCGCGTCCTCGCTGTTCCAGTTCCGCAGTGTTCCGGACTCGGCCGCATCGTCGACGAGCGGGCCACGACCGCATTTCCTGCCCGCTGCCGGAAAGAGCGTGCCGATCGCACGTACCTCCGTGGCGATGTCCGTCAGTGCCTCGTCCAACCAGCGTCCCGCGGTCTCGTCGATCCGCTCGTCGAGCGCGGCACGCAGTTCGGCCGGATTCGGAGCGGTCATGCTGTCACCTCCGTGGCTGCCTGCCGAAGAAAACGCAGCGAGCGCTGTGCCACGGCGGGCGCGGCGTGGCTGTGTCGGGGTAGTTCCACGGAGACCAGACCGCGGTAGCCCACCTCGCGCAGCGCGTCCATCACCGGTGGGAAATCGATGTCGCCCTCGCCGAACTCCAGGTGTTCGTGCACGCCACGTCGCATGTCGTCGATCTGGACGTTGACCAGGTCCGGGCCGGCACGGCGTACGCACGCCGGTACGTCCACGGGTTCCAGACAGCGGCAGTGCCCGATGTCCAGCGTCACCCCGAACAGCTCGGGGTGGTTCAACTTCGCCGCCAGCTGTTCGAAACCGTCCAGGTCCTGGACGAACATGCCGGGTTCCGGCTCGAACCCCAGCTTCACGCCGTACTCGGCAGCGGTGTCGAGAACCTCCGAACAACCTTCGACCAGCAGCGACCACGCCGTTTCGTCGTCGAGGTGGTAGGGCTTCGTGCCGCTCCAGAACGAGACGACCCCGGCCCGCAGTTGCGCCGCGATGTGTACCGCACGGTGCAGCAGGTCGAGACGCAGTGCTCGGCCGGGTTCCGACAGCAGCGTCGGATGGTGCTTGTGTCGCGGATCGAGCAGATAGCGCGCGCCCGTTTCCACCACCGCGTCGAGTTCCAGTCGTTCCAGATCTCGTCTTAACCGCGCGGTGTGTTCGGCCACGTCAGGGTGAAACGGATCGAGATGGTCGTGATCGAGTGTTACCGCGACTCCGTCGTAGCCCTGCTCGGCCAGGATCTCCAGCGAATCCGTCAGCCGGTGGTTGTCGAATCCGTTCGTGCCGTATCCGAAACGTAGTGTCCGCTCGGAGCCGGAGTGTTTCGGCAGCGCCGTCGCGTTTGTGGGGAAGGAACCGATTTCACTCATGTCGGTGACACCCGTCCGAAGAGTCGTCGCGCGATCGGGAAAAGCGTCAGGACGGTGGCCGCCCGCCGTGGAGCTCCTCCCCCCGCGGTCAGCGCCGCTTGCAGCGGGATCATCCCGAGAATTCCGGCACTGGTGGCTTGTCGCAGTCGTGCCGGGCTCGGGTCGCGGAGAGCTTTCAACTGAGCCGTCCCGGTCGTGCCCACGTAGACGGCCAGTGCCGCCGACATCGTGGCCCCGACGAGGCGGTGCCGCGATTCCGGACCTCTTACCGCGGTCATCCGGATCGCTCGGGGGAGAAGCGTTGAGACGATCGTGGTCGTCATCGTCAACGCGGCCCCGGGAACCCGTCGGGACGCTCCGCTGACCTCCGCACGCCCCACCGTGCTGACGCCGTAGGTGTGCGCACCGATGGCGGCGGCCGCCGGTGCCGCGTCGCGGAAACCACCGGGGCCGGCGCCGTGCAGCACGTCGAGTGCGCGCGCGGCGGCCATCGTGGCTGGACCGGCCGGAATCCGTTTCAATCCCATGTTGTAGCCCCAGACCGTGCCCGCCAGCGGTACGGTGACGCGCAGGGTTCGCCTGCCGCAGGAGAGCGCGGCGATCGTCGTGGCCAAGCCGGTGAACGAGATCGCCAGGCCCAGCGCGAGCCCGGGCGGAACCCGGCCGGACGGGATCGGCCTCGCCGGTCGCTCAGCCGCGTCGACCTCCCGGTCGGCGTAGTCGTTGAGCGCCATGCCCGCCCAGTACAACAAGCACGAGGACAACATCAGCATCGTCGTCTGACTGGACGGGCGTCGTGCGGCGGATCCGGCCGCTACGTCGCCGGGCACGGACAGCGCGGCCGGAGCGCGTACGAGTTCCACCAGTGTCCGAATTCGCACTGTCATCCCTCCTTGAGTCGTTCGACGAAGGAACGCAGCGCTTCGAACTGGGCCACCAACCGATGCTCTTCCGAGGCCACCGGATCCTTGAAGAAGAAGCCGAGCTGGGGGAGCGGACCGTAGTGCCCGCGTTCGTGTGCCCGTGCCAGCAGCCTGGCCAGGTCGAGTACGAGAGGTGCGGCCAGGGCGGAGTCGCAGCCCTGCCAGGTGAACTGCATGCTCATGCCGTTGCCGAGAAACCCCTCGAAGGATATGTGGTCCCAGGCGGTTTTCCATTCGCCGAGAGCGGGGACGTAGTCGATGTGCACGTCCCCGTCGACCGGATGCCCCAGCGACTCGCCGATGGCACGTTGTTTCGAGGTGGTTTTGCTGGTCACGTTGTTCGGGTCGGCGAGGTTGCGTCCGTCACCGCCGCCGAGCAGGTTGGTGCCGGACCAGGACCGGACGTGTAGCGCGCGGCTGGAGAACATCGGCAGCAGCGCACTTTTGACAAGTGTCTCGCCGGTTTTGCCGTCGCTGCCCGCGTATGGCACCCGTTGTTCCGCGGCCAGCTGATCCAGCGCTGGTAACCGAGCTCCGACGGAGGGCGTGAAGTCGGCGTACGGACAGCCCGCTCGCAGGGCCGCGTAGGCGTAGAGCGAGCTCGGCGGAAGTGGTCCTCCTTCGGCCGGATCGGGATGCCGCAGGCCGTTCTCCAGCTCTTCGAGGTCGGCGTGTTCCCGCCGGGACGGTGGGTGGGCTTCGGTGGCGGCCACATTGATCACCACGACGCGCGACAGCGCGTACAACTCCCGGAAGGAACACAGCTGTTGGGTCAGCCGTTCGGCCGCTTCCAGTTGGTCGTGGCGTTCGTCCGCGGTACCGATGCCGGGCCGGATCCGGTTGTCCGCGGCCGTGAGATCGGTGTGAACCAGTTCGCGCAGTCCGCGCGGCAGCACGCCCCCCGCCTCGAGTTGCTCGGCCCGCTTCGGTAGCGGCGTGTCGGTGATGTCGTGCCCGGCGAACACCAGTCGGTCGAATCCGGGCATCGCGGGGTCCATGAGTTCCGGTGATTCGGTGACGCAGCCGGTGGGGGGAATCAGCCGGTCGCGCAGTGCCGCCGCGCCCGTGATCGCCGTGGTCGCGACCGATCCCCGGGCGCCGATGAGCCAGACCCCGGTACGTCCGTCGCTGTCGGGACTCGTCAATGGACGGCCCTCCTCGTTCGCCTCGATCCGTTCGGCACGCCCCGACCGCCGGACGGGTGCGGCAACATCCGTCCGGCGGCGGAACTCGCCAGGTGGCACGGTCCCGGTCCCGCGCGGTGCGAGACCGGGACCGGAACTCACTCGCCGATGTCGGAACGCCCGGCGGCGCTCATGATCCGACCCTTGTCACGTCCGGAGATGACATCGTCCGCCAGCAGCTCGTTCGTCACCCGATCCACGTGGGACACGAACCGCCCGTGATCGTCGTAGCCGGCCTGTTCGTCGATCAGGTCGTTGATCGTGCAACCGTTCCCGGAGTCCCTGTTGGTGACGCCGGTGTCGTCGGAGCCGATCACCACGGTTTTCCGCAGGTCCGAACCAGGACAGGAGTCGGGCCTGATCTCGAGGTTGAACGTGCCCACCTTCGACGTGTTACCCGCCTCGTCCGTGGCCCGGTACCGCACGGTGTGCTCGCCCGCTCCCCGCACGGTCACCGGTTCCGCGTAGTCGGTCCAGCCCTGCTCGTCCAGGCGGTACTCCACGGTCGCCACCCCGGACCCGCTGTCCGAGGACTCCAGGGTGACGCTCACGGGAGTGTTGTAGGTTCCCGCGTACTCGCCGTGCGGATCACCGTTGGGATCGGCGGGGGAGGGAACGGCCGATACCTTCGGCGCGGTCACGTCGATGCCCTCGTCGACACGGACGTTGCGGAAGGCGACCGTGTCCTCGTCACTGTGGTTCTGCAGCCCGATGTGACCGTTGCTCAGATCGACGTTCTGGTCGTCGTCGACCCAGTGGGTGATCCGCGCACCGTTGAGGTGGACGGTGATCGACTCTTCGGTCACGACGATCTCGTAGGTGTTCCACTCACCGGCCGGGTTCAACGCGGCGTCGCGTTTCTCCTGGTCGGGAGCCTGTTCGTCATAGATCGCCCCTGTCTGGTTCTCCGGGGCGTCGGTGGGGTCTATCTGGATCTCCTCCCCGTTGTTGACGGCCGACCAGGGATCGTCGCCCGGGTCGGGAAAGCCGACGAACACCCCGGAGTTGTCCTGGTCGGACAGCTTCCAGTCGAGCTTCAGCGAATAGGGCGCCGTGAACTGCCGGTCACCCAGCCAGTACAGTCCCATGCCGCCGGTGGAGCGCAACGTGCAGTTCGCGGTGTGCTCGAATCCGCCGGGACCGGCCTGTTTCCAGCCGTTCATGCTGGCCGCGGTGCCGTCGAACAGACTGGTGTAGCCCTGCTCTGGTTGCACCGGTTCGCAGTTCGGCGCGGCATCGGGGCTCAGGTGCATCGAGTCCACGTCGAACAGACCACCCGAACCGCTGCCCGTGAACACCAGGAACAGCTCGTTCGAGCCACCCGGATCGGTCACCGGAACGGGGCCGACGTCGGTGTAGGTGCTCCAACCGCCGGTGTTGGGTACATCGGCGGTGGCCACCACCGGTCCGTCCGGTGCACCGGAACGCACCTCGATCGTGCCACCCGGACCGCCCGAGGAGACCCGGAACGTGGCCGAGCGAATCCCATCGAGGTTGTACGGAGTGAACGAGATCCAGTCACCCGACTGGATGTGCCCGACCCTGGCGCCGGCCTCGGCACCCGCACTGTCCTCCACGAGCTGCACGCCGTCGCTGTCTTCGAAGAACTCCGCCTGCTTGCTCGCGGGCTGCATGATGATCTCGGCGGAACCGGTCAGGTCGGGCGCCTGCTCGGTGGGCGAGGTGTCGGTGTAGCTGGCGTTGAGCACACCGTAGATGTCGGCGCCCTGGTGGCCGTCCGTGTTGGAGGTTTCGATAGTCCCGCTGCAGCCGTTGGCCTCGCTCAACGGGTGCCCGTGCGAGTCGTTGCCGGTGGAGTGGCCCAGGATGTACTCCACGTGCACCTTCGAGCAGTCGACCGCCGTGCCGTCCGGATCGGTGACCGAGACCTCGTAGTTGACCGTGTCCCCGAACTCGAACACCTTGCCCGCCGTGGGCCGTTGGAACGTCACGTTGGGAGCGGTGTTGCCCACCACCACGGTTTCACTGGCCGAACCGGTTTTGCCGGTCTGGTCGGTGACGGTCAGCGTGGCGGTGTGCTCGCCGTCCGAGGTGTAGGTGTGCGTGGGGTTGGTTTCGGTGCTGTCGGTCTGCCCGTCCCCGTCGAAGTCCCACGCGTAGCTCAGCGAGTCACCCTGGTCCGGATCCGAGGATCCCTTCGACGAGAAGTCGACCTCCAACGGCGCCTGACCGTTCGTCGGTTCGGCCGAGATCTGTGCGGTGGGGGCTCGTCCGTCACGGGTGTAGTCGATCCGGTACACGGCCGAGTCCTCGGCGCCGCCGAAGTACCCACTGCCGTAGTCGAGTACGTACAGCGAGCCGTTCGGACCGAACTCGATGTCCATCGGACGGGTCAATGTCATCGAGGAGAAGAAGTCCTCGATCCGCGACGGCTGACCGTTCGAGTCCGGAGTGATCGTCTTGATCCAGCCTCGTCCCCACTCGTAGGCGAAGAACTTGCCGTCGTAGGAGGCCGGCAGTTTCGTGGTGGAGGGGTTGTCGGCGTCGTAGTTGTAGACCGGTCCGCCCATGGGTGACTCGCTGCCCGAGCCGAGCTCGGGAACCGAGTCGTCATTGTAGGGCAACCACGCGGGCTTCGCGGTGGGAAGTTCCGTGAGTCCGTCGTTGTTGGGGGAGTCGTTGACCGGATTGGCGCAGTCGAACTCGCCGTTGGAGTTACCGGTGGCGAAGTCGTAGTCGTGGTAGGCCTTGTTGTCGCCCACGCAGTACGGCCAACCGTGATTGCCGGGCTCGGTGACCCGTTCGTACTCCACTATGCCCGCCGGGCCGCGTTGCGGATCGGCGGTTGCGGCGTCGGGACCGTAGTTGCCCACGTAGACAGTGCCGGTCCGCTGATCGACCGAGATCCGGTAGGGGTTGCGGAAACCCATCGCGTAGATCTCGTCGCGGGTCTTGTCGCTGTTGTCCCCGGCGAACAGGTTGTCCTGCGGGACGCTGTACGAACCGTCCGGTGCGACGTCGATCCGCAGCACCTTGCCACGCAGGTCATTGGTGTTACTCGAGGTGCGCTGCGCGTCGAATGCCGGGTTGCGGTTGCCACGTTCGTCGATCGGGGTGTAACCGCTCGACTGGAACGGGTTCGAATCGTCCCCGGTGGACAGATACAGCGAGCCCTCGGGGCCGAAGGCGATGTCCCCGCCCACGTGACAGCACATGCCGCGGGTGGCGTCCACCCGCATGATCTGCTGCTCGCTGGTCATGTCCAGGGAGCCGTCCTGAGCGAGTTTGAAACGCGACAGCTGGTTGTACCCCTGCCACTCCTCGAACGTCGCCGGATCGTCGGCAGTCGCGGGGGCATCTCCCGAGGGAGTGTTCAACGGGGGAGCGTAATAGAGGTAGACCCACCGGTTCTGCTCGAAGTTCGGGTCGATCGCCAGCGACTGCAGACCTTCCTCGTCGTGGGTGTAGACGGGGATGTCGCCAGCCACTTCGGTGTTGCCGGACGCGGTGGTGTAGTACAGCGTGCCCTGGCGTTCGCTGTGCAGCACATCACCGTTCGGCAGTACCGCCATGCCCATGGGCTCGCCGACCTCGTCGGCCGTTTTCGCCAGTGTCACCTGGTTGAGAGTCCCCTCCGCTGCGGCCTCGCCGCAGTCGGCCGAGACGGCGCCCGCCGCGGTCCGAATACCACCCGCGAGATGGTCCAGGAAGTTCTGGTTCGAGAAGGACTCGGTGGTGTGTCCCATTCCCGTGTACCAGGAACGGCCACCCTGATAGGGCTGACACCAGCTGATCGGGTGGTCCTCGCCCATCGAGCCACCGTCGTAGGTGGACTCGTCCAGCGTGCTCAACACGTGCACGTCTTCGCGCGGATTGGGCGAGTAGTTGTACCACTCGTCGGTGCGATTCCATTCCGTCGGTAGATGGGAGGTGGAGGGGTGCTCGGAGTCGGTGACGTTGACGGTGGCTTCCTGAACGGCCGGGTGCGAGTCGAAGTAGGCCCCGACGAGGTCGCCGTAGAACGACCAGTCGTACTCCGTGTCCGCCGCCGCGTGCACACCGGCGTAACCGCCGCCGTTGTTGATGTACTTCTCGAAGGCCGCCTGTTGCGCCCCGTTGAGCACGTCACCGGTGGTGGACAACCACACGACCGCTTCGTACTGCTTGAGGTTGTCGTAGGTGAAGGCCGAGGCGTCCTCGGTAGCGGTCACTCCGAAGTGGTGCTCGTTGCCGAGCTCTTTCACCGCCTCGATTCCGGCCGGGATGGAACCGTGTCGGTAACCGGCGGTCTTCGAGAACACCAGTACGTTGAATTCCTGGTGCTTCGGGGTGACATCCGCCGCGGATTCGGTGTTGTTCGCGGCGGTCGTGGAGTCGTCGGACCGGGCGGCGGCGGGCGCGCCGAACGCGATCATGGTTCCGACGAGAAGTATCGTGCTGAATGTCGCCGCTAACGCTCTACGTAATAACGGTGGCACGGTGTCTCCCTCTGTAGACAGCATGCTGCTTCGGTTTCGAATACTGGTTGCGCGACAGATTTTCTTTACCGGAATCGGCATTTCCGATACGGCCGGTTCCCGATTCTCGTTCCGGGGCGATGCCGGACCGTCGCGAGGAGCGAGGAATCCGGTTGACCGGCTTCACGGGTATGACGGATCCGACGGAACAACTCGATCGAGCGCTCGATCGAAATCTCGGATCGTGCTCAGCATCCGAGACGTCGAAGGTAGTGGTATCCCTCCCTCGCGGTTTCCCTCGGGTGCGGTTGGTCGTCGCGTTCCACGAGGAAGTGGCGTATTCCGGCGTGCTTCCCCGCCGCGAGAATGCGTTCGTAGTCGATGACACCCTCGCCCAGGTCGGCGAACGAACCGTCCTGGGCCATTCCCTTGATGTGCGCGAGTGGAAATCTGCGAGGGGCCCGTTCGAACAGTTCCAGGGGGTCGACGCCCGCCTTGATCACCCAGTAGAGGTCCACTTCGAAGTCGACCAGATGCCGGTCGGTCTCTTCCAGCAGGACGTCGTACGGACGCTTGCCTTCCAACTTCTCGAACTCGTGGGCGTGGTTGTGGTACCCGATTCGGACACCGTGCCTGCGTGCCAGATCACCGGCCCAGTTCAGCCGTTCGGCCAGCCGGTGGTACGAGGCCAGGTCATCTGCGGAGAACCAGGGAAGTACTATCCAGCGCTGTCCCAGCGTCCTGGCCCGGTCCAGTAGCTGTTCCAGCTCGTCCTGTTCGGTGGGGATGTCCTCGTGGGCTGCGGGGCTCCGGAGCCGCAGCTCTCGCAGCAGATCGCGCGCTTGTTCCGGTGTGTGGTCGTACAGTCCGGCGAACTCCACCTCCGAGTAACCGACCTCGGCCAGGAACGAGAGCGTGTCGGACACCGACTCGCTCATCATGTCGCGCATGGTGTAGAGCTGGATTCCGATCCTGCTCCGCGGTATGTGCGGCCCGTGGCCCCACTCCGCTCCCGCGAACGCCGTTCGCGCTCCCACGGTCGAGGCTCCCACCGCCAGCGCCGCCGCACCCGCACCGCGGAGAAAAGCACGTCTGCCGTTGTTCGTGAACTCCCGCATGACCGATCCTTTCGTGCTCGAAGGTGATTCACGACTCGTTCTGCCGGGGGACCTCCGTCCACACGCTCTGATTGCTCGAGCTGTGCTCGACGGCCGCCAGCACGTGTTGCACCGCGAGGCCGTCGGCGAACGAAGGCTCGGGATCGCCGTCGGTGCCGACGGCTTCGAGCAGGTCCCGCATCTGATGCGTGAAGGTGTGCTCGTACCCGAGTCCGTGACCCGGTGGCCACCACGCGTGCATGTAGGGGTGGTCCGGTTCGGTGGCCAGTATCCTGCGGAAGCCGGCTGTGGACTCGTCCTCGGTGTGGTCGTGGAACAGCAGCTCGTTCATCGACTCGAAGTCGAAGGCCAGACTGCCCGCTGAGCCGTTGAGTTCCAGCCGCATGGCGTTCTTGCGCCCGGTCGCGAACCGGGTGGCCTCGAAGGTGGCCATTCCGCCACCGTCCAGCCGTGCGAGGAACGCCGCCGCGTCGTCCACGGTGACCTCTCCGTAGGAGCCGCTGCCGTCGTCGAGTGGACGTTCGGGAACGAATGTCTGCGTGATTCCGGACACGCCAGTGATGTTCTGCCCCGTGACGAACCGGGTCAGGTCGACAATGTGGGCGCCGATGTCACCCAGCGCACCCGAGCCGGCCCGCTCTCGGTCGAGGCGCCACATCATGGGAGATTCCGGGTCCACGATGAAGTCCTGCAGGTACTGGGCGCGTACGTGCCGGATCGTGCCGATTCGGCCGTCGGCCACCATCCGCCGAGCCAGGGCCAGCGCCGGAACCCTGCGGTAGTTGAATCCCACCATGCTGCGTACACCGCGTTCCCGTGCCCTTCGAGCGGCATCGGTCATCGCGCTCGCTTCCGCGACGGAGTTCGCCAGCGGTTTTTCGCAGAGTACGTGTTTGCCCGCTTCCAACGCGGCGATCGCTATCTCGGGGTGGGTGTCACCAGGGGTGCAGATGTCGACCAGCGCCACGTCCCGACGTTCGATCAGTTTCTCCCAGTCGGTTTCGACCGCGGCCCATCCGAGGCGTTCGGCGGCTGCTGCCGTGTTGTCCGCTCGACGCCCGCACAACGCGGCCATCACGGGCTGTACGCGTGTGTCGAAGACCCGGCCGACGGTACGCCAGGCCTGTGAGTGGGCCGCTCCCATGAACGAGTACCCCACCATCCCGACGCCCAGTCGGTCGTTTTCCGTCATCGGTCACGGTCACCTTTCTGTGTGTGGCTCGTCCCGCTTCACGGGGAGCACCTCTTCGTTCGGTGCCCCGGAAGGTGTGTCCGCTGCTCGTGGCTGTTCTCGGCTCGCTCAGAACGCCGTTTTCAGGTATTCGTCGACGTTGTCCTTGGTGACGGTCGCCGAGTGCAGCGTGATCTCACTGGGCACGGCACTTTCCACCAGTCCCGACACGCTGCGCTGCTGTGCGATGAGCCTGGCCATGTTGACGGCCGAGGCGGACATGGTCGGCGGGTACGACACGGTGGCGGCCATAGGGCCGTCACCTGCCTTGATGTGTTCCATCATCACCTTCGAACCGGCGCCGCCCACCATGAAGAACTCGTCGCCCCGGTTGGCCTGCTCGATCGCGGCCAGTACCCCGACCCCCTGGTTGTCGTCGTGGTTCCAGACCGCGTCTATGTTGTTCCTGGCCTGCAACACGTTTCCCATGACCTGACGACCGGACTGCGGGGTGAACTCGGCGCTCTGACTCATCGTCACGCTCAACCCCCGTGACTTGAGCGCTTCCGCGAATCCCCTGCTGCGCTCGCGGGTCAGTTCCAGGTTGTCGATGCCCGCGATCTCGACGATCACCGGGTTCTCGACGCCCTGCTGCTCGAGACGATCGGCGATGAAGTTGGCCGCGTTGACCCCCATGCCGTAGTTGTCCCCGCCGATCCAGGTGCGATAGGCCAGCTTCGACGCGAAGACGCGGTCGATGTTGACCACCGGGATGTTCGCCCGCATCGCCTGTTCCGCCACCTGGGTCAGCGATTCACCGTTGAACGGTAGGATCGCCAGTACATCGACCTTTTTGTTGATCAGCGTCTTGACCTGTGATATCTGACGGTTCACATCGTTGGTGCCTTCCGTGGCCTCCAACTTGACGTCCTCGAAGCTCTCGGCCTGGGCGGTGGCGTTCGCGCCGATGGCACCCATCCAACCGTGATCGTCGGAGGGGATGGACAGTCCGATCGTGACGGTTTCGCCGGGTTGCGAGTTGTCACCCTGCTGTTGGCCGACGAGCTGGTTGGCGCCGTCGGACTCGCCGCTGCCGCTTCCGGTGCAGGCGGTGAGCAGCGCGCCCGCTCCCACGGCGGCCCCTCCCATCAGGAAACGGCGGCGTTGCGTCGCTGAACTGTCCCACTTCGACATGTCGATGCTCCTTCGACGACGGGTACTGCACGGTCTGGTCAGGAATCCCCCCGGTTTCAACCGGCCGATTCCTTGTTGGCACGGCGTTGCAGCAGCACGGCGATCACGATGATCACGCCCTTGGCTATCTGCTGGATCGGAGTGGACAGGTTGTTCAGCACGAAGATGTTGTTGACGGTGGTGAACACGACCACCCCCAGAATCGAACCGATCAGTGTGCCGCGGCCGCCGGAAAGCAGCGTGCCGCCGAGAATCACCGCCGCGATGGCGTCGAGTTCGTAGAGATTGCCGTGGGTGCTGGCTCCGGTGGCGGTGCGGGCCGTGAGCATGATCGCCGCGACGGCGCAGCACAGCCCGGACAGTACGAACACGATCGTGCGAATTCGACGTACATCGATACCGGCGAGCCTGGCTGCCTCCGCGTTACCACCGACGGCGAACACGTGCCTCCCGAACGTCGTCCGGTTCAGTAGTAACCATCCGAGGACCACGGTGGCGGCGAACATGTAGACGAGCAGCGGGATGCCCAGGAACTCCGTCGTGGCGATGGCACCGAATCCGTCCACCCGTACGACCTGTGGCTGTCCTCCCGAGATGAGGGTGGCCATGCCGCGGTAACTGGCCAGGCCCGCGATCGTCACGATCAGCGACACGAGACCGCCGTAGGCGATCAACACACCGTTGATGAGACCGCACACTCCGGCCACGACGACCGCGGTGAACAGCATCCCCCACAGCCCGAACTCCTGGGTGGCTCCCGTCGTGGCCCACACCGAGGCCAGGGCGATGATCGCGCCCACCGACAGGTCGATACCACCGCTGATGATCACGAAGGTCATCCCGATCGACAGCACGCCGATGATCGACGCCTGACTCAGCAGCAGCACCAGATTGGATACCTCGAAGAAGTTGTCCGTGGTGAAACTGCCCACCGCGATCAGAATCACCAGTACGGCCAACAGTCCGAGAATCTGCCGCTGATTACCGTCCGAGAATCTCGCGCGAGCGCTTCTCGTTCTCGGCGCCGCGGCTGTGGCGGACCGTGATTCCGACGCCGGCACCGTGTCGGTCTGCGATTGCTCCGTCACGCGGCACTCCCTTCGATGAACAGATCGAGCACTTCGGCCTCGTCGATCTCGTCGGCGGGGGACTCCCGAACGATTCGTCCCTCGCGAAGCACCAGGACGCGATCCGAAAGACCGAGAACCTCGGGTATCTCACTGGAAACCAGCAGCACTCCCACCCCGGAGTCGGCCAGCTCACGCACCAACGCGTAGATCTCGGCCTTGGCGCCCACGTCCACACCTCGGGTGGGCTCGTCCAGCAACAGCACCCTGCAGTCGGTCAGCAACCATCGAGCCACCACGGCCTTTTGCTGGTTTCCCCCGGACAACACTCGTACCGGTTGTTTCGTGTCCGATGGCTGGAGGCGCAGCGCGGTGGTTACTTCCTCGGCAGCGGCTTGTTCCCCGGTTCTGTCCACCCAGCCCAGCCGGGCGTAGCGCCCCAGAGCGGCCAGCGAGATGTTGTGCGCGATCGACTCGTACGGAACCAGGGCCTGACTCTTGCGTTCTTCCGGAGCAAGCCCCATCCCGGCACGTACGGCGGCTCGTACATTGCCCGGTGGGAGACGTCCACCGTCGAGTTCCACCCCTCCGTTACGGGGTTTGCGCGCCCCGTAGACGGTCTGCAGGATTTCCGAACGCCCCGAGCCCACGAGTCCGGCTATTCCCACGATCTCGCCACCGCGCACCGTGAACGAGATGTCCTCGAACTCACCGGTGCGGCTCAGCTCCGCCACCCGGAGCAGTTCGCTCTGCCGATCGGGAGCGCTCACGGAGTTACGTTCCGGGAAGGCGGAGACCATACTCCGCCCCGTCATCAGCGACACGACCCGTTCCGTGGGGGTGTCGGCCGCAGGAAGGCCCTCGGCCACCGTCCGGCCGTCCTTGAGCACGGTGATGCGGTCGCCGATCTCACGGATCTCGTCCAGCCGGTGTGAGATGTAGACGATCGAGATTCCCTGCCTGGTGAGCTCCTCGATCACCCGGAACAGGCCCGAGATCTCGTCGTGGGCGAGCACGGCCGACGGCTCGTCCATGACGATCAACCTCGCGTCGAGGGAGAGCGCGCGTGCCATGCTGACGAGTTGTTTGCTCGCCGATGACAGTTCACCGACCTCTCGTGCCGGGTCGATCTCGCCGTGACCGAGTCTTTCGAGCAGCCGCCGAGCGTTTCGCCGCATCTCAACGCGTCGTGCGAAGCCGACAGTGGTCGGCTCGTGACCGAGGAAGATGTTCTCGGCGACCGACAGGCCGTCGACCAGGTCCAGCTCCTGGTAGATCGTGGCGATACCGAGTTTCATCGCCGCGGCGGGGCTCCGGGCCGAGACCGTGTTGCCACCCCACTCGATGGTTCCCTCATCGGGCCGTTGTGCTCCCGCGAGCACTTTGATCAATGTCGATTTGCCCGCGCCGTTCTGTCCGAGCAGACAGTGCACCTCGCCGGTTCGCACCTCGAGGTCCACCCCGTCCAGCGCACGCACGCCGGGAAAAGTTTTCACTATTCCGCGCATTTGAAGCAGGGTCGTACTCATTCGCTAGACTCCTCGAACCGTCGTGCGTCGGGGAGACGCGAGGTGATGCCGAATCGAGTGACGGCTCCGGCGGGAGGTGGTGCACAACACCTGGTGAAGCTGATCATCGTCACAGTGCCCCTAACGTTCCTCGATGCCACGCGGTACGGACAGGACCTGGTCGCTGATCAACCTCGCACCGCCGACCACTCCGGCCGCCGCGGCCAGTTCGGACAGCACGATCGGCAGGTTGCCCGTGGCCAGTGGTAACGACCTGCGATAGACAGCGCTGCGCATCTCGGCCAGCAGGGAGTGGCCCGCGCCCGCCACACCGCCGGCCACGACCACCAGCCCGGGGTTGAAGAAGCTGACCAGACTGGCCAGCACCTGTCCCACGCGATGCCCACCGCTGCGCAGTAGCTGTACCGCTGCGGGATCGCCCACCGAGACGGCGTCGGTGACGTCGGCGGCCGAGAGTGCCCCCGACTTCTCGAACAGCTCGGCCAGCCGTGGGGACTTACCGGCCCGTGCCGCGGCCATCGCGTCCCGGGCCAGCGCTGTTCCGCTCGCGTAGGCCTCCAGACAGCCGCTGTTTCCACAGGCGCAGGGCGGCCCGTTCTCCTCGATCTGGATATGACCGATGTCGCCCGCGCTGCCCGAGACCCCCCGATGCAGCTCACCACCGACGACGATGCCGCATCCGATGCCGGTGCCTATCTTGACCAACAGGAAGTCGTCGACGGAGCGGGCCACGCCCGCGTGCAGCTCACCGAGAGCCATCAGGTTGACGTCGTTGTCCACCTGTACCGGCACGCCGAGAGCCTGGCTCATCGTCTCGCGGACCGGGTACTGGTCCCAGCCCGGCATGATCGGTGGAGCTACCGGAGCTCCGTCGCGGAAACTCACCGGTCCGGGGATGCCGACACCGGCACCGTGGATGTCCGGGGCGGTGCCGTCCGCACGTAGCTTGCTCAGCAGGTCGAGCGCGGTGTCCAACACGGTGTCGGGGCCGTTGTGGACTCCGATCTCGGCATTGCTGTGCCCGAGAACATCGAGCTGTCCGTCGGTGATGGCGACATCGACGGAGGTCGCGCCGATGTCCACGCCGACGAATCGAAGATGCTTCGACAGCCGGACGATCGAGGAACGGCGTCCGCCTCGGGATGCGGCGAATCCGCCGCTCTCCACGAATTCCAGTTCCGTGAGCCGGTCGACCTCGTGGGCCAGTTTCGACCGGGAGAGCTTGAGTGCCTCGCCCAGTTCCGCTCGGGAGTGCGGCCCACTGTCCCGCAGCAGCCGCAGCAGTCGTCCCTGCTGGGGGTTTTCCGGGCGTGATGCGATACGCGGCACCGTTTCTCCTCCCGTGTCCGGATTGCTCTCCAGGCGAGGTGAGACGTTAATCACGTTTCACGGGATGTGGCAATACTAGTGCCGCTTTTGAACAAACTTTTGCTGTGTTGAGAACAAAGTTTGTCGGCCGTTCGGAGCTGTTGACTGGTCCGTTCACAGTAACGAACGGCTCGATCGATCGGAGTTGTCTCCGCCCCGTATCTACTGTGGAGTTCCGAGCCCCAGTCGCGACGGTCCGGCCTGCCCCGCTCCCGGGCGGTATGGGGTGTTCCTCATGGAACAGGTGGTGCGTCGTGATACCCGCTTCAGGACGGCGGGCGTGCCCCGAGCATCTCCGAGCTGTCCATCCCGAGCCGGTAGCCCCGTTTGACCACGGTCTGCACCAATCGTCTCCTCCCCAGCGCGGTTCGTAACCTGCCGATCGCTGTCTCGACGGCGTGCTCCTCGCCACCGTTGGGCAACGCTGTCACCAGCTCCTCGCGAGACACCACTCTTCCGGGGTGCTCGGCGAGTTTGCGCAGCAGCGCCATCGGGACCGGCGACACGGGGCGTAGCTCGCCGTCGACGAGCACCGCCTGTCCGCGCAGCTCTATCTCCCGGCCGCCGATTCGCAGGTGGTCGCCCCGCTGTGGCAGGGAATGCGAAAGCGAACGCACCAATGATCCGAGCCTGGCCCGTTCCGGGAACGTCACCGCCACGTCGATCTCCCGCAGCGGTTGTGCGCAGACCGGCCCCACACAGGCCGCCACGACGTGTTCCCGGAAAGCCGTGAGCAGTCCCTCCCACCTGCCGGTGCGCCTGGCCAGCTCCAGCATGCTGGTCACGGCGGGTGCGCTGGTGAAGGCGAGTGCGTCGATACGCCGGTTCACCGCGGCGTCCACCAGCCCGTCCAGCGGGCCGATGTCCAGCGGTGCCGCCCACCGATACACTGGTACCTCGATGACCTCCGCCCCGGCCGCACGCAACTCGTCGGTGAACTCCGGCATCCGCCGGCCGTGCAGCTGTACCGCGATCCGTTGCCCGCGCACCCCTTCCTCGAGCAGTCCGTGCAGTATTTCCGAGTTGCTTTCCGAATCGGGACACCAGGCCTCGTGAAAACCAGCGGCCCGCAGTGCTCCGGTGGACTTGGGCCCTCTGGTGAGCAACCTGGCTTCGCTCAGGTGCCGGGCCAGTTCCGCTGCCAGTCCCCAATCCTCCGCCGCTTCCAACCAGCCTCGGAATCCGATACCCGTGGTGACCACGACCTTGTCCACCGGCCGCTCCGCCAGGTTCCGACTCGCCTCGAACAGTTCCCGGTCGTCGGCGAGCGGAAGGATGCGGATGGCTGGACCGTGCTGCACCTCCGCGCCTCGACGGCGCAGCATGGTCGCCAGTTCCTCGGCTCGTCGTGCCGCGGTCACCCCCACGGTGAAACCGGTGAGTGGTCCTGTCTGCCGTAGTGCTTCCTGTCGTTGTGCTGTCATCCCGCGCTCGGTTCGCGCTCACGTGGCTGTCGGAGAGGAGGATCCGCGCGGCGCTGTCGGCAGTGCGCGGCACGCGCACCTCCTCGATCGGGTGCTGCTGCTCGCATGCTCGTAGTCGTTGATGTCACTCCTGGTTCGAAGTGGTTTCCCGCCTGTTACGGAGTTCTCGCCGCGG
Source organism: Actinopolyspora lacussalsi (assembly GCA_030803735.1). NCBI lineage: Bacteria > Bacillati > Actinomycetota > Actinomycetes > Actinopolysporales > Actinopolysporaceae > Actinopolyspora > Actinopolyspora lacussalsi. The sequence goes on along the minus strand of JAURUC010000001.1, from coordinate 1,158,216 downwards.
TGCGTGGTGAGCTGTGCGTCCTGTCCCCGGGACGTGCTCAGATGCGGGCGTGGGAGAGGTTGGGGGCACGCTCGATGGCGAAAGTGCTCCGGACGTAGAACCACCAGGTGACGAGGGCACAGGCCAGGAAGAACACGAGGATCGCGAGCAGTGCCGGGATCAGCGTTCCGCCGGCCTGCAACGAGAACTTGAAAACCAGGTTGATGACCACACCGCCGAAAGCCCCGACGGAGCCGACGACCCCCACGACGGCGCCGGCCTGGCGCTTGGCCGCTTTCTGTGCGGCGTCCATGTCCTCGCCGGTTCTCGCCACCCGTGCACTCGTCTCGGTCCGGAATATCAACGGAATCATACGATAGGTGGAACCATTCCCTATCCCGGTGAAAACGAACAGGAGAACGAACGATCCGAAGAACAGCGCGAAGCTGTCCGCTCGTACGCCGAGAAGTACTCCCACCGTTCCCAGGGACAGTCCCACGAAGTTCCACAACGTTATTCGAGCCCCACCCAGCCGATCGGACAACCAGCCACCGATCGGCCGTGCGACCGATCCGATCAGTGCTCCGATGAACGCGATTCCGGTGAATCGCGAGAAATCGCTGAAAGCGATCCCGATAAGCGACGGAAAAGCGAACGAGAAGCCGATGAAAGATCCGAACGTCCCCACGTAGAGCAGCGCCATAACCGGAGTGTGTTTGCTGGTCAGCGCCTCGCGGTAGGAGTTGTTGTCCGGCTTGGCCGCCGTCAGGCTGTTCATGAAGAACCACGAACAGGCCGACGATACGACGATCACGGGCATCCACATCAGGGCGGCGTAGGAGAGGTTGATTCCGGTGCCCAGGTGTATCGCGAACGGCACGAGCAACTGACTCACGGCCACGCCGATGTTGCCGCCCGCGGCATTGATCCCCAGTGCCAGCCCCTTGCGGTGTTCCGGGAAGAAGAAGGAGATATTGGTCATCGAGGACGAGAAATTCCCGCCCCCCACGCCCATGACCGCGGCTGTGAGGAGGAAGAACCAGTAGGGTGTTCCCGCCGCGGTGACGGCACCGGCGAGCATCGCGCACGGAACGAGCAACAGCGAAGCGCTCGTGGTGGTCCAGCCCCTGCCACCGAATCGTGGTACGGCGAAGGTGTAAGGAATGCGCAGCGCCGCTCCTACCAGATTCGGCAGAATCAACAGCCAGAAGGTCTGCCCCACGGTGAACGCGTAGCCGACGTCGTCCAGGCTGACCACGACTATGCTCATCAACGTCCAGACGTTGAATCCCAGGTGTTCGGCCAGTACCGACAACCACAGATTGCGCCAGGCCACCCGCTTTCCGGTCCGGTGCCAGAATCCGGCGTCCTCCGGTTCCCAGTGGTTGATCCAGCGACCGGTTGTCGCTTGTTCCGCTTCGACCGGATTTCTCTCGACACTCTCGAGCGTCATCCGCGCACCTCCCGATGGTCGACCATGCTGAAAGCATTCGAACATGCCGTGATTTCCGATCGTCAACGTGTAATAAACGATGGGCGAAATTTCGCGCACGCCCGACGTCGGTCGCTGTGCGTCCCACCCGTTACCGGCGCTTAACTCTTCGGGTGGTGTGCGTCGTCCGGATGCCACACGATCGTGATGATCAAACGTCACTGTTCAGACGCACTGTGTAATATCATCAGGTCAGCGTAGGCGTTTCTTACGTGAGCGTTCCCAGTATTATGGCTGGGGTACGGGGATATGTGGGGCGAGCTGGAGGCCGTATGACGAGTCTTGGGCGTGTGCGGACGACGGGGCGGCCGACGCTCGAACAGGTGGCCGCGGAGGCGGGTGTGTCGCGAGGCACCGTGTCGCGAGTGGTCAACGGCTCGCTCGAAGTCAGTACCACCACGTTGCGCGCGGTGCAGGATGCCATCGACAAACTCGGTTACGTGCCCAACCACGCGGCACGCAGCCTGGTGACCAGGCGAACCGACACCGTGCTGCTCGTGGTTTCGGAATCCGAGGCACGAGTTTTCGACGAACCCTTCTTCGCGGGAGTCGTGCGTGGGCTCGGGCAGGAGCTGGCAAAGACGAATTTGCAGCTCAATCTGATGATGGCCAGTGGTGCTCGGCAACGGGACAGAGTGGAGCAGCTGGTCGGCAACGGTCACGTCGACGGTGCGGTGCTGATTTCACTGCACGGTGACGACCCCCTGCCGCGCAAGCTCGTGGAGGTGGGAGCTCCGGTCGCGTTGAACGGGCGCCCGTTCTCCTCGGAGGTCGCCGTACCGTTCGTCGACGCCGACAACCTGGCGGGCGCGAAGAGCGCCACCGAGTACCTCTACCAGTCAGGTAGGCGTCGTATCGCCACTCTGGCGGGTCCGCAGGACATGGCCGCCGGTATAGACCGGCTGGCGGGGTACCGGAGTGCTCTCAAGTCGCGGCGCGGCGTGACACGAGTCGTCGCGCAGGGCGACTTCGGGCAGGCCAGTGGTGAGCAGGCCATGCGCGACGTGCTCGAACGTGACAGCGACGTGGATGCCGTCTTCGCGGCCAGTGACCTCATGGCGGCGGGCGCGATGCGGGTGCTGCGCGAAGCGGGCAAACGTGTTCCCGAGGACGTCGCCGTGATCGGTTTCGACGATTCCGACGTCGCTCGCAACACCGAACCGGCCATGACCAGTGTCGCGCAGCCGGTGCAGCGGATGGGAACCGAGTTGGCGAAATTGCTGATCACACAGTTGGAGGATCCGGGGCGCAGCCTGGAACCGGTGATCCTGCCGACCGAGCTGGTCTGCCGCGGCTCGGCCTGACGCAGCGGGACTCGCCGCGGCGTTCTTCGGCTCGTGGTGGTGCGGGATCTCCCCGTTCGCATCGGTCGTTCACGCGGCAGCGGAGCGGGCGGGCACGAGTTCGTGCCCGCCCGCTCGTCAGTGACGGATCACCCGACGTTGACCGAGAAGTCGTTCGTCGCGAGTCCGGTGCCGTTGATCCACGGTTCGAATCCCGCCTGCACGCTGTTGAGATACCAACTCGGTTCGACGGAGCCCCGTTCGACAGCGTCGGCGCTGAAGGCGGTCAGATCCAGATCCACGGAATCGGTCGTTTCCGTCCGGACGTAGCTGATCACGTTCCAGCCGGCGTCACCGGTCCAGACCTCCCACTGGGCGCCGTCTATCGTCACGGTGCCCACCTGTGAACCGATCGGCTGGATGTCGCCCCGGTGATCGACCCAGATCATCAGTTCCGCGGCGTTCTGCCCCGAGTTGCTCGGCTGCGGATCGAACCACAGGTCATAGGCGGCGTTGTACGTTCCGGTATCCGGAGTGGTGATGTCCCAACTGGTGGTCGCCTCGGTCATCCGGTCGGCCCGCACGGGCAGCCCGGTGTTCGTCGTGCAGTTGCCGTAGTGACATCCCGCGTAGATGGAGGGGTAGCTCGCCGGTGAGCCGTTGGTGGCCTTGTCGTGGTTGGCCGTGGTCACCGTGAACGAGCTGCCGTCGACGCTGACGCACTGCTGGGTGTCGGCGCCCCACACGTTGTTCTGCACGATGTAGCGTCCACCTTCGACCTGGGTGGAGGCGTACTTGCCGCACATGGTTGTGGCGGGTTGTGCCGCGGCCGCACCCGTGCTCAACGAGCTCAGTGCCAGTCCGGACACGGCGAGTGCGAGTACGGCGCGTCGTCCGCGGTTGTTTCCGTTGAACATCGAGACGTAGTCCTATCCGATCCGGTGGGTGCTGCGGATTCCGTCCTCGGGCTCCACCGCCGCCTCACGGCGGTCCGTCGAGCCGCGAAACGGGTCCGTTGTCAAAGTGGTGATGGGAGCACTGAACGGGACCACGGTCGTCGTGTCCCATCACCACGCCCGACTGACCAGTCACGGTGTGACGATCACTCGAAGATCACGTCGGAGCAGTTGTAGAAGGCCTCCGGGCTGTCCGAGCGTTGCCAGATCGAGTAGATGAGGTGTCTGCCGTTCTTGTCCGGCAGCTCGGCCTGCCAGGTGTACTCGTCACCGTGGGGTCCGCTGCCGTTGATCGGCGGGTTGGTGACCGTGTTGAAGGGCTCGGGTTCCAGATCGGACCAGGCCAGTGGTTCGCTGGGATCCCAGCTGTCCTTCGTCACGTACTGATACCAGGTACCGGGGTGTGCGGCCCAGGCGTTGTACCGCAGGGTGACCGTCTCACCGGCGGGCATCGTGGTGGTCGGCCAGTCCGTACGGGCCATGTTGTAGGCGTCGAACGTCTCCGTGGGCCCGCACAGCTTCCCGTCGGGAATCCTCTCGCGATGGTTGTCGCCCACATCGCTGATCAGGTTGCCGAACCAGTTCCACAGCGCGGTCTTGCCGCCGCGCTCGATAGCCTCGGCACAGGCCGGGTTGGTGGGGGCGAGGTCACCGCCCTGGCCACCTTCCAGACCGTTGACGTAACAGGCGTAGGTTCTGGTTTTCGGGTACGTGAATCCGCCGTGGGCCTGTGCCACTCCGGGATTCATCGTCGAGGTGAACAGTGCGACCGCCGCGCCCAGGGCGCCGAGGGCGATCATTTTTCCTCGTAATCGCATTTCTGCTCCTGTTCGGTTCTCTTCGTGGTCCACCGTTGATTTTAGTGAGCGCTCCCGACGGACGAATGGTGCGATCAGGTGATTTTGTGTACTGTGGCGACAGTCTTTGGTGCTTCCCGATGTGATTTGCTTTTTCCGGGGGAGATCGTGGAACGTTTTTCCGTGTTGTTCCGGAGTCGGCAACTTTGATCAATTTGGAGGTCGGGCGAGCGGTCGATATGCGAAAAACCGCCCCGCCCGAATCCGATCGGGCGGGACGGTCCTGGTTCCGGCTGATCTACATGGCGCGGTGTTTCAATCGAGCCGGATCAAACTGTCGGTGGTGCTCCCCTCAGCTCGTTCCCTGCCGGGAGGCCGCTGTGTTGATTTCCGGATGAGCGTTCTGCACCAGCATCTTGAACTGCTCGTGGAACCAGTGACCCGCCAACGGCGAGTTCGGCAGTGCCCCGGTGGGGTTGTTGCCCGCGTTGGGTGCGACGTAGTCGGGGTCACACATCGGGTCGGCGTGTTTGCCCTCGTCGTTCGGGATCTCCTCGCTGGAACCGTCGGATTCGCCCGGAGGCTTCGTCCACACGAACGCGTCGATACTGGAGCCGTAGCCCGAGGGCGAGGCCTGTGGTGGAGTTCCGATGCCGGCACCGCTGACGTTGCACCAAAGGCCGCGGTGGGCGCGGCGGTCCACCTTCGATTCCTCGATGTAGGTGTTCAGGTCGTTGCTGGAGCTGGCCTGGGTCGGCCGTTCCGAACCTCCCCATCCGTTGCGGCCCGTGTCGATGATGGTTCCGACGTCACTGGGCCAGCCGTTGCTGATTAACTGGTCGTGGAGGTTTCTCGCGAAATCGGACTCGTCGAAATTAGGGTTCCACTTGTAGAAGTCTCCGGATCTGACCTGACCACCGCCGACCCGGGCGTTGGGATCGGTAAGGAAAGGCTCTTCCGTCGGAGTGTAGTTCGAAGTGTTGGTCGCGAATCCGTCGACGCTCTGGAATCCTGCCTCGGTGCTCTGCGCGACGTCAGTGTAGAGCTGTACCGTCTGGGTCAGATTGTTGTTCCAGCCCAGCCAGCCGGAGTGCGCGAAATCCATGTACGTGTAGACGTTCGAAATATCGTGCAGCTCGTTGAGGGCGTACTGCACGGCATCAACCTGAATGCCGCTGGACTTCGCCTCGGCGCACTCCGGATCGTCCAGATTGGTGACCAGGTTGGGCAGCCCGTCCGGCTCGATCACCGTGGTGATTCGGATGTCGTTGTACTTGGGGTCGTCCATCACGTCGGTGATGGCGTCGATGTAGTCGGTCTTGTAGCGCTGCAGGCCCTGCTGCGTCAGCGGCAGCTCGCCGTTCGAGGCCAGCGCGGAGCAGTCGCGTCCCGGCAGGTCGTAAACGACGAACGAGGCCGTGATCGGACCGGAGCCCTTCTGCGCCAGTGCCTCGTCGAGGTGCTCGCGCAGACTCAGTCGACCACTGTTGGCATCGCCGCCCTCGATCGCCGCGATGCGGTCGAGCCACACCGCGGTGGGGTACGACTTGACCTGCTGCATCTTGGCTTTCAGCTCGGCGTCCTGTGTTTGGTCGATGGACGACTGGACGTTCTCGGCATAGTCGGGATTCACGTAGGAGGTGGCTCCCTCGAAGGGGTTGTCCACATGGGCGGGAGCTGCCTCCGACGAGGCCGGGGCCAGTATGGGAACCGCCGCCGTCATCGCCAACGCGACGAATCCCGGCACGACGCGACGCCAAGTCGGTCTGCGCCCCTGCTCGGGTAATGAGTTGGATGGCATGCGAGATGCTCCTTGCCGTTTTCGGTTCTGCCGGTGACCGGTTGGCCGCCCGGCCACCGTCGACTGAGCGCAGCGGAGGAAGCTACGCCGAATCATTCCTCCCGAGCCCGGAACCATTCGGTGATCCAGATCACTGGGAGCGCTCCCAAGCTAGCGACTCGAACGCGTTGCGTAAACCCCTGAATTCGAACCCCCTAGTCGTGTCGGTTCGGTATCGAACACAGTTGATCACGTTGTGTTGTCCGATTTGGTTGCTGTGTCAGCCTGTTGCCCTCGTCTTTCGTGTGACTTGCTTGACAATCCACGGGTCCGCGAGCAGTCTTTCACGACTAGTGAGAGCGCTCCCAGCAAGACGAACGAGTGAGCCGGTGGAGGAGATGTCCGGGCGTGCGCTTCGCGGTCCGGGCGCCGCTGCCGACTCCATCGACGCCGCGACAAGGAGTGGTAATGCGGCACAGAAGGTTATCCGGGGTGATCGTGCTCATCCTGGTGCTGGCGTCGAGCCTGTTGTCGGGGTGCGCCCGGGAACAGGACGACGAGCGGACCCTGACCTACTGGGCGAGCAATCAGGGCAACAGTCCGCAACAGGACCGCAGGATTCTGAACGAGGAGTTCGAGAAGTTCACCGCCCGTACGGGTATCGAGGTGAACGTCGAGGTGATCGGCTGGGGGGATCTACTGAACAAGATTCTGGGGTCGGCTGTTTCCGGAGTGGGACCGGACGTGGTCAATCTCGGAAACACATGGGCGGCTTCGCTGCAGGCCACGGGTGCCTTCGTGCCGTTCACCGAGGAACGGATGCAGCAGTTGGGCGGACGCGACCGTTTCCTGGAAACCAGCATGAGCTCCACCGGCATGTCCGGTAGGCCACCGTCCTCGGTTCCGCTGTACGGGCTTTCCTACGGGGTCTTCTACAACAAGGCGATGTTCCGCGAGGCGGGAATCGAACAACCGCCGGAGAACTGGTCGGAGTTCGTCGACGTCGCCCGTGACCTCACTCGACCGAGCCAGGAGCAATGGGGGATGACGCTGGCAGGTGCCAGCTACACCGAGAACGCGCACTTCGCCTTCATGCTCGGGAACCAGGAGGGGGCCCAGCTGTTCGACTCGAACGGCAGGGCGACGTTCGCCTCACCGCGGATGGCCTCCGGCGTGCAGCGCTACGTGGAGCTGATGAGCGAGCACCGAGTGGTAAATCCCGATGATGCCGAGATCGGCTCGGCCACCGAGGCCGTGGGCAATTTCGCCACCGGTGAGGCGGGGATGCTGGTGGCGCAGAACAGTTCGATCGCCGCGATCCGCGCCGCCGGCATGTCGGACAGCGAGTGGGGGGTGTTCCCGCTCCCGACTCCGGATCCGTTGCCCGATGGAGGGGAAGCGGTCCGCAGTCACGTCGCCGGTACCAACATCGCGGTGTATCGCAACAGCGAGAACAAGGATGCTGCGATCGAGTTGGTCAAGTTTCTGACCAGTGCCGAAGAGCAGAGCATTCTCAACGAGAAGTACGGCAGCCTGCCCGTGGTCTCGGACGCCTACGACAATCCCGCTTTCAACACCGACGCGTTGCGTACTTTCTCCCGAATACTCGCCGAGTCGTCGAAGCAGGTCCCGATGATTCCCAACGAGAACCGATTCGAGACCACGGTCGGAGCCGCGGTGCGTGACCTGTTCGCCAGAGCGGGTACCAACCGTTCGGTGCGCAGCGAGGACATCGCGGAAGCACTGGACGAGGCACAGCAGAAGATGCGGAGCGGTGGAGGTTCGACACGATGACGGTGACCAGCACCGCTTCGACGGCACCACCTTCCGGCGCCGAGCCGAACGGTTCCCGAGCCAGACGTCCCAGGATCAGCAAACGCAGCGTGCCGTACCTGCTGCTGGCACCCGCGCTCTTCTTCGAGTTGCTGGTGCACATCGTGCCGATGCTCGGTGGACTCTGGATGAGCTTTCTGCGGCTCAACCAGTTCTTCCTGCGCGAGTGGATGAGCGCTCCGTTCACCGGGCTGCAGAACTACCGCTTCGCGCTGGATTTCGACGGCGCCGCCGGGGTCGAACTGTTCCAGTCCTTCGCCGTGACCATCGCCTTCGCGGTCATCACCGTGGGGGTGTCCTGGGTGATGGGGCTGGCCGCGGCGCTGTTCCTGCAGCGGTCCTTCCCCGGCAGGACCCTGCTGCGCGGGCTGTTCCTGGTGCCGTACGCCCTACCGATCTACACCTCGGTGATGATCTGGAAGTTCATGCTCGACCGCAGCGACGGTATGGTCAACGCGACGTTGTCCGATCTGGGGCTGGGCGGTGAACGTTTCTGGCTGCTCGGAAACAACGCGTTTCTGAGCCTGACGGTGACCGCGATATGGCGGTTGTGGCCGTTTGCCTTCCTCGCCCTGATGGCGGGACTGCAGTCCATTCCGACCGACATCTACGACGCCGCCGCGGTGGACGGTGCCGGGCTCTGGCAGCAGATACGCACGATCACCGTGCCGATGTTGCAGCCGGTCAGTCAGGTGCTGATCCTGGTGCTGTTCCTGTGGACGTTCAACGACTTCAACGTTCCCTATCTGCTGTTCGACCAGGCGGTTCCCTCCTCGGCGAATCTCATATCGATCCACATTTATCAGAACTCGTTCTTGACCTGGAACTTCGGACTCGGCTCGGCCATGTCGACCCTGTTGCTGCTGTTCCTGCTCGTCATCACCGCCGGGTACCTGATGCTGACTTCGAGGAGGAGCCGCAATGCGTGAGCCACGCTGGTTCCAGTGGGTTCGCGGTGTAGGACTGTGCCTGCTGACGCTGTTCACCGTCATACCGCTTTACGTCATGGTGACGACCTCGGTGAAGCCCCTGGCCGACGTGCAGGACACGTTTCAGTGGTTGCCCTCGGCGCTGACGCTGGAGCCCTATGTCGACATGTGGTCGACCGTGCGGCTGGCCGACTACTTCGTCAACAGTGCCGTGGTCTCGCTGGGCGCGGCCGCCTTCTCGGTGTTGATAGCGCTGTTCGCCGCCTACGCGATCAGCCGTTACCGCTTTCGCGGTCGTGACGCCTTCCGGTTCACCGTGCTGTCCACCCAGATGTTTCCGGGAATCCTGTTCCTGCTGCCGCTGTACCTGATCTACGCCACTGTCGGACAGGCAACGGGAATCGTTCTCCAGGGCAGCCACATCGGCCTGATCATCACGTATCTGACCTTCTCGCTTCCCTTCTCGATCTGGATGCTGGTCAGTTACTTCGACTCGATCCCGGTCGATCTCGACGAAGCGGCCTACATCGACGGAGCCGGCCCGGTCCAGACGTTGTGGCGGGTCGTGATCCCGGCCGCGAAGCCGGGCATAGCCGCGGTGTCGATCTACGCGTTCATGACGGCCTGGGGCGAGACCCTGTTCGCCTCCATCATGACCGATTCCGATTCCACGACCCTCGCGATCGGGCTGCGTGATTACTCCACACAGTCCACGGTCTACTGGAACGAGGTGATGTCGGCCTCGTTGGTGGTCAGCATTCCGGTCGTGCTGGGTTTCCTGGCCCTGCAGCGTTACCTCGTGCAGGGGCTGACGGCTGGAGCCGTCAAGTGATCCGGGGGAGCGAAGCCGTCCCCGGCCGTTTCGTTCGGCGCCTTACGGCGGGTCCGGACTTCGCAACAGCGGAAATGGAGCGAACGAGTTGACTGGCGAATCTACTTTCCCCACCTTCCCCGACGGTTTCAGGTGGGGAGTGGCGACCTCGGCCTATCAGATCGAAGGGGCGGTGGACGTCAACGGACGCGGGGCGTCCATCTGGGACACCTTCTCGCACCGAGCAGGTGCGGTGGACAACGGTGACACCGGCGATGTGGCCTGCGACCACTACCACCGTTACGAGGAGGACATCGCGCTGATGCGCGAGCTGGGGGTCGACAGCTATCGGTTCTCGGTGGCTTGGCCCCGGATACAGCCGCAGGGCAGCGGTGCGCCGAGCAGCGCGGGACTCGACTTCTACTCGCGGTTGGTCGACGAACTGCTCGCGGCGGGTATCGAACCGTGCCTGACGCTGTACCACTGGGATCTGCCCCAGCGGCTCGAGGAAGCGGGCGGATGGCGTGAACGCGACACGGCAGGCCGGTTCGCCGACTACGCGGCGATCGTGCACCGCGAGCTCGGCGATCGGGTGCGGTTGTGGACGACGCTCAACGAACCGTTCTGTGCCGCGTTCCTCGGCTACGCCGAGGGCAGGCACGCGCCCGGCGCCAGGGAAGGCCACGAGGCGCTCGCCGCCGCCCACCACCTCCTGCTGGGCCACGGCGCCGCGACAGCCGCGATGCGTGCGCAGCGTTACGGTGACGAGTCGTTCGGGATCACGCTCAACCTGAATCCGGTGACACCGGTCAGCGACTCCCCCGAGGACGTGGCAGCGGCCAGGCGCTACGAGTGCTACCAGAATCTCGCGTTCTCCGATCCGGTGTTGGCCGGGAGCTATCCGGACATCGAAAGCACGGTGTGGGGCGAGATCAGTGACTTCTCCTTCCGGCGCGGTGGTGATCTGGAACTGATCGGCACGGAGCTCGACTTTCTGGGCGTGAACAACTACTTCCCGGCTTACGTGCGTGCCGAACCCTTCGAGAGCGTCGATCCGAAGCTGCGCACGGCCGACGACATCGGGGTAGAACTCGATCCCCCCGAGTCGCTGCGACGGACCACGATGAACTGGCCGGTGGAGGCGGCGGGACTGTCCCGACTGCTGCTGTGGCTCGGCGAACGCTATCCCGAGCTTCCACCGATCTACATCACCGAGAACGGAACGAGTGGATTCGACGCGCCGGACGGCGAGGGCGAGATCCACGATGGGCACCGCATCGAGTATCTGGACACGCATCTGCGCGAACTGCGCGGCGCGATGCGCGCCGGGGTCGTCGTGCACGGCTACTACTGCTGGTCGTTGCTGGACAACTTCGAGTGGGCTGAAGGGTACAAGCAGCGTTTCGGCCTGGTGTACGTGGACTTCGAGTCCCAACGACGAGTCCGCAAGGACAGCTTCGACTGGTACCGCCGTGCCGTCGCGCACTCGCGGGAACCCGACAGCTCGTTGACAGGCTGACGCCCTGTTCGATTCCGGTCCCGGTGCGCCCCTCCGGCGGCCGGGGCCGCGGCCCGTGGCTCCGGTGTTGTCCACCGAAGCGCCACGCCCCCAACACATCCGAACGAATTGGAATACCGCCATGGCAGAAGTCGAATACCGCGCCGCCACGAGAGCCTATCCGAGCACACCGCCGGTCCGGGCGGTCGACTCACTGGACCTCGAGATCGGTGACGGCGAGTTCCTGGTACTGGTGGGGCCTTCCGGCTCCGGGAAGTCGACGGCGCTGCGCATGCTCGCTGGGCTGGAGGACGTCGACGAGGGCGGCATCTCGATCGGCAGCGCCGACGTCACCGGCACTCCTCCCAAGGCGCGCGACATAGCGATGGTGTTTCAGTCCTACGCGCTGTACCCGCACATGACGGTCGGCGAGAACATGGGGTTCGCCTTGAAGCTGCGCAAGACCCCCAAGGACGTGATACGCCGCAAGGTCGCCGAGGCGGCCGAGATGCTGGATCTGCGCGAGTTCCTCGATCGCAAGCCACGTGCCCTGTCCGGCGGGCAACGGCAGCGGGTCGCGATGGGCAGGGCCATCGTTCGGGATCCGAGCGTGTTCCTGATGGACGAGCCCCTGTCCAACCTCGATGCCAAACTGCGGGTGGAGACCCGCGCGAACATCGCCGCCCTGCAGCGGAAACTGGGCACCACCACCATCTACGTCACCCACGATCAGGTCGAGGCCATGACCATGGGCGACCGGGTGGCGGTGTTGGACGGGGGAGTCCTGCAGCAGGTCGCCGCCCCGCGTGAGCTCTACGACAACCCCGCCAACTCGTTCGTCGCCGGATTCATCGGATCACCCGCGATGAACCTGGAGACCGTCCCGTCGCGGGGAGACAGCGTGTTGCTCGGCGGTCATCGGGTCGAACTGGCCCGCGCCGCACAGGCCGCGGCGGAGGGCCTCGACGAGGTGATGTTCGGGGTACGCCCGGAGGCGCTGCGTCCGGTGCCCGCCGACGAGGAGGGTATCCGGATGGACGTGGAACTGGTCGAGGAACTGGGTGCCGACGCACTGGTAATCGGCTCCGTGGATGTCTCGGGTGTCGCCAAGCGGTTCACGGTTCGTACCGACGGCCGCGGCGTTCCCGGCGCGGGGGAGACGCTGAACCTGGTGCTGCGGGATCACGAGGATGTGCACCTGTTCCACCCCAGCACCGGTCAGCGGCTCGTCGCGTGAGTTAGCGGGCGTTGCCACCGGCCTCAGCGCGGGGCGGGTCGCAACGCCGTCGCCGCCGAGGGCGCCAGGGGAAGGGTCGGGAACAACGCGGCCTGGTAGGCGTGATAAGCGTCGGGCTTACCCGCCCACACGGTTGTCGAGGGGCGGCCGTCCGGGGTCAGCTCGTGGTGCCAACTGCCCTGTCCGTAGTCGATGTGCCTCGTCCGTGCGAAATCCCAGAACGTGGCATACCACCGTTGGTAGTAGGACTCGGCGGTACGTCGGTGCAGCGCGGCAGCGGTCAGGACCGCCTCGGCGGTGACCCAGTGCATTCGTTCGCGAACCTGCGGGCGGTCCTGCCAGTCCAGGGTGTAGACGAACCCGGGGTGACCGTCGGCGTGCCAACCGTGCTGTATGGCGGCCTCGAACAGATTCCGAGCGTCGGAGATCAGCCAGTTCGGTGACTCCTCCTCCCCGAGGGATGCCTCCAACTGCAGCAGCAGTCTGGACCATTCCAGCCAGTGCCCCACAGTGGTGCCGTGCGGGCGGAACGGGTCGTGCGGACGATCGCTGTTGTAATCTGGTTCGGGCTCCCACGCGGGAGTGAAGTGCTCCGGCAGTCGCCAGCCGTGGGTACGGGCGACCTCGTCGATCAGCGTTCCGGCGATCCGCAGCGCTCGCTGGTGCCAGATCCGTTCATCGGTGACGTCGCCCGCGGCGAGCATGGCTTCCACGAGGTGCATGTTGCTGTTGGCGCCACGGTAGGACTCGGTGATCGTCCAGGCTCTGTCCCAGCTCTCCAGCCCCAACCCCACCTGGTCGTCCCAGAAGCGGGACTCGACGACGCGCAGCGCCTCGGTGAGCAACTCCGCGGCGCCGGGGCGTTCCGCGGCCGTGGCGCTACTGGTCGCCAGTACCACGAAAGCGTGTTCGTAGGCACCCTTGGTGGTGTCGACCGTGCTGGTGAACCAGCCGCCGTGCTCGGAGTCGCGCAGTTGGTCGACCAGCGCGGCGATGCCGTGGTCGGCGAGTTCCGCGGCGTCAGGTTCACCGAGCAGATGGGCGAGACTGAACACGTGTGTCATCCGGGCCGTGATCCAGGTTTCCACTGGTCGGCCCGGATCGGGATTTCCGGCGTCGTCCAGCCATCCGAAGCCACCTTCGGAGCCGCGTGCGGCGGAAGCGAAGTCGAACAGCCTGCTCCGTTCGGCCGTCAGCCACTCGTGGTGTTCCGCGGAGTCGGGATTGGTCAATGTCGTTCCTCTTATCGGGTGGATGCGATACGTGGTGGCGAGTGATGACCGCCGCGGTGGGTGTGACCCGTGCGGACTGAATCGGTACTTCCTCCCACAGTCGTCGGACGCTATCGGCATCGGCCCCCGGCGGGAAGCACGGGTCGGCGGAGTGAGCTCGGTGAGCGTCCGGACGGCGGCGAATCCTCTCCCGATCGGCCGAATCGATTCCGTCGTGAGGCCGCACGGTTGTGTGTACCAATTCTGCTGTCCTCCGGGTGATGGGTACTTGTCGTAACCACCGAATTGCTACCGCCGAACGGGTGACCCGTTTTGGGCGATCGATATATAGCTTTCTGTGATGAATGGTCACCGGCTCGGGTGACGTGCGATACTTTACTGATTCGATTCCGTTCGATCTGATTCGATTCAAGGTGATTGGGTTCGGAATACCGGGCAGGAGTCTGTCAGGCTTGAAGTGAGTCCGGCCCGGCGATCACCGGCCGACAACGACAGGCAGATACGTCCCTAAGGAGAGCGCACCGTGTTCAGCGACGACATGCGGTTGATCGCACAGCAGATGGTTGCACCGGGCAAAGGCATTCTCGCCGCCGACGAGAGCACCGGAACGATGGAGAAGAGGTTGCACGCCGTCGGCCTCGACTCCAACGAGGAAGTGCGGCGCCAGTACCGCGAGCTGATCGTCTCCACGCCGGAGTTGGGGAGCTCGATCAGCGGTGTGATCCTGTACGACGAAACCGTCCGCCAGGACTCCGGCTCTGGGGTGCCGCTGCGCAAGATCGCGGAGCAGAACGGCGTCCTGCCCGGTATCAAGGTGGACAAGGGAGCCAAGCCGCTCGCCGGAACCGACGGTGAGAAGATCACCGAAGGACTGGACGGACTGCGGGACAGGCTGGCCGAGTACGTCCAGCTCGGCATGAAGTTCACCAAGTGGCGCGCGGTGCTCGACATCGGGTCCGGCAGGCCCAGTGACTACGCGATCCACACCAACGCCCACGCGCTCGCCCGCTACGCGGCGCTGTCGCAGGAGGCGGGGCTGGTTCCCATGGTCGAGCCGGAGGTGCTGATGGACGGCGACCACTCGTTGGCCGCCGCCGAGGAGGCGAGCACCCGGGCGCTTCGTCGTGTCTTCGCCGAACTCGCCGAGCAGCACGTCGATCTCGAGTCGATGGTGCTCAAACCGAACATGGTGGTCGCGGGCAAGGATCACAGCCCGCAACCCGGTTCCGTCGAGGTCGCCGAGGCCACGGTACGCACGCTCAAGCGAACCGTTCCCGCGGCGGTCCCCGGCATCGCCTTCCTCTCCGGAGGACAGAGCGACGAGGAGGCCACGGTCAATCTCAACGCGATCAACCAGCTCGGTCCGTTGCCGTGGCAGGTCACCTTCTCGTTCGGACGCGGCCTGCTGGCTCCTGCCCTGCAGGAGTGGGTCGGACGTGACGAGAAGTTCGACAGCGCCCAGCAGGTACTGGCACACCGGGCGAAGTTGAACGGGGCCGCCTGCGAGGGGCGTTACGAATCCGCCCTGGAAAACGCCTGATCCGTTCGGCCGTTCCCGCCGGGGATCCGGTGCCGCGATCGGATCCCGGAGTCGGAGAGGCTCGTTGATCACCGGGTTCGGCAGTGCTCGCCCGCTGCCGAACCCGGCTTCCGAAGCGCCGCCCGCCACGGAGGAGCCCGGTGACGACTTCGGAGGACTTGGGCGCCTCACCCACTCGCCGAGGGGTGGTGTGGTCTACCGTTCGCGACCGTCAGGGCCACCTCACCCAGATCGCCCAATCGCGTCAGCGGATCACCGCGCACCACCACCAGGTCGGCGGCCAGCCCCGTCGCCACCCGCCCGGTACGTTCGCCGATGCCGAGCGCGATCGCGGCTTCGGAGGTGGCCATCCGAAGGATCCGTTCGTTGCCGAACCCCAGGTGCTCGTACAGCCCCAGCGCTCCGGCGAAATCGTCGAACACCGAGTCCCGCAGCCCCGCGTCGGTTCCGATGATCACATCGACTCCTGCCTCGTCCAGGGTGCGGAGTCGTCGCTGGAACCGCTGCGCCCGTTCCGCACCGACCTTGTCGGCGAGCCGGTGCCAGTTGCGGGACTGCCCGGCACACACGCTGATACCGCGCTGCCGCATCTCGCGGATCACCGGCTCACGTTCGTCCAACCCGTCCGGTCCCAGCCACGTGCAGTGCTCGATAGTGCTCACACCTGCGGAGACCGCGCCCTCGATCGCGTCGGATCCGTGCGCGTGTGCGGCGACCGGCAGTCCGTGCCGCCGGCTTTCGTCCACGATGACTCGTAGTTCGGCGGCGTCGAACTGTGACTGCCACATGGCGGGCGACTTCGGGGTGATCTGCCCACCGGATGCCATCACCTTCACCACGTCCGCGCCGAGTTCCGCGCGATGCGTGACCGCTCGGCGCAGCGAATCCTCCTCGCGTTCCACCTCACCGCCGAGGAACCAGCAGTGTCCCTCACGGACGGTCAACGGTGGGCCCGCCGCGAGCACGCGCGGTCCGGCGATCTCGGACCGTGCGACGGCGTCCCTGATCCGGATCGCCGCGCCGTTCCTGTCGCCGAGGTCACGAACGGTGGTGGTTCCCGCGTCCAGGGAGTCGCGAGCTCGTTCGGCCATACCGTCCAGCAGCTCGTGGTCCTCGGTGGCCAGCAGCGTGTTGATCGGTTCTTCGCCCGCGTCGAAGGACAGGTGCACGTGTGCGTTGATCAGTCCCGGCAGGAGCGTGTGTCCTGGGAAATCGTACCTCTCCGCCTCGATCGCCGATTCGGCCAGCTCGGTGCGCGGACCCACTGCGGTGATCGTGCCCTCGTCCACGAGCACCGCACCGTCCTCGATGATGTGACCTTCGTTTCCGGTCCATATCCGTTCCGCCGTCACCAGTAGTCGCATTCCCGCGTGAAACCTCCGATTTCCGCATTGTCCCGGTGTGCCGATCTCCCGTTACTTTCCCGAATTCTCCTGCCGTAACCGGATCGGCGGTAGCGAATTCGAGGAATCGTGTGTTGAGTTTCTGGGAGCGCTCACATGTGCTGTTGTCGATCGGAGTTCGTCGAGAATCCGAGGAGCGATATCCGTTGCGTGGTTTGGTCCTTCGTACGTTGCTGTGCCTGCTCGGCTGTCTGGCCGCCGTTGCCGCGACCGCGCCGGCCGCCACCGCTCGTCCTGAGCCGGAGCCGCGTGCCCAGGAATGGGTGGCCGCATGGGCGGCCAGTCCCGTGCGAGGCAGCGATCTTCCGGGAACCGACTCGTGCCCGGCGGGGGAGGGGGTCGACGACGCCACGGTGCGCGATGCCGTGTTCATCAGCAGCGGCGGTTCCGAGGTCCGGATCAGACTCAGCAACGTGTACGGGAACGCTCCGCTTCGGAGCGGCCACGCGACTGTCGCGGTGCGCTCCGCCGGTGCCACCGCCGTGCCCGGAACCATGCGCGAACTGAGGTTCGGCGGGAGCTCGAGCACCGTGATCCCGGCGGGCGAGTACCGCTACAGCGATCCGGTCGAGCTGCGGGTCGAGGCGCTGTCCACGCTGCTGATCAGCGTTCACCTTCCCGAGACCACCGGTGCGCTGACCAATCATCCCTTCGCCAATCAGACCAACTACCTGGCACGGGGTGACACCGCTGCCGATCCGGCCGGTTCGGGATACAGCACCATGCCGTGTTGGGTCGTGGCGGATGCCGTCGATGTGCGCCCGAGTCCACGAATCGAGGGCACGGTGGTCGCCTTCGGAGACTCGATCACCGACACCGCCGCCACCACTTACAACTCCAATCAACGTTGGCCCGACCATCTGGCGCGACGGTTGCACGCCAGAAGCGGCGCCACCCTCTCGGTCGTCAACGCGGGGCTCGGCGGTAACCGACTGCTGGCCGAGCGCCCCGGGCAGCCCTATTACGGGATTGCCGGGGTGGACCGGTTCGCCGGGGACGTGTTGAGCCAGTCCGGGGTGCGCAGCGTGATCGTGCTGGAGGGGATAAACGATATCGGCTACAACGCCACCGCCGATGAGATGATCGCGGGCTACGAGCGGCTGATCGAGCTGGCCCACGCTCGGGGAGTGACCGTGTTGGGCGGCACGATCACGCCGTTCAAGGGATCGAGCGTCTGGACCCAGCAGCGGGAGGACACCCGGCAGCGGGTCAACGAGTGGATCAGGAATAGCGGCCGGTTCGACGCGGTGATCGACTTCGCGGCGGCCACCGCCGATCCCGACGCGCCGCTGCGGTTGCGACCGAGCTACGACGGCGGTGACGGGCTGCACCCCGGCGATGCCGGTACCGCCGCCATGGCGGATGCCGTGGATCTCGACGAACTGCTCGCGGTGTCGGTGGACCGGGCCGCGACGGTGACGGGTTCCGCGCACCACTGATCCGTTCTCGCAGCTGTCCTGGGGAGGTTTCCGGCGGCCACGGGAACCTCCCCGCGGGTGCCTATCCGACTCGGGCGTTCCGTGCGGGAGTCCGCCGGAGGTTCCGCCCGACGGGAAACGCGGAACAGCGGGGAAACCGGCCGGCGGAGCTCCTCTACTAGGGTGTTGCCGTACACCACAGCAGCACCCGGGGACGTGATGCCGTCGAAGCGCCCGACGATCTCCGACATCGCCAGAGCGGCGGGAGTCTCCACCGGCGCGGTCTCCTACGCGCTCAACAAGCGCCCCGGGGTCTCGGCGGCGACCCGCGACCGCATTCTGCGGATCGCGGCCGAGCTGGGCTGGGCACCGAGCAGCGCCGCGCGCTCGCTGACCGGCGGCAGGGCCGAAGCGGTGGGGCTGGTGGTGGACCGCCCCGCCCGCGAGATCGGGGTCGAGCCGTACTTCATGCAGCTGATCTCCGGGATCCAGGCCGAGCTGGCCGATGGCCCCACCGCGCTGCTGCTGCAGGTCACCGACAACGCCGAAGCCGAACTCGCGACCTATCGTCGCTGGGCCGCCGAGGGCAGGGTCGACGGTGTGCTGCTGGTGGATCTGCGTCATGAGGATCCCCGGGTCCGGCTCGTACGCGAGCTCGGGTTGCCCGCCGTGCTGCTGGCCGATCCGGTCGATCGGTTGGGCCTGCCCTCCGTGTGGACCGACGACCGGGGCGTGATGACCGAGGTGCTCGAACGGCTCGCGGCGCTCGGGCACCGCTGGATCACACGGGTGGCCGGGCCGGAGGAGTTCGTGCACACCGGTATTCGCTCGGACGCGTTCACCGAGGCGGCGGCACGACTCGGTTTGGAGGGGGCCCGGATCGTGCACGCCGACTACACTGACGAGTCCGCCGCGCGTGTCGTCCGTGCGGCGCTCTCCTCGTCGGAGGCTCCGAGCGCCCTGGTGTTCGACAACGACGTGATGGCCGTCTCCGCACTGGGGGTGGTGCGGGAGCTGGGACTGTCCGTTCCGGAGGACGTCTCGCTGGTGGCCTGGGACGATTCCGCGCTGTGCCGGTTGGTTCGACCCGCGTTGTCAGCGGTGCGCAGACCGATCGCCGAACGCGGAGCCACCGCGGTGCGGATGCTGCTCGAACTGCGCAGCAGGTCAACGCTCGAGGACCGGCGCACCTCCGATCCGGAGTTCGTCGAGCGGCACAGCACCGGATCTCACTCGGGGTGAGCCCCGGGAATCGAAGGCGCTTCGTCCGTCCGGTTCGGGATTCGAAGGCCGTCCGTGCTTCCTGTCCCACGTGGTTTCGCCTTGACTGTTAATCGCTTAAGTGATCCAATTCACTTCAGTGTTTCGTGTGGATTCGCGACTCGGATTCCGCGAGCCGCAGCGGTCCGCACACTGTTGATGGGAGCGCACGGATGCGTCGTGGTTTCGCCTTCGTCGAGACGAAGGACGGCCCGGTCAGCTGGTTCGGGGCCAATTTCTGGTCCGCGTCCGGCGGGCCGCGGATGTGGACTCGTTACGATCCCGAGTTGGTCCGTGCCGAGCTCGCCGTGCTGCGTGAGCACGGCTTGACACTGACCAGGTCGTTCTTCTTCTGGCCCGACTTCATGCCGGAGCCCGACCGGATCGACGAGAACTGTGCCGCCGCCTACGCGGATTTCCTGAACGCACACGTCGAAACGGGCATGCGGACCGTGCCGACCTTCCTGGTGGGGCACATGTCCGGTGAGAACTTCGATCCACCCTGGCGCGGGGGTCGTGACCTCTATCGGGACGTATGGCTGTTGGACCGGCAGAGCTGGTTCGTCGAACAGCTCACCGCGCGCTACACCGATCATCCCGCGGTGGCGGGGTGGTTGATCAGCAACGAGATGCCGATCTACGGCGAGCCCGCCGATCGGGAGAGCGTGACTGCCTGGGCGGGCCTGATGGTCCGCTCGGTGCGGGCGGGTGGGGCCACCCAGCCGGTCTCCATCGGCGACGGTGCCTGGGGTGCCGAGATCACCGGAACCGACAACGGGTTCTCGGTGCGTGACCTGGCCTCGTTGACCGATTTCCTTGGTCCGCACGTCTATCGCATGGAGGACGACCGGATCCGGCAGCACTTCGGGGCGGCCTTCATCTGTGAGCTCACCACCACGTTGGGCAGTCCCGTGGTGTTGGAGGAGTTCGGGCTGTCCTCGGACTTCGCCTCCGACGAGCACGCGGCGGTCTACTACCGGCAGGTGCTGCACAACAGCCTGCTCGCCGGCTCCACCGGCTGGATGGCCTGGAACAACACCGATTTCGACGAACTCGCCGAGCAGGACCCGTACCGGCATCACCCCTTCGAGCTCCACTTCGGCCTGACCACCTCGGGGCGCGAGCCCAAGCCGCAACTGCGCGAGATGGCGCGGTTCTCCGCGACTCTCGCCGCGATCGACGTGCTCGGTTGTGAGCGGGAACCGGCGCGGGCCGCGATGATCGTCCCGGAGCACCTGGAGGGCGACATCCCGATCAGCGACGGCGACGACGCACGGTTCGCGTTCAGCACGTTGCGTCAGGCTTACACCAGCGCGAAACTGGCCGACCTCCCGATCGGACTCTGCCGGGAGCGGGACGGTATCGTCGAGGACTGCTCGCTGTATCTGCTGCCCTCGGCCAAACAACTGACCGCGCCCTCGACGGGCAGGTTGGAGGAACTCGCGGCCTCGGGGGCCACGGTCTACCTCTCTTACTGCCACGGCACCGGTTCGTTCCAGCGCGGCCCGTGGATCGCCGGACTCGACCGGATCTTCGGGGTGAAGCACCAGTTGTGGTACGGGCAGGTGGATCCGATCGAACGCGACGAAGTCGAGCTCACCTTCCGGGCGGACTTCGGCGGTCTGGCCGCGGGCACGAAGCTGTCGCTGCCGGTAGCCGGTAATCAGCACAGCCGGGCCAGGCTGCCGGTGCGGGCCACCGATGCGGAGGTCGTGGCCGTGGATCAGGACGGCGAGCCTGCGGTGCTGCGCAACCGGGTCGGTTCCGGTTGGACGGTGCTGTGTACTTACCCGATCGAGCACATGGCCGACTGGACTCCCGGGGCGAATCCGGATGCCGCGGTAGGGCTCTACGACGCGCTGGCCGAGTTCGCCGGGGTGCGGCGGAGCGTGCGGGTGGCCGATCCTGCCGTGAGCGCGGACGTGCTGCGGCACCGTGACGGGCGGCGCTTCGTCTTTCTCACCAGCCAGAGCCCGGAGCCGCTGCGGGTGACTCCGGAAGCGACGGCGGGCGAACTCACCGGTCTGGACGATGAGAAGCCCGTGGACACCCTCGAACTGCCACCCTACGAAGTTCGAGTGCTGCGTATGTCGAGTTTCGACGCGGCATGAGTGCCGCCGCGTCTCGGTCGGCTCGCGGAATCGACGTTGTCGGCGTGTCGACCAGTCGCGCCGAACGAGCACATCTCGATCGGCGATGCTGACAGCGGAACGGAGGTGTGGTCGGCGGCGCGACGCGATGGAATGTTCGAGAATGTTTTCGGAGGAAAACATGAAACGACGATTGAGGTTACCCGCCGCCGTCCTCACCGTGCTGGCCATGTCGGTGTTGCTGACGCTTTCGCAGCTTTCGTTCGGGATGACCGGGAAAGCCGCGGCGGCAATGGGATTCCACGTCTCCAACGGCAGACTGCTCGACGCCAACGGGAACGATTTCGTGATGCGCGGGATTAACCACGCCCACACGTGGTATCCGAACGAAACGGACTCGCTGGCCGACATCAAGGCCACGGGCGCCAACACCGTGCGTGTGGTACTCAGCAGCGGTGACCTCTGGAACCGCAACGACACCGCCGACGTGGCGTCCGTGGTCGAGAACTGCGAGCACAACAAGCTGGTCTGCGTGCTGGAGGTGCACGACACCATCGGCTATCCGGAGAAGTCCGGTGCGGTGCCGCTGTCGCGTGCGGTGGACTACTGGAACAGCGTCAAGAGCGCGTTGATCGGAGAAGAGGACCACGTCCTCATCAACCTCGGCAACGAGCCGTTCGGCAACACCGGTTACGAGGCGTGGGCCGAGGACACCTCGAACGCCATCCAGCGGATGCGCGATCTCGGGTTCCAGCACACCCTGATCGCCGACGCCCCGAACTGGGGCCAGGACTGGACGTACACGATGCGCGACGACGCCGCTTCGGTATTCCAGGCCGACCCGCTGCGCAACACCGTGTTCTCCGTCCACATGTACGGCGTGTTCGACACCGCCACCAAGGTCAGGAACTACCTGAACCACTTCGTCGACGCAGGGCTGCCCATCATGGTCGGTGAGTTCGGGCATCGCCACTCCGATGGTGACCCGGCCGAGGACGCCGTCATGGCCACCGCCGAGTCGCTCGGGCTCGGCTACATCGGCTGGTCCTGGAGCGGCAACAGCGGTGGGGTCGAATACCTCGACATGGTGCGGGACTTCGACCCGAACCAGTTGACCCCGTGGGGCGAGCGCATCATCAACGGCCCCAACGGCATCCGGGAGACCTCCGAGGAGTCCTCGGTGTACTGACCCGTCCGATGTGAGTTCGAGTCGGTCGCACCACTCCGGCCGCGCGGTCGCCCTCGGGCCGCGCGGCCGGATCTTTTCGCTTCTTGCTTTCCGTTGTCGGCAGTACGGGCCCGCTGTAAACGTTCAGTTGCCCGTTCGATCCATTCTTTACGCTGGACGTGGCTCGATTACCTGCTGTAGCGATGTTGATTGCTACTGAAAGTGATATTCTTTGTCTAGCTTTCACGCTTCCGTGTGTATGGTTCCCTCTAAATTGTGATCTGTAGTGTCACTACTTGTTCTTCGTCTGCCACTGTTGTCGAGGAAAGTGGGTAGCCATGACACTTCGCAAGATCGCTGCCACTACGGCGCTCACGGTTGGGATCTCCTTACCACTGGCGGGCTTGGCCACGGCGCAATCCGCGGATCGTGGCTGTAAGGATTTCGCCACGCAGCAAGAGGCTCAGCGGGCCTACGACTCCGTGCCTGGCGATCCGGAAAGGCTGGACGCTGACGACGACGGGATCGCCTGTGAGGATCTTTCTTCCGACTCCACGGAATCCACCGAGGACAACAACGGTGCCGTCGGTGGTGATAGTGAGAACGGAGATGGAACCGCAGATACCCGGGGAGACTCCGGTGCCGCTCCTTCTGGCGGGGTGGATGCCGGATACGGTGGTGCCGCCACTCATGGTGATTCCCAATTGCTGTTGCCGTTGAGCGCGGCAGGCGGGGTGGCATTCGCCGGTGGAGTGCTTCTGATGTTCCGCCGTCGTTCCTCCGGCGGAGCGTGAATGAGCTTCCTCGGTCGTGGTTCGTCGGTAGTGCGTAGCGGTCACGGGGTATGGGTTCCCGTGGCCGCTACGCTCCTGTTGGCACTTCCGTGGTTGTTGACCGGAGCAGCCGCGCCCGCGGGCCCTGAATCCACCCGGGCACGATCCGCGGTCAGTGCGAACACAGCTATCGACCAACGCTTCGTTCCCCGACAGCAGGCCTTGCCCGTTCGTGTTCGGATTCCCGCTTTGGAGCTGGTCGCTCCGGTTGATCCCTTGGAACTCACCGATGAGGGCAGACTGGCCGCTCCGGATTCGGCGAATCGAACCGGTTGGTGGCGTGCGGGACCTGAACCCGGTGAACAGGGCCCGGCCGTGATCGCGGGACACGTCGACTCGAGGAACGGTCCGGCGGTGTTCTACGAACTGGACACGTTGTCGCCCGGAAACCGGGTGTTCGTGGATCGAGCTGACGGATCCACTGCCGTGTTCCGGACGTATCGCAGCGAGCGACACGCCAAGTCCGATTTCCCGACGAACAGGGTTTACGCTGAGACAGCTGCCCCCGGGTTACGGCTTATCACTTGCGGTGGGGTTTTCGACGAGCGCTCCGGTGACTATCTCGACAATGTGATCGTTTTCGCTGTCCGGGTTCGCTGATTCGCGATGCCGTTTGCGGGACGAGCAGTGGTTCTCGGTCTCGGGACGGTGTTGTGCAGGGGTACTGGTAAGCACTACTCCAGTGTGCGGACCGGCCGCTGCGGAGTGTCCAGCCACACGGTGTGGGTTCCGTCCGGCCCCACGGTCAGCCGTACCGGTTAGCACAGGGCACGCGTTCCTGGAACAGGTGGGTGGTACGTGCGACTCCGTCGGTGACCAGTTCCGGGGTGACCTGTGGTCGGTCGTCCATGAGTCCGCGTTGCGCACTCCGTCGGAGGTGGAGACATGACCCGTGAACAGCTCCATCACCTGTTGCGTCTCGTGGAAGAGCCGTACAAGTGCTGCCCATGTCCGTCGGAGCTCATACCGGCATAGAAGGCGCTTTCATATATCTGGCTTTCCCGCCCGAGCTGGAGAACGATCCAGGAACCGTCTATGTGGACACACGTGTCAAGGGGTACTACTACCGGCAGCCCGAGGAGATAGCCGTTTACCGTGCGGCGATGAGGCGGTTGCAAGCCGCAGGCTTGTCAGCCTGCGGAAATCGCCTGCTGCCTGGGCGGCTTTCACCACGGCGCTGCGCGGCGGACGATTCGACTGAGCCGCACCGGTTGTGGCTCCCGCACGAGCCGCTGCCGGGTCCGACGGTGGCAGAGCCCCGACCTCTCACCGGGTCGGGGTGAGCTCGTCGCCCCCGGGATCACGTGGAAAAGCAGTGGCGAGATCCCACCCGAGTCTGCTTCGATCGGGGCGTGTCGCCGCATCACCCTTACGAGTTCGACGACGATCCGAACCGGCTCGACCTCGACGCCGTCTGGCGTTTCCTGTCCACCGAGGCCTACTGGGGCCGCTGGCGCGAGTTCGACGACTTCCACCGACAGGTTCGGCACGCCTGGCGCGTGGTGGGCTGTTACGACCCGCACGGCGATACCGTCGGTTTCGCCCGGGCGTTCTCCGACGGCGTGGCCATGGCCTACCTTGCCGACGTCTACATCGAGACCGCGCACCGCGGTCGGGGCCTCGGCAGGGGACTGGTGCACGAGATGATCGACAACGGTCCGGGCAAGAACTTCAAATGGATGCTGCACACCGACGACGCGCACGAGCTCTACCGCGACTTCGGGTTCGCCGAACCGAACGCGAGGTACCTGGAGCGACAGCCCTCGTACCACAGCGGCTCCGGCTCGGTGTGAGATCCAGGGCCGGAGTTCCGCATCCACGCCGTGGATCTGGGTAACGGCGGCGCGTTCGCCGACATGTCCGCCGACTTCCTGGCGGACCCGCTCTCCGACGCCACGGGGTTGTGGGAGCGAAAGCGGCCGGGGCCGGGACACGGAGGTGGACGTCTCGCACGTCGCGTCCCCTTCCGAGAGCCCGGCTCCGGCTGTTCCGGTCACTGTCGATGCCCGCTTGGCGGAACCTCCCGACTCAGCGGTTCCGGTTCCGACCACGCCGCCCGGAACGTGTGGTGCCACCCCGCCGACGGTGCGGCGTTCCCTCGTCGGTCCCCTCGCTGGTCGCCGTGACCCGGTGCCACAGCGAGGCCCACTGCTCGGCGGTGAGTTCCTTGGGCAGCGATCGGGTCGAGACGTGCTCCAGGCGCAGCCACTCCCGCAGGGCGGAGCGGTCGATCCGCCCCGTGCGTTCGAGGATCTCGCCCAGCCCCCGTCCCCGGCCGGTGTAGACGTCTCTGACGAATCGCCGGTACTCCTCACCCGCTGTGGTGACCAGGGGGACTTCCCGCCTCCTCATCACGAGCAGGCCGCCGTCGACGGAGGGCACCGGCCGGAAGGCACGCGCCGGTACCCGCTGTCGCAGGCTGAACTCGTACCAGGGCCACCACTGGGCCGTGAGCATCGTTGCTCCGCCCACACCGGATCTCCTGCGGGCGACCTCCCACTGCACCAGCAGGACCGCGGTTCGCCACTCGTGCGCTCCCAGCACGCGTTTGAGCACCGCCGTGGTGAGATGGAACGGCAGGTTGCCTACCAGCACGTGCGGAGTCCCGGGCAGGGTGAAACGCAGGATGTCGGTGTTGACGACAGTGACGTGCTCGGGGGTGCGCCGCCGCAATCGTCGTGCTCTGCCGGGGTCGAGTTCCACGGCGGTGATCGGCCGTCCGGACCGGCCGAGCGGCACGGTGACGGCACCGTCGCCGGCGGCGAGTTCGACGATCGGTCCGTTCGTTCCGGCGACGAGGTTCTCGATCACGGCGATCGTGGACCGGTCGACGAGGAAGTTCTGGCCGAGCTCGTGCGGCCCGCCAGGGTGGGAATGAGACATGGGTGTGCTCCGCGGAGTGAAGAACGGAGCCGGGCAGCCGAGAGCCGCACCGGCGATGACTCCGATACGCGGCGGAGCTGCGAAAAGTGAAGATCAGCTCCCCGCCGTCAGCGGCGGGGCCTCACGTAGAAGGGAGCACTCGCGTTGATACCCATCGATGATTACTCTAGCAATGGTGCCGAACCGGCCGAGATGCCACACCACCGTCCGGGGACATCGGGGGCACTGTGCGGGAAGCGGTCGGTTCAGAAGACCAGCCGTAGCCGTCGCTGCTCGAGGTCGTAGCGCAGTTCGTGCGCGCTGTCGCGTATGCCGGAGACGATGGTTTCCACCACTTCGTCGGTGTCGGCGGCCGGCGGCATGCGGGGCGGTGTTCCGCTCAGTGCGCGATCCACCAGCCCGGTTTCCATGTGCGGTGGTCGGATGTCGAACACGTCGACTCCCCGTCCGCGCATTTCCCGTCGGGTGGCGGTCAGCCACGCCGACAGTGCCGCCTTGCTGGCCGAGTAGTCGGCCATCTCCGCCGTGGGATGGTCGGCCAGTATCGCGGAGAGCGCGGCCAACGTCCCCCCGCTTCGCTCCAGATGGGGAAGTGCCGCACGTGCGAGCACTATGGGCGCGAGCGTGTTGATGGTCAGCAGGTGCTCGGTCACCGCGTCCTCGGCGTCCGAGGTGCGGCCGAACGCCGCGACGCCCGTGGCGATCAGCACTAGATCCAGTCCGCCCAGGGATTCGGCCGCCGTGTCGACCACTCGGCGACAGGAGTCGGTGTCGATCGCTTCGAAGATCGAGTAGGGCGTTCCGTCGAGCTCCTCGGAAACGGTGGCGAGTTCGTTCCGGTCGCGTCCGGCCAGATAGGTGCGGGTGCCCGCCTCGTGCAGCTTGTGGGCGAGCTTGCCACCCAATACCCCGCTCGCTCCTACTATCAGGACGTTCTTGTTCCGCAATTGCACTTGAACTCCGGTTTTTCCGCCGGTGACTGCCCAGGAAAACGTTAGCCCAGCCCGTCGTGCCGCGCGATCACCACGGCTCCGCGTGGCGGGAAAACGGCCGCCTCCCGTGCCGGCGGGCCTGGTTCCAACGGCGGCGATTGGTCAACGTACTCACGAGTTGTTCGTGCGCGGGAAATTTCCTCGACGGCTGCTGTCCGGTAATGGGGCGTCGGGATTTAGGGGTGCCGTGGTCCGATCCCCCGAAACGGTGTGAATTCTTTTCGTTTTGCTTTGTGGTAGCCGACACGTTCCACGGGCGCCGGGGAACGAACCCGGCAGAGCGAGACATCACGGAGGGCCATCGAACGCATGCGTTTCGAAACCGATCTGCGAAGGTGCGACGTGCGTCCTGCCGGGCGATTCGAATCACGTTCGTACGACCGGCTGAAACCCGAGAGGCTTTTCGTTCCACGGGAATAAAACCTCCTTCACGTTCGCTGTGAAGTTGGCAGTCCTGTCATCTTCACACCCTGTACGGAAGGTCGTGATGGAACGAGTCGCAGAGCACAGCACTTCCACCCCGAACCAGGCGGGTGTGAGTGAACCCACCGGGTGGGAAAGAACCCGGATCATTCTCGTACTGGGCGCCCTGGTTGCCCTGGTTCCGCTGACCATCGACATGTACCTGCCCGCCCTGCCCGACATCGGTGAGAGTCTGGAGGCGAGTTCCTCGCAGACACAGTTGACCCTGACCGGGACCCTGCTCGGGCTCGGACTGGGACAGCTGTTCATGGGGCCGTTCTCCGACGCGGTGGGGCGCAGGATCCCCCTGATCGTGGGAATCTCGTTACACGTCGTGGCCTCATTACTGTGCTTGCTCGCCCCGAACATCCTGGTGCTGGGGATTCTTCGGGTGCTGCAGGGTGCGGGCGGTGCCGCGGCCATGGTCGTCGCGCTGGCCTCGGTGAGCGATCTGTTCACCGGACGCACCGCCGCGACCACGTTGTCCCGACTGATGCTGGTCAACGGAGCGGCACCGATCCTGGCGCCGACCCTGGGCGGCATCATCCTGCTGCAGTTGTCCTGGCGCGGTGTGTTCGCCGTGCTGGCCGTGCTGGGTGTCCTGCTGTTGGTGCTGGCCTCGTTGGCACTGCGCGAGAGCCTGCCGCCCGAACGCAGGCACAAGGGCGGCATAAAACCGGTGATGCGCTCCTACCGGGAGCTGTTCACCGATGGCCAGTTCCTGGTCATGGTGCTGGTGGCAGCGCTCGGCATGTCCGCGTTGTTCTCCTACATCTCCGGTGCCTCGTTCGTGCTGCAGGAGCAGTTCGGACTCAACCAGCAGCAGTTCGGCCTGGTCTTCGGACTCGGGGCTCTCATGATCATCGGTGCCACGCAGTTCAACGTCGTGCTGCTGCGCAAGTTCTCCTCCCACCAGATCGTGTTCGGGGCGTTGGCCACGGCCACGACGGCCGGGATCGTGCTGACCCTGTTCACCACCACCGGACTCGGCGGGATCGTCGGTTTCTTCGTGCCGCTGTTGCTCGTGCTGGGCTCGGTCGGCTTCGTACTGCCGAACGCCCCAGCGCTGGCGCTCTCCCGGCACGGTGACTCCGGGGGTACGGCCGCCGCGCTGTTGGGAGCCGGACAGTTCGGCCTCGGTGCGTTCACCGCCCCCGTCGTCGGCCTGCTCGGCAACGACGCCTCGGCACTGGCGATCGCCATGACAACGGGTGTGCTGATCGCGCTGATCGCCCTCACCGCCGTGACCATGGCGGGAAACCGTCGCAACGCGGCGGACTCGCGGGCCACGGCGTGAGCCCGGTTCCGACGGACCCTCCCGGCTGAGCCCGACCGGTTCGTCTCCTAGTTCGAGCGGGGCGGTGCCCGACGACACCGCCCCGCCGTGTTTTCCACGAACATGGCCGTGGGATCCGGGGTGTTCGGGACGGCCGCGGCGCGGCTATCTTCTGCGGTACCCGGAACAGGGGTCGGTTGGCTGAACGGCTTTGAGGGAAACGCATGTCACTGGCGAACAACATCGGCAACATCGGCCGCGCTATCCAGACGCACATATACCGAGAGGGGGTTTACGGCCGCAAGCCCCGGGTTCCGGTCGATCCGCGACGCCTGAGCCTGGCCGCCCGTTCGGCGATTTCGCGACGGGCCTGGAACTATCTGCAGGGCTCGGCCGGGACGGAGAGTACCGCCGCGGCCAACAGGACCGCGTTCGAGCGCCACCGGATCGTCCCCAGCATGCTTCGTGACGTTTCCAGCAGGAATCTCGGAATCGACCTGTTCGGCCGCGCGGTGCCCGCCCCGTTGTTCCTCTCGCCCATCGGGGTGCTGGAACTCGTCCATCGGCACGGTGACCTCGCGGTCGCCCGTGCGGCCGCATCCACCGGTGTTCCCGTGACGCTGTCCACCCAGGCCTCCTACTCGATGGAGCGGGTGGCCGAGGTCGCCCCGGACGCCGTCCGCTGGTTCCAGCTGTACTGGAGCAGTGACGACGACCTCGTCACCAGCATGCTCCGCCGTGCCGAGGAGTCGGGCTGCGAGGCCATCGTGATCACACTGGACACGCACGTGCTCGGCTGGCGCCCCCGCGACCTCGATGCGGGTTTCCTGCCGTTCGCACACGGTCAGGGCATCGCGCAGTACACCGCTGACCCCGTGTTCGCCTCCCTGGTACGACGACGTGCCGAGCGTCCGGCGATTTCCCCCGCTCCCACCCCAACACCGCAGGCGCTGCGGGCGTTGTGGTCGATGAGCCGCAATCATCCCGGCTCACTGCTGACCAACCTGCGCTCACCGTACCCGCGAGCGGCGGTCGAGACGTTCCTGGACGTGTTCTCCCGGTCCTCGCTGACCTGGGCCGAGCTCGACTTCGTCCGGCAACGGACCAGCCTGCCGATCGTGTTGAAGGGGCTGCAGCACGCCGAGGACGCGCGACGCGCCCTCGATGCCGGAGTGGACGGCATCCTCGTGTCCAATCACGGTGGCCGTCAGATCGACGGCGCTCTCGGGGCGCTGGACGCCTTGCCCGGCATCGTGGCCGAAGTCGACGACCGGATCCCCGTGTTGTTCGACAGCGGGATCCGCACTGGCGCGGACGCGTGCAAGGCTCTGGCGCTCGGCGCGACCGCGGCAGGCATCGGCAGGCCCTATGCCTACGGACTGGCCGCGGGGGGTGCCGAGGGGGTACGAACCGTGCTCGAACACCTGGTGGCCGAGCTCGACATCACCATGGCGCTGGCCGGAATCGCCGCACCGGCCGAGCTGGAACCGGGGCTGCTGCGGCCGGTTCACAGCTGAGTCCCGTGACCGGGCCGTGCCTTTGGAACGGGGCGCAACGGTTTCGGACCGGGCCGCAGTGGTTCAAACGGCACGCATCGTCCAGTCGTACAGCCCGATCATCACGGTCGCGAGCGCGACCCCCAGGAAGAAGCCCGCTCCTTCACCGAGCACCAGGCACAGCAGCGCGCACGCGTAGGAGAAGACGATTATCCCCGTGCGGAGGTTGAACCGCAGCCCGCGAGACCGGCGGGAACCCTCGTTGCTCATGAGTTCGGCCAGGTGGGGGTCGTCACCGCTGAGCTGGTGCTCGATCTCGTCCAGCCTGCGCCGTTCGTACCGATCGAGCATGGCCCACCTCCCAGGCCGTGGTGTCGTCACCGCAAGCATCGTCGTGACCGGTGGCGCTTCCGAAGGGTCTTATGTCATTCGTTCCCGGTTGACGAGGTCACGACACGCGGTTGACGCCTCCGCACGCCAGCGGTCGTGCGGCGCCGCTCCCACGGGACCTTGTGCCCTATGGGGCGTGATGTGTCCTGCCTAGGCTGAACTCGTCGATCGGCCCGTTTCCGTTGTTCTGCTGCAGCGGTGTTCAGCCGGTGCCGCTTGACGAAACGGATCCGAATCACCGGCTACGTTTGATGGGGGAGTGTTGGCAGATGGCACACGCCGAGCACGGGACCGGATCCCCGGTCGACCGTTCCCACGGAGTCCTGGCCAGCGGTGTGGAGATGTTCGCCAGCGTGCTGATGGTGATCATCGGGCTTTTCCACGTCGTTGTCGGCCTCACGGCACTGCTGCAGAGTTCGTTCTACGTGGTTGCCGGGGGTTACTTCTTCGGTGCCGACATCACGGCTTGGGGATGGGTGCACGTGGCGCTGGGCCTGCTGGTCGGAGCCACCGGTGCGGCGCTGCTGTCGCGACGGCGCTGGGCGCGCGTCACCGGTATCGTGATCGTCGCGGTGAGCGCGTTGGGCAATTTCCTGTTCATCCCGTTCCAACCGTTGTGGTCGGTATTGATCATCGCGGTGGACGTGGTGGTGATCTGGGCACTGGCTACTCAGCTGCGCGGAATTCCCGCGGTGCGTGAGTAATATTCGCAAAAATTGGTGCGGTCTTTCCGTCAACAACTCGATCACTTGTGGTGATAACGGTGTGCCCACCATCATGGGGACACCGGGCAGCCGCACGAATGTGAGCCCGATGATTCCCGTCCGGACAATGTCGGCGATTCGGATGCGAGATCCGTACAGCATCGGGACCCGTACAGCACCGGACGGGCCCGGAAGAAGCGCTTCCGAGTACTCGTGGGCGAAGGGAAGAAGATCATGATCGCCACAGAGGAATGGTCGGTGACGATTTTCATCGACGAACGCGAGGACCGAACACACGCCGAGGCCAGACTGCACCGGCAGCACCAGCCGGAGGTCCGGGCCAACGGCTTGGCCCGCCGCAATCCGCACGACAGCAACATTCCGCGGATCGGTGCCGAACTCGCCGCCTCGCGTGCGCTGTCACAGCTGGCGCACCAGTTGCTGGACGATTCCATCGCCGACGTCGAGCAGTCCACCGGTGAACCGGCCTACTTCCACACCTAGTAACGCCGCGGGGCTTGCTCCGCTCGGTTTCCGCGGATGCACCCACTGCCGTCAGCGCACCGGTGCCCGGGAGAACGTCAGTGGACCACGGCCACCGGGCACTGTGCGTAGTGTGCGACGGCGTAGCTGACCGAGCCGAGCAGGCTCGATCTGATCGGTCCCCTGCCGTGGCTGCCCACGACCAACAGATCGGCCTGTTCCGAGGCGGAGAACAACGCGTCCGCGGCTCCCTCATTGGTCACCACCTCGCTCCGCAGCACGACGTCCGGATAATTCTCACGTTGTCCGGCCACCGATTCCGAAAGCACCCGTTGACAGGTCTCGTGCGCCTCTTCCCAGTTGAGTTTGCGCCGCGCGGAGACGGACAGGGCGTACTTGCGGATCTCGTTCCACGCCAACAGGGCGATCAGTTCAGCGTCGTGGCGGAAGGCGAACTCGTAGGCGAACTCGATGGCACGTTGGCTGCCTCGGGAACCGTCGACACCCACCACCACTCTGGTGAACTCGTCCGGGCTATTGGTGATCCGTTCGTTCTCCCGCTCGCCCCGAACCACCACCACGGGAAGCTCGGCGGTGCGAACCAGTTCGGCAGAGGTGGAGCCGAGCAGCACCCGCCAGGGCTGTGTCTGCTCCGGGGGTCCCAGCACCAACATCTCGGCCCCCTCCGCGGCCTCGCCGAGAATCTTGGCCGGGTGCCCCATCCGTATCGAGGTTTCCATTTCCAGCCGCGGAAGTTCCGCACGACACTCGGCCACCATGGCCCGGAGTTCGTTCTCCGATTCGGTGCGCAGCGGTTCGGACTCCACCGCCTCACTGGGCAGGTGTATGCGGGTGATCTGTTCCAACGGTACGGGGATGGCGCGGACGATCAGCAGCGTCCGCTGTCTGCTGGCCGCTTCGAAAGCGGCCCACCGTACCGTCTGCCGTGAGTGTTCGAGTTCGTCGAATCCGACGACGACCTTGCCGGTCCGCTCCGCGCTCATCGCTGCCAACCCTTCGAATTCGCCCGTGGCGACGATTCATGTCCAGGCCATGATGTCGTTTCACGAGCGATCGAGCAGTCCCATTCGTCGTGAACGGGCACCTGAACGCTTTCGAACGTGCGTGAGTGAACCCGCTGCTCGATGTCCGGCCTCCGGGGTGAGGATTCGCGAGAGGTCACACCGAGTGAGCGCGGCGAGAGCCGCGTCAACAGGGTCCGCTATTCGCCGCGTTCGCGTACCACGACCACCGGACACGGCGCGTGGTGTACGCAGTGTTGACCGACCGATCCGAGCAACGCGCCGGTGAAACCCCCGTGCCCCCGGCTGCCCACGACCAGCAGATCGGCGTCCTCGGCCGCGTCCAGCAGGGCTCGCGCGGGAATTCCCCGCACCACTCGTTGCTGTACACCGACATCGACTCCGAGCTGGCTGACGGCGTCGGCGACCGCCCGCGCCAACTGCTGTTCGGCCCGCTGGTCGAAGTCCTCCTCCGGAATCGGAGCGCCCAAGCCGTAGTAGCTCGGGTGTGCCCAGGCGATCAAGGCGGTGATCTCCGCTCCGCTGTTGGAGGCGTAGCGCAGTGCCCATGACAGTGCTTCCGCGGCGCCCGCGGACCCGTCCACCCCGACGACCACTCGTTCCTGCTCGGTACTCATCGGGACCTCCCGTGCTTTCGACCGGTTCGTAGCTGGCCAGGAGCGGGAGCGGTTGCCGTGGATTCCTCGTACCTCATCCGGAGCCGTCGTGCTGCTCAGCCCGTACCACCACGACCGGTGTGCGGGCACGGGCCACGCAGTGCTGGCTGACCGATCCCAGCAACGCGCCGGTGAAACCGCCGTGACCGCTGTTGCCCACGACGATCAGTGCGGCCGCCGTCTCGTTCGCCACGTCCAGCAGCGCTCTGGCCGGATGGCCCTGGACCACCTCGCGGTGCGGGAAAACGGATGCCTCGTCGCCGAAGGTCTCCGCGAGCACGGCGTTGAGGATCCGTGCCGCGTCGTTGTCGAGATCCGCACCGTTCGGTACTTCCCAACCGTAGATCGGTGGGTAGTCCCAGGCGATCACGGTCGTTATTTCCCCGCCGGTGAGTTCGGCCTGCCGAACCGCCCAGCGGAGTGCCGCTTTCGAGGCCGGTGAGCCGTCGATCCCGACAGTGATCCGATAGGTGGTCTCCCCAGTCATCGCACCCCTCCACCGCCACGGTCCCCCGAGCGGAGCGAGGTCGCATTTCGGCTACGCCGAGCCGGGGCGGAGCCGCGGGCCGCGAACGACCCGCTGTGCGGTGCTCCGTCTCAGCTCACCTTCGCTTCCAGCAGTGCCACGTAGTTGTCCACGAAGTGGTCACGGAGACCGTCACTCGCGGGAGCGGACACGTCCGAGGTGAAGCCCGCGAGGCTGTCGGTCAGACCGTCGAATGTGGAGATCCGATGGTGCAGCTCGCCGTCGGTATCGAAATAGCGGACGTGCTGCACGTGGTGGAAAACGGGTTCCGGGGGGACCTGAGCCACGATGTCGTTGTTGTTGACGAATCGGAAGGTCCGGTCGGTGAACACCTCGTCGTAGTCACCGGCCAGTCCCCTGTCGCAGGTACGTGGTTGGCCGAAGGTGTAGACGCCGTCGGCGAGCAGCCCTGGATCCTCGAAGTACATGCGTGCCGAGGCGAGCATGGCAAGGGCTCCGCCGAGGCTGTGACCGATGAACCACAGTGTCTGATCGTTGTCCCGAAACTCGTCTACCGCTGCTTTCACATCCTGATACACCGAATCCAGGGCCTGGCTGAATCCCTGGTGCACCTTGCCCCTGCCCGCAGGGCCGGATTCCACGAGCGCGTTGGCGTCGGACAGCCAGTCCTTGAGCTGCTTCGGCTCGGTCCCTCGGAAGGCCACGATGATCATGTCGGCGCTGGCGGCGACGAAGCCTTGTGTGTCCTCGATGGGAAGCGAGGAATCCAACTCACTGTGGAAGTACCGGCAACGGTCGAATCCCCATTCCGCGATCTTCTCGCGTATCGAAGACTCGTCCTCGTAGGAAAGCCTGGCCGCCCGGGCCAGCCAGTACGCGTGTCCGAGGTTGTATCCGGTCGTTTTGTGGTCGATCTCGACAACGGGCACGAAACTCTCCCAGGGATTCGAAGGTGGTTCTGGTGGATCCGAGGGAACGGAACGGGGGATGTACCTTGCTGGCACCGGAGTCCCCTCAACAGCTCTTCTGTTCTCCTCGCTTCGGGCCACTGTGGCAAAACATGATCGACGATGGTGTTTCACTAGCCGGAAAGAGGGATCACTGTGCACCGTTTCGGTGAGCTCCGCAGTCGGGGCAGGTCTGCCGCCGATCCGGTGAAATCGTCGCCGCGGAGTCGGCATAAATGAATTTTATTCATATAGTTTCGGGCACCACTGACGCCGAAACTCGGGGGAGAGGACATGCGGCGACTGATTCCGACGCTGCTCGCGATGACGACGGCGGCGGGGCTGCTCAGCGGTGTTCCCGGGCACGCCGAATCCGAGGAGACTTCGGAGATCCAGAGCGGGCTGCGGGTTTCCGGGCGCTGGCTGGTCGACGAGCACGGCCGCAGGATGCTGCTGCACGGTGTGAACAACGTGGACAAGACCGCGCCCTACGTGCGACCGGGCGACGGTTTCACGGTCACCGCTCGTGACGCCGAACTCCTCGCCGGACACGGTTTCAACACCGTCCGGCTCGGTGTCTCGTTCGACGGCCTGATGCCACGAAGCGGTGATGTCGACGAGGCCTACCTGGACCGGGTGGCCCAGGTTGTCGACACCCTGGGCGAGGAGGGAATACACGTCCTGCTCGACAACCACCAGGACGGGCTCGGCCCCGACTGGGGCGGAAACGGGTTTCCCGACTGGGCGGTGGAAACCGAGCCGTTTCCGGGAGAACCGAATCCGGGTTTTCCGCTGTACTACCTGATGCCCAGCATGAACAAGGCGTGGAGCGAGGTGTGGAGCAACAGCGACGGGGCCATCGATTATCTCGGTGACGCGTTGGCCGCGTTGGCCGAACGCGTCTCTGACGAACCGGCGGTGCTCGGCATCGAACTGCTGAACGAGCCTTGGCCCGGTGCCGCGTTCCCGAGCTGCTTCCCGGCCGGTTGCCCGGCCTTCGACCGCAGGTACCAGGAGGTGCACGAGAAGCTGACCGCCCGGATCCGTCGGACCGATCCGGACGTTCCGGTGTTCTGGGAACCCAACGCCACCTGGAACCAGCTGATGCCCACCCACATGGCCGAGCCACCACTGACACCCCGGATAGCCGCGGAGCAGGTGGTGTTCTCGTTCCACGACTACTGCATAGCCAGCCAAGCCGCCATCTACCTGGGGCTACCAGAACAGCTGGTCGGAGTGTGCTCCGCACAGCACGATACGACCTGGAAAAACGCGGACTCGTTCGTCGAACGCACGAACGTGCCCGCCGTGGTCACCGAGTTCGGCGACAGCGATCCGCGGGTGCTGGCCAACACGCTGGAACGGGCCGACAGCAGGTTCGTGGGTTGGCACTACTGGCACTACGAGAGCATCTTCGGGCCCGATCCCGGAGAGGACCCCTTCCGCTCCGAGATAGGGGACCAACTGGTCCGAACTTATCCGCAGGCCACGGCGGGGACGCCCGAGTCGATGCGTTTCGACGCCACCACGGGGCAGTTCGAGTACACCTATCGACCCGATCCGACGATCCCGAAGCCCACCGAGATCTACGTCTCGGACCGGCACTACGAATCGGGCTACTCGGTAACGGTGCGCGGCGGACGGCTCACCTCCGAACCGGGCGCCCGAACGGTGACGGTCGAGGCCACCGGCACCGAGACCGTACGGGTGCGGATCCG
Source organism: Actinopolyspora lacussalsi (assembly GCA_030803735.1). Classification (NCBI taxonomy): domain Bacteria; kingdom Bacillati; phylum Actinomycetota; class Actinomycetes; order Actinopolysporales; family Actinopolysporaceae; genus Actinopolyspora; species Actinopolyspora lacussalsi. The sequence continues at coordinate 1,121,140 of JAURUC010000001.1, read as the reverse complement.
GGACAGCTGATCCCTCTCCCGCCTGATCTCTCCTACCCCGGCGAGCCGTGTCGAGCACCGTTCCGGACGCCGGTGCACCAGGACCGATGCCCGACATCTCCGAAACGTGTCGGGAGGCTCGATCGGCGCGGGCGATCTGTGCGCTGTTGCCCGACCATCCGGGTATGGCCACTTCGCGCAACGGCAGGATCGTCGTGGGAACCGACGGCTCGGACTCGGCGGTGCGGGCCGCGCTGTGGGCCGCCGACGAAGCACGGCGTCGCTCGGCCGTACTGCGGCTGGTGCACGGGTACGCGATGCCGGAACGGGGATATCCACGTTTTCTCGTTCCGCTGCGTGCCCTGCGCAACGGACTCCGCGCCCAGGCGCGGACAGCACTGCACACCACGAGCGAAGCCGTGCGCGCTGCCGTACCCGGCATCGGGGTCGAGACCCGCGTAATCGAGGCTCCGCCGGCCGTTGCGCTGTTGCGGGAGTCCCACGGCGCCCTGCTGACCGTCGTCGGTTCGCGCGGACTCGGGGGTTTCAGCGGGATGCTGGTCGGTTCGGTGGCGATGGCACTGGTGGGGCACTCGCGCGTTCCCACAGTGGTGGTACGGGACGAGCATTCGCGCGATCCGGCACACCGCTCCCTGCCCGTCGTGGTCGGTGTGGACGGTTCCCCTGCCGGCTCGGCCGCCGTGGCGTTCGCCTTCCGGGACGCCTCGGCTCGCGGGGTGGCGCTGACCGCCGTGCACGTCGGCAAGGACGACCACTCATCGCCCTCCGGGACCGAATCGGACCGCGCGCTGCTTTCCGAACGGACCGCCGGATGGCAGGAGGACTACCCCGACGTGTCGCTGGAAAAGCTCCTGATCACCGGACACGTCGTACGCACCCTGCTCGAGGTGGCCTCCCACGCCCAGTTGCTCGTGGTGGGTAACCGGGGGACCGGGGGATTCCACGGGATGTTGCTCGGCTCGACCAGCCGTTCCCTCGTCGTGCACGCCCCCTGCCCACTGGCAGTGGTCGGCGCCGAGGACGCTACCGGGGCAGCCACCGCCTAGTGGAACTCCGTCTGCCACGGCGACGGCACACCGGGCATCGGACGGGTGACACTAGCCGATGGCTTCGCTGGTCACGTGCGGTAGTGCCAGCCGTCGTCCGGTTACCATCTCGAACGGTATCCGCAGGAAGTAGTCCCGCAGCGGCACCCAGGAGGACTTGGCCGGATCAGCCAGTGTGACCAGCTGATCGATGTCGCTGACCCGTTCGGCGCGTCCGTGGACTATCACGCTCCACCCCGACCGGGTCGCCAGATCGATGTGATCGGCCTCGAAGGCCACCACGTTCCCGTTGAGCTTGGACAGGCTTCCCTCCCTGCCGGTGCGGATCACCACGCTCGCGCCGTCCACTACGAAGTTCACGGGCCGGATCGCGGGCAGAGCCTCGTCGGTGAACACAACTCGACCCACCTGTGCGGAGGACAGCAGCACGATGCTCTCCCGCGTGGTCAGGGAGCGAAGCTCGTTGTGTGTGTTCATCGTGGGATCCCGGTGGTAATCGTCGGGTTCGTAACGCCAACGGTCCACCAACTCCCCGCGGCATCACAGGGCACAAAGTCATCCGGGCCCACCTTCGCGTGGCGAGTCGCCCGTGGTCGCCGTGCGCGAATGCCACCGGCCGGTCATGCTCGGTTCGGATGGAGGAAGTATGAGCCCGGCCGGTGGACCGAGCAGGACCGTGGTGGTGGGTGTCGACGGTTCCGATGCCGCCACCGAGGCGGTGCGCTGGGCCGCTTCGGTGGCTTCGTGGCACCACGCCCGGTTGTTGGTGGTGCACGTGTTTCGCCCCGTCGCGGCGGGCAACCGGCCGGAGGAGCACGTCGGGGCCGGGACACCGCACGACGCCGAACACATTCTCTCGTTCGCGGCCTCGGCGGCCGACGAGATCGCCACCGACCTACCGGTGTCCACCCGAAGCGTGCACGGGCGAGCGGTGCCCGCACTGCTGGCGGAGACACAACACGCGGACCTGCTCGTGCTGGGTGCTTCCGGACGGGGCGGATTTACCGGGATGCTGATCGGCTCGACTGCGGCGGCGGTGCTCAGCAGGGCTGCTTGCCCGGTCGTGGTAGTACGTTCCCGGCTCGGGGAGGAGCACTTCCCGGTCGAAGGGCCGGTGGTGGTCGGTATCGACGGAAGCCCCATCAGCGAACGAGCCCTGGCCGCCGCGTTCGAATACGCGGCACACTGGCGCACCGCACTGGTGGCGGTGCACGCCTGGAGCGATGTCGAGTACGACACGTCGGCGAGTTCCGACGGCACGGACGAGTCCTACGCCGAAGGCGGGGAGAGGTTGTTGGCCGAGCGCCTCGCGGGGTGGCGGCAGCGCTATCCCGACGTGACCGTGCGGCGCGTGGTCGGAAGGGACCGTCCTCGACAGCAGCTGTTGCGCGGTTCCGAGACGGCTCGTCTCGTGGTGCTCGGAAGTCGCGGTCGCGGAGGTTTTCGTGGACTGCTGCTCGGCTCCACCAGCCAGGCGTTGATCGAGCATTCCCACTGTCCGGTACTGGTGATACGTCCTCGGCAGGAGGAGTGGTGACCGGAAGTCGTCGGTACTCACGGATACCCCGAGAGAGGCGGTGACCATGGGGGAGTGTCTCCTGCGGTTGCGTCGGTTGCTGCTGCCGGGCGCCAACCCACTGGCCAGGGCCTCCGACCGGATCGAAGGAAGAGTGCTGACTCTCGTGCTGCTGCTGCCGCTGGTTGCCACACCGTTCGCGGTGGCCAGCGGTGCACAGACCTACGGGGAACAGCTCGGGGCGGCGCGTAGTCAGACACGGGAACGACAACAGGTCACCGCGGTGCTGCTGGACAACGCGGGGCCGCCACCGGCAGCGGTACGCGCCGGTGCCCGCGCCAGGGCCGAGGTGCGCGCCACCTGGCAGGCTCCCGACGGTTCCGCCCGTACCGGCATGGTGGCGGCCCCTGCCGGTTCCCCCGAACGTAGCCGGGTACGTATCTGGACGGATCCCAGTGGTCGTTCCGTCCCACCCCCGATGACCTCGGCCGCGGCGGTTCGCGAGGCGACGGCGGCAGCGGCCACGTTGTGGCTGACCGTGCTGTTCGGCGCCGTGGGCGGATTCTGGTTGTTCCGACGGTGCCTGGATCGTCTCCGCCGGTGTAACTGGCAACGCGAGTGGGAACACTTCGAACGCCACTGGAGTGGCTATCGGGACAGCGGTGAGGGGTGAGGAGCGGAGATGCGCGTAAGAGACGTGATGAGCGAGATACCCGTCACGGTGCGTAACGACACGCCGGTCAAGACGGCCGCCGCGTTACTGGTCGAGCACGGACTCACCGCACTGCCGGTGCTCGACGTTGAGGACTACCCGCTCGGCACGGTGACCGAGCTCGATCTCGTACGGGATCGCTTCCCGCGTGATCCGCGTTATTCCAACGAGGATCGGGAGCGGCTCGCGCCTCCGGAAACGGTGGGAGAACTGATCTCGACCCGCATAACCGGTATCAAACCCGAAACCGATGTGACCGATCTGGTCAAGGTGCTGCTGGAGGAACGCGTGCGCAGTGTGGCGGTGATCGACGAACAGCGACTCGTCGGTATGATCACCGGCCGGGACCTGGTTCGCACTCTCGCCAGGGACGACGATCTGTTGGCCCGCGACATCCGCTACCGGCTCTCCTTCATAGGTGGCCCCCGGCGATGGAGCATTCGGGTCTCCGGAGGTGTGGCGGTCATCGTCGACGAGTTCGACAGTCAGGAGGACCGACACGTCGCCCGCGTGCTGGCCGAGAGCGTGCCCGGGGTGCTGCGCGCCACGTGCAGCGCGGCCGAGTCGACGGCGACGGGATGAGGAGTCGTCGTTTCCGGAAGTCCCGCGCACCGCCCGGTTCGTTGCCGGCCGTCACGAATTCGGACGGGGCAGTGGTGCCGACCAGTTCAACCTGGTGCCTCCCTCGGGCAGCGGTCTCGTCTCCATCGTTCCCTCCGCCCGTCGTGCCCGTTGTTCGAGGTTGTCCAGGCCACTACGCGTGATACCGGTCGGTATTCCCGCACCGTCGTCGACGACGGTGACGGTCAGCTCGTCGGTGACCGAGACGGTCACCGACACGCTGTTCGCGTCGGCGTGCCGGACGGTGTTGCTCAGCGCTTCCCGGATCACGGCCTCGGCCTGTTCGGCCAGCTTGTCGGGGACCGCGCTGAGTGGGCCGGTCATGCGCACCTTCGCTTCCAGCCCGGTTTCGGCGATCGACTCCGAGACGATCTCGTTCACTCGGGTACGGAGCTCGGAGCCGTGGCGCGCGCTGTTGCGCAGATCGAAGATCGTGTCGCGTATGTCGTTGACCACCTGCTGTAGCTCCGCGGTGGTCGTGCTCAGCCGTTGTCCCACTTCGTGATCGGTGACGAGTCCCTGCGTGTTCCGCAGGGACAGCCCGATGGCGAAAAGTCGCTGGATCACGTGGTCGTGCAGATCACGCGCTATCCGGTCCCGGTCGCCGAGTATTTCCAGTTCGCGCAGCCGGTGTTGGTCGTCCGCCAGTCGGAGGGCCAGTGCCGCCTGGTCCGTGAATCCGGCCACCAACCTGAGCTGCTCGGCGTCGAAGGAAGTGGCTCTCGGATTCCGAGCCACTACGAGCACTCCCGAAACCGTTTCGGGACTGGAGCGCAGCGGCAGAATGAGTGACGGGCCGAAAGCCCCCGCGTCATCGCCCAGATCGAGCCTGTTCACCTGTCGGGGAACCCGGTCGCGGAAAACCGCTCCACAGGTCGAGGCGGTCACCGGGAGGTCCCTGCCCACCAGCCCGCTGCCCAATGATCCGACCGAGACCGAGACCGAGAGCCTGTCGACCTCCTCGGGAGGGAGATCGGGGTCTTGTGGCAAGGCCAGCAACGTGCAGTCGGCGTGGCTGATCTCGTGCGCCCGATTCGCGATCAGGTCAAGCACCTCGGCGGGATCGGTGGTCGCCAGCAGCGCGGCACGGATCTCACTCGTCGCCTCCTGCCAGCGTTGCCGCAATCGGGCCCGCTCGTAGAGCCGCGCGTTCTCCACCGCGATTCCCGCCGCGGCGGCGAGGGTACGAACCATCGTCTCGTCGGCCTCGGTGAAGGCATCACCGTCGACCTTTTCGGTGAGATAGAGATTGCCGAACACTTTGTCACGCAGCCGGATCGGCACACCGAGAAAGCTCCGCATCGGAGGATGATTCGCCGGGAAACCCACCGATTGGGAATGCTGGGACAGTTCCGTCAGCCGTAGCGGCTCGGGGTGATCGATCAGCAGTCCCAGCAGCCCCCGTCCACGGGGCAGCTCGCCGATTCGGTGGCGGGTCTCTTCGTCGATACCCTCGTATATGAACTCCGCCAGCCCGTCACCGTCCGGATTCAGTACCCCCAGTGCGCCGTACTTCGCTCCCACGACCCCCGCAGCCGCCTGGACGATCCGCCGGAGTGTCGTGTCCAGTTCCAGCTCGGAGGAAACCGCCAGTATCGCTTCCAGCAGTACGTCCGCCCTGTCGCCGGCACCGTTGTCCCGTTCGATGAGCTCCCAAGCACCGCGTAGAAGTTCCTGTGAACCGGACTGCGACTGCGCGTTTCGTGTTTCGTGGGGAAGCGGAAAATCGCCGAGTCCTCCGTGTGGCGACTCACTGCCCGACACGTTTCCACGATGCCACCGGTCGCGACACCCTGCCACTCCCACGTTTCGTGGTCGGCAGCGTTGAAGCGCCACGCTATCGCCCGAACCGCGTGAAACGAGCCGCTGGCACGGGACCTCAGCGCGGAGTCCGTCGTTGGTCGCGCAATCGGGTGGCTAGCACGGCTGCCTGAGTACGACGCTGCAGTCCCAGTTTGGTCAACAGGCGGGAGACGTAGTTCTTGACCGTTTTCTCGGCCAGGTACATGCGTTGCGCGATCTGACGGTTGGTCAGTCCTTCCCCGATGAGGTCCAGCAGGATCCGTTCGCGCTCGGACAGCTGGGGGAGCTCCTCCGAACCGCCCCCGCCACTCCGCAGTTGGTTCAGCAGCGTTCTCGTCGCCCGGCTGTCGAGTATCGAATGCCCCGCCCCCACCCGGTGCACGGCCGAGAGCAGTTCGAACCCCTGCACGTCCTTGATGACGTAACCACCGGCTCCGGCCAGGATCGCCTGCAGCATCGCTTCTTCGTCTGTGAACGAAGTCAGCATCAAACAGTTCAGCCCGGGAACCTTGGAACGCAGTTCCCGGCAAAGCTCAACCCCGTTGCCGTCGGGAAGCCGCACGTCCAGCACCGCCAAATCGGGCCGCAGTGCCGGGGCGCGAGCCAGCGCTCGTGCGACAGTGGCCGCTTCACCGACCACTTTCAGTTCCGGGTCCGATTCCAGCAGATCCGCGACCCCACGACGGACGACTTCGTGGTTGTCGACCAGGAACACCGTGATCATGCGATATCACCCCATCGATTTGGCGATCACCGGTGTACGGCGGAGCCCAATGATGTGTAGGATGCGGGTCGATCAGTTTCGTGCGGGTGAGCATTCGTACGGTTGATTGGCAGCCCCGCCATTGGTACGCCCCGCTGTCGCGGGTTGCTCCGTAGTGAGTAGCACGCGGCTGTGGTTACCACTCTGCGAGGGATACTGGGGCCAGTCAAGGTTTGAGCTCGCTAAACGCGGTGCTGGTCAAACAAGGCAAACGTGGCTACCGTGGTAATTCGGCCGTGATGCCGGAAGCTTGTGGTCCGGTGAGTGTGATCGCGTTGTCGGTCCTCGGGGTAATCACGGTGGATGCGGCGGCAACAACAGAAGGAGCGCTACCGCGTTATTTCGCGGTGCGACGGCGCGCGCGTTTTCCCGAGATCCTCGGATCGACGGTAAACATGTGCTGCGCGCCGGCCGGTTTTTCCGCTCGACGGGGTTTCCCGTGCGATCGGGCGGAGTGTTGTGAGCCGACACACGCGACCGGAACGGAACTGTCGCCGTTTCTGCGACGTTGCGGGTGAGGTTGGTCGCCATCCTCGTGACGTCGACGTGAACGGCACGTAGCGTCCGTGCGGCCTTTTCACAGCCACGGCTTGCGCTCATGCGTGGGCATGACTCCCGAACAGATCAACCAGGCAGGCACACGACCGCGCCCGAGAAGAGAGGAGGCGCCACATGATGGACAACACGAATACCGATTGGCAGCACCGCGCGAGCTGCCGCGACGAGGATCCGGAACTGTTCTTCCCGGTATCCGAGGTGGGGCCGGGCGCGCAGCAGGTGCAGCAGGCCAAGAAAATATGCGCCCAGTGCCCGGTCAGCTCCGAGTGCCTCGCTTACGCGCAGCGTACCGGACTGGATTTCGGCATTTTCGGTGGGATGACTCCGGAGGAGCGTCGTGAGTCGGGACGCCGTGCTCGTGGTGCGGCGAGGGTCGCCGATTCCCGGGAGTCCGCCGCTCGTCGGTGATTCGCGGAAAGTCGACGAGGACGGACTCGAACCTTCCTCCCGCCTCATGCCGCTGCCCCGTTCTTTCCGGATGTTTCGATCGTGACCAAGGCGTTTTCCGTCTTTCCCGGCGCGGCTGTGGCTCGCCGGGGGAGCCGGCGGGGAGGTTTCGCGTCGGATATCCGGGTGGGCCGTCTCGTCGTGACACTCCCGTGGGCGATGAGCACCTCGAGTGATCGGCTCCGCTGCCGCTGATCTTATTCACTAGGTTAGGCTAACCTTCGCAACGGTTGGGTGTGGTCGGGCTCGGCCCGGCTACACCGCCACCATCGGCCGCTACAGCGGGAGGACAGGGTTGCGGAGCAGACTCGGAGACGTACGTCGTCTCGGTGGTTTACTGAGCGTGTTGTTGTTGGCCACCGCGCTTTCGGCATGTGGCCAGGGGGACTCCTCGGGTGAGTCCGCGGGGGAAGCCACCGACAACGCAGCTTTCCCGGTCACCGTCTCGACCAAGTTCGGCGAGGTCACCGTGCCGGAGAAACCCGAGCGGGTGGTCGCACTGGGTTGGTCGGACGCGGAGACCGCGCTGGATCTGGGCGTTCAACCGGTCGGGGTCAGTGACTGGCTCGATTTCGGCGGAAACGGGGTGGGCCCCTGGGCGGCGGGAGAGTTCACCGAATCCCCCGAGATGCTGGGAACCAACGAGGTCGACTACGAGAAGGTCGCCTCGCTCGAACCCGACCTCATCCTCAACACCCGGTCGGACGGATCCGGGGAAAAACACCAAACTCTGTCGAAGATCGCGCCGACGATCGCCCCTCCCGCTGACACCGTTCCGTACGGCACCAGTTGGCGCCAGCAACTCGACCTGGTTTCCAAAGCGCTGGGCAAGCCCGATGCTGGGCAGGCCCGTATCGCCGAGGTGGAGCGGGCGTTCTCCGAAACGCTGTCCCAGCACCCCCAGCTACAGGACAAGACGGTCGGGGTGGGGGCCTACTACGGCAGCAACCAGTACGGGGCTTATCTCACCGGCGACTCCCGGGTTCGCTTCATGCGGGAGCTGGGGATGACGAACAACCCCGAGATCGACGAGCTGGGTTCCGGCAGCTTCTACGTCGACATCTCCCGGGAACGGCTCGACGTGCTCAGCGCCGATCTGACAGTGGTTTTCGCGATCAACGGTAGTCCGCGGCAACTGCGGCAGGATCAACTGCTGAATCGGACTTCCGCCGCGCGGGAGGATCGCCTCGTCATTCTGGACGACCCCGAGGTCGTCAATGCCTTCTCCAGCGGTTCCGCCAGTGGCATGGAGTACGCGCTGCAACAGGTCGCTCCGGTCTTCGCCGAGCACGTGGCCGACTCCTGAGCCGTTCCCGCCAGTACGTGTTCCTCCCCCGCTGGGTCGCGGCTTTCCCGCGCCGTCGTCGAACACCGACACGGCCGGGGAGAGCCCACCCAGGTGGAAGATTCACGGCGGATGTGCGGTTGTGCGGGGTATGCGAGTTATTGGAGTTACCGAGTTCGGCGGACCCGAGAAGCTGCGCGCCGTGGATGTCGCGCAGCCGAAACCCGAGGAGGGCGAAGTCAGGATTCGGGTGCACGCCGCGGCGGTGAACCCTACCGACACCGTGCTGCGCGCGGGCGGTCATCGCACAGCGGGGCTGGAACCGCCCTACATACCGGGTATGGACGCTGCCGGAGTGATCAGCGCGGTTGGGCCCGGCGTGACCACTCGGCAACCCGGGGACCGCGTCATGGCCGTAGTGGTCCCCGTGGATGAGCGGGGCGGTGCCTACGCCGACGAGATCGTGGTTCCCGAGGATTCCGTGGCGGCCATCCCGGAGGGAGTCGATTTCGCCGCCGCCGCCACACTGCCGATGAACGGGTTGACCGCTCATCTGGCGCTGGAGCAACTCGACCTGGCCGAGGGCGAGACCCTGGCCGTCACGGGGGCCGCGGGTGCTTTCGGCGGCTATGTCATTCAGTTGGCCAAGGACCGCGGGTTGTACGTGATCGCCGATGCTTCAACGGCCGACGAGCAGCTGGTACGTGATCTCGGTGCGGACGCGGTGGTACGCCGTGGTGCGGATGTGGCCGAGCGAATTCGTGAACTGGTGCCCGAGGGCGTGGCAGGAGTGGCCGACGGAGCGGTGCTCGATGGTGAGGTGGCCCCGGCCATTCGCGACGGTGGTGGTCTCGCCGTGGTGCGCGGCTGGAGCGGCGATCCCGGACGTGACATCCGTGTGCACCGGGTGCTCGTGGTTCATGCCGCCCGGGACCACGCCGCGCTGGACCTGTTGCGTGCGAAGGTCGAGAGCGGCGTACTCAGCCTTCGAGTCGCGAGTGTCCTACCGGCGGAGCGGGCTGACGAGGCCCATCGCAGGTTGGAAGGTGGTGGAGTGCGGGGACGTCTCGTACTCGACTTCGAATCCTGAACGAGCCCCGTTCGACGAACGCCCGGACGCGTCCAGAGCGTCCGGTCGTCCCGTCGAGTTGTCGCTGATACATTACCGACCGGGATTCACCGGGTATCGAGAGCTCGAGTCCGCCCATCCGGAACAGCTCGGTGGCCGACCGGGACGTGGCAGCTGGATCGAAGTCCGATCGGATCATCGAGCACGGGCTGGGAAGTACCACGGGCAAGTCCGTTGGCTTTCACACCGTGTGGTGTGACGGCTCGGAATGTTTCAGCGGGATCCCGCACGCTGTTCAGAGTTGATGAAACGAGGTAATGGGTATCAAGGGTGAGGTGATCCGGTTCGACAGTTCCCGGGGCTTCGGGTTCGTGTCGCCGGAAAGTGGTGGTGAGGATGTTTTCGTCCACGTCAACGACCTGTTGGTGGACGAGGGGTTGATTTCTCCGGGCACAACCGTCGAGTTCAACGTCGAGGACGGGGAACGCGGACTGAAGGCTTCGGACGTTCGCCTTGCCGGTGGCGCCCGATCCGCCGGCGGCTCCGGTGGGAGGTCATCGGCCGATTCGGAGGGGGACTCCGACGTCCTCTCGCCCGATGAGTTGTCCGCCGAGATAACCGAGGCACTGCTGGGTGCGATCCCCACGATGACGGGTGGTCAGATTCTGCAGGCTCGGCAACGGCTGCTCAAACTGGCCGAAGAACACGGTTGGGTCGGACGGTGACGAGCGGCGAGTCCTGCCGTGACTCCCTGCCGTTCGAACCTTCGCACGTGTCGGCTCGTGTGGCCGGCACGTAGTTGCCGGGACGAGCCTTCTCCCGCCGGATGCCCGGGCCGACCCCCGCGTCCGGCGGGAGATTTTCTCGCGTGAGTAACTCGGTGAACCGGGAGGACGAACCGCCACTCCGGAGTGGGAAATTTTCGGAATTTCTCCTGTTGCGAGGGCTGGTCGTTCACCCCTGTCCGGTGTGACACTACTTACCCCGGAGGACGGCAACGCGGACAGGCAGGTACGGGAGGTTGCCGATGTTGGGCAAGTACGAACGTCGCAGCCTGGAAGAGATCGAGAACCGGCTGAGCCAGGAAGATCCCGAGTTGGCACGCGGACTGGCACAGGGGAAACCGAAAACCATTCGGCGCAGGTTTCCGCCGTTGCTCGTGCTGGCCGCCGTCGTGATGACGCTTTCGGTGACCCTGCTCGTACTCGCCGAGTTCGGATCGGCCGTGCTCGCCGCTGTGCTGGCGGTTGGAGTATCGGCCTTCTGGTACTGGCGCAGCCGTTCCTGACCCGACTTCTTCGATCCGGGCGGCGAGCGTCGTTGGCGCGCGGTGCCTTCGCGGTGGGAACGGATCCGTTCTCGGTGTTTCCGCGCGCTGTGCCGTGCGATCGGCCGGCACGAATCACGACGAAATCCTCTCCGGTTCCGCGGGAACCCGCTGGTTCCCGTCAACGTGGAACGGAATGCGTGAACCATTTTTCCTTGTCATCATGTCGACATGCTGTGCCTGGTAACCGGTGCCACGGGGTACATCGGTGGTCGACTCGTGCCGCGTCTGTTGGCAGATGGTCATCGAGTCCGCTGTCTCGTGCGCGATCCGGACAAGCTCCGCGACGTCCCCTGGGCCGATCAGATCGAGGTCGTTCGTGGTGACGTGCTGGATCCTGGCAGCATGCGCGCCGCCTGCCACGGTGTTGACGTGCTCTATTACCTGGTGCACTCGATGTCCGGAACCGGTTTCGCCGAACGCGACCGCCGGGGCGCTTCGGAAACCAGTCGAGTGGCCGCGGAAGTCGGCGTCTCACGGATCGTGTATCTCGGTGGTCTGCACCCGGCCGACCGGAGCGAACTCTCCGAACACCTCGGTTCGCGTGTCGAGGTCGGAGACATCTTTCTCTCGGGCCCCGTACCCGCCGTCGTGCTGCAAGCCGCTGTCGTGCTGGGCTCCGGCTCGGCGAGTTTCGAGATGCTGCGTTACCTCACCGAACGGCTACCGGTGATGGTCACCCCGCGATGGGTACGAAATCGCGTTCAACCCATCGCGATTAGGGATCTGCTGCACTACCTGGTTCGTGCCGCCGAGATTTCGGAGTCGCTCAATCGGACCTTCGACATCGGTGGACCGGAGGTACTCACCTACGAACGGATGATGCGGCGCTACGCGGCGGTCGCGGGACTGCCGCGCCGCGTGATGCTGCCGGTGAGCGTGCTTTCGCCCAGGTTGAGCTCGCACTGGATCAACATAGTCACTCCCGTACCCAAATCGATCGGAGCTCCGCTGATCGACTCGCTGGTGCACGAGGCGGTGTGTACCGAACACGACATCGACGACTACGTCGCCGAACCCGAACAGGGACTGCTCTCGTACGAACAGGCCGTGCGCCTGGCTCTGGCCCGGGTTCGTGGCGGACAGGTCGACACCCGCTGGTCCGATGCCTCCGGGAAAAACCCTTCGGACCCGTTGCCCTCCGATCCGCAGTGGGCGGGTGGGAGTGCTTATCGCGATGTTCGGGTCCGTCGGACATCGGCAGCACCGGAGACGGTCTGGCGAGTCGTCGAAAGCATCGGAGGGAGCAACGGTTGGTACTCCATGCCGTTGGCATGGGCGGCACGAGGCTGGGTCGATCGTCTCGCGGGAGGCGTGGGACTCCGGAGAGGACGTCGTGACGCGCACGAACTCCGAACCGGCGACGCGCTGGACTGGTGGCGAGTGGAGCAACTCGACTCCGGCAGGCTGCTGCGGTTGCGTGCCGAGATGAAGCTCCCCGGACGTGCCTGGCTCGAACTGGGTGTCCATCCGGACACGGGCTCGGGATCCGTTTACCGCCAGCGCGCCGTGTTCGTGCCCCGAGGTCTGTCCGGCCATCTCTACTGGTGGGCCGTCGCCCCGTTCCACGGGGCCGTTTTCGGTGGCATGGCACGCAACATCGTTCGAGAGGCGGAGCAGTCGACCGGGCGGCACCGTGCCGCAGCGGGCTCTTCCGAGGATCACGGGCCCGGATGAACCGTCAGGACTCGCTCCAACCGTGGGAGAGTTCGGTCATGCCGGACACCGAACCACGCCAGACGTAGACCCAGCACCGGCGATGGTCCCGGAGTGTGTGAACGCGGCGGAGGTATTCTGGACCTTCGTAGCGATCCAGAACCGGCAGTGATCGCTCCGGTTCCCGCAGTACGTAGACCTCAGCGGGAATCCCCTCGTTCCTCCCGGGAGATGCCTCCGTGGGGACGAAAGCCGGATACCCCTGCCCGGTGTCGTAGAGCCGTCCCGGGAGCAGAGTGTCGTTCTCCCGCAGGCTCGCCAGGGATCTCATGAGGTCGCCGGCCGAACCAGTGCTGCGCAACGTGCCGTAAACAGCGACCCGTCGGGGTCGCTGTTCGTCGGGTCGCGGGAGTGTCATGTTCGTCGTTCCCACACGGCTCGCTCGAAACGGTCGCCCACCCCCACAATCCCCGGATCCGGCGGGAAACTCCCGGGCAGATCCCCACCGGTGATCACCGACCTGGTGCGTCACCGGGTCGCGTGCCAGCGGGGAGTTACCGAACTACTGTGAATCGGAGTCGGGCTCGCGTTTGCTCAGCCCGGACAGCAGCCGCTCCATCACCTGTGGATCGACGTCATCGGGAAGGTCCTCCGACTGCTCGGAGGCGTTGGAACGCTTCGGCTCCCGGCGAGGAAGCGGAACGTCGGAAGCACGCATCCCCTGCGGCAGCTCCAGCTCGCACCAGACGATGCGGCCACGTCCCTCGGGCGAGACCACACCGGTGTGCACCCCCGCGAGGTTCGACGAGACAGCGGGGGGAAGCACACTCTGGTCGTCCTCGACCTCGATCACCAGATTGTTGCCGTGAATCCGCAGCCGGACCGAGACGAACCCCGGTGACTGCGAATCCGAGTGCTCGACGACGGCGGAGACGAGCCGGGTGGCCGCCGCTGTCGCCTCGTCGGTCATCGGGCGCAGCGACCACTCGCTCAGGGTGAAACGGACGAACATGTCGGTGCAGTTCACGGCGCTTTGCAGCGCAACGAGCCGAAGGTCGTCGGTCTGCGCGGTCTCGGTATCCACCTCGGTCCTTCCCTCGTCGGCGTCGTAGCCGGTAACCGAAAGGTCACGTGTCGTCCAACCGGAGCCTCTGCGGTTGTGGCTCGGCCCACGAACCAGTTGTCACTTCCCACCGGAGGTACGTGACGGTAATGCCGACAACGGTACGCACACCCGGCTGGACTGTCCCGCGTTGGCGTTCGCGCCTACCGAGTGGGGCCGCGGTAACGCAACGTCCATTCGCGTGATACTTCGAATGTTCGCATATTCATGGTCACCGACCGAATCGTACCCACCGGCCACCGGGTGACTCCGCGGCTGTTCGGTGCGGCGTGTCGCGGGTCAAGCACGTGTGACTCCGGTGGCGTGTTTCGCCTCACAGTCGCATCCTCAAGGGGAGTCCGGGGAGGACACCGCTCGGCGGCGCCTCCCCCGTACAGCACGACCGGAAAGCTCCAGTAAGCCGTTGCCCAGCAGTCCGGAGCGGATACTTGAACGTCTCGTTCGACGTTGACGGTAGGTCTGTCAACGTTTCCCGTCCCGGGAAGGTGCTCTTTCCCATCGACGGGATCACCAAGCAGCGGATCGTCTCCTACTACCGCGAGGTGGCTCCGACGATGCTGCCCCACCTGCGTGGCCGTCCGATGGTCATGGAGCGGTTTCCGGACGGCATCGACGGTGAACGTATCGTGCAGCACAACGTGCCGGACTTCTTCCCCGAGTGGATCCGCCGCGTCCGGGTGACCAAGAAGAGCGGTGGGCACAACGAGCTCGTGGTCTGTGGTGACGCTCCGACACTGCTCTACCTCGCCGGGCAGGCCTGCCTGACCCCTCATCCGTGGTTGTCCACCCAGGAGCATCCGGCGGTGCCGGACCGGCTGGTGTTCGATCTCGATCCGTCGGTCGACGAGCCCGAGTCGCTGCGCACGGCTGCTCACCTGGTCGGCGAGGCTCTGGAGGAACTCGGCCTCGTTCCCTTCCCGATGACCACCGGATCCCGCGGGTTTCACGTGGTCACCCCGATACGTGGCGAGCTCTCGTTCGACGAGTCGCACGAACTGGCCTTCGCCGTAGCCCGGCTGCTGGTCGCGCGGCAGCCCGCGAGACTGACCGTCGAGCAGCGCAAGAAGGAACGCGGCGAACGCGTTTTCGTCGACTATCTGCGCAACGGCTATGCCCAGACCGCGGTAGCGCCGTACGCGGTGCGTGCCCGCACCGGTGCACCGGTCGCCGCTCCGCTGTGGTGGTCGGAGTTGGACTCGGTCGGTCCGGCCGCGTTCACCATCCACGACATGCCCGCGCGGTTGCGTGCCTACGGCGACCCGTGGGACGAGTTCGCTGATTACGCTCGGTCGGCCACGCACGCGCGGAGCCTGCTGTCCCGGATGCGGTAGGCCGCACCGGACAGAGTGCTCCGCACGTCAGCCCGCCGGATCGGTGAACGCTCGCGCGGCGGATCCGGGGCGGTGGCTCCTCGGATCGCTGCGGCCCGCTACGGCAGGTGTCATGGTTGGTTCCGGGCGCCGCTCCCGGCAGTCCCGGCAGGCTCGGGACACCGCGCCGACCTCCATCCCCGTCCGGACCGAGGCCACGACCACCGGAGTGAGACATGTCTACCATCGCGAAGCCGATTCTGGTCGGAATCGACGGTTCTCCCACCGCTTTCGAAGCCGTGCGTTGGGCAGCTCGCGAGGCATCCCACCGTTCGGCACCGCTGCGGTTGGTGCACGCGGACGTCTCCGCCCTGGGTTATGTTCCCGACACGCTGGGAACCTCCACACCGGAACCCACCAACGAGACGGCACAGGAGTTCGTCAGCGACTGGTTGCGCGACGCTCGGGAAATCGCGGCCGCCGAGGACCCGGAACTCGTGGTGGACACGGCCGTACGTACCGGATCCGCCCGCACCGTGCTGCTGGACGAGTCCAGCACGGCACGATTGGTCGTGGTCGGTAGCCGTGGTCTCGGCAGTTTCAGCGGGGTGATACTGGGCTCGGTCGCGATCGCGTTGACACACCACGGGCAGTGTCCGGTGGCGGTGGTTCGCGAGCCCGACGAGGGTGCGGAGCCCCCCGGCCTCCCCGTCGTCGTCGGTGTGGACGGTTCCGGGCCCGGTGAGCTCGCGCTGCGGTGGGCGTTCGACATGGCCTCGTCCCGCTCGACCGGGATCATGGCGGTGCATGCCTGGCACGACCTGGTGGTGGGGGAGTTGTGGACCCGCGAGCAGGCGGACAAGACCTGGGAGTCCGTCCGCGCCGACGAACAGCGGCTGCTCGCCGAAGTGCTGGCGGGCTGGCGGGAGGACTATCCCGACGTGCCGGTGCACGAGGTGGTCGGTTACGGCAAACCCGCACGACTGCTGCTGGAACAGGCCGACAACGCCCAACTGGTGGTGGTGGGGGCACGTGGTCGCGGCGGGCTGGCGGGGCTGCTGCTGGGATCGACCAGCCAGACACTGCTGCACCACGCGCCCTGTCCGGTCCTCGTGGCTCGCTGAGTGCTCACCCGAGCCGGAGTAACCGGGCGGTCGACACGAGGACGAGCAGAGACACGAGAACGGGCGGCGACTCCGGATGGAATCGCCGCCCGCCGTTACCCGGTGTCGGCCCCGTGGGGATGGGGCCTCACCCGTCGAGAGTCCCGACCGGAAGCCCGATCAGGCGGAGGCCTCCGCCGGTTGCGGTTGCACCGAGAACCGCAGCCGGTCCTGGTCGGCTCCGACGACCACGCGTTGACCGTGGGCGAGTTCCCCGTCCAGCAGCAGGTCCGAGATCGAGTCGTCCACTTCCCGCTGGATGGTCCGCCGCAGTGGGCGGGCACCGTAATCGGGTTGGTGGCCGTGTTCGGTCAGCCAGTCCACCGCGTCCGACTCGAACGTGATGTCGATGCCCTGTGCCCGCAGTCGCTGCCTGGTCTCGTCCAACAACAGTTCGGTGATGCTGCGCAGCTGGTCCGACTCCAGTTTGCGGAACACCACGATCTCGTCGATCCGGTTGAGGAACTCGGGGCGGAACGAGTCACGGAGTCGAACCATCAACCGGTCCCGTGCCGCCTCGGTGGTCTGTTCCTCCTCCCTGGTGCTGAACCCGAGTACCCCGGAACGGTTGGAGATGATGTCCGAACCGAGGTTGCTGGTCATGATCAGCACCGTGTTCCGGAAGTCCACAGTGCGTCCTTGGCCGTCGGTGAGGCGGCCGTCCTCCATGACCTGCAGCAGGATGTTGAACACGTCGATGTGTGCCTTCTCGATCTCGTCGAGCAGCACCACGGAGTAGGGCCTGCGCCGGACCTCCTCGGTGAGCTGGCCCGCCTCGCCGTAACCGACGTAGCCCGGGGGAGCGCCGACCATCCGACTGGCGGTGTGCGCCTCCTGGTACTCGCTCATGTCCAGCCGGATCATCCGGTCCTGGTCACCGAACAGCGACTCGGCCAGCGCGCGGGCCAATTCGGTCTTGCCGACCCCGGTCGGCCCCAGGAACAGGAAGGTGCCGACCGGCCGGTTCGGATCTCCCATGCCGGTTCGTGAGCGGCGTACCGCGCGGGAGACCGCGTGAACCGCTTCGCCCTGACCGACGACCCGGTGATGCAGCTGCTCCTCCAGCCGCATCAGCCTGCCCTTCTCCTCCTCGGTCAGCTGCGTGACCGGGATTCCGGTGGCCCGGGACACGACCTCCGCGATGTCCGTCGAACCGACCTCCGGGATCCCGTCGGGGCTGTGCCGCTGCTGTCGGATCCTCGTCTGCACCTGGTTTATCTCGTCCCGCAGCTGCGAAGCCTGCTCGTAGTTCTCGTTCGTGACCGCCTGGGCCTTGTCCCTGCTGAGCTGTTCGGCCTGCTCCTCCAGCTCGCGGACATCGGTCGTGGGGGTGCGGTTGCGCAGACGTTTGCGCGCCCCGGCCTGATCGAGCAGGTCGATGGCCTTGTCCGGCAGATAGCGGTCCGTGACGTAGCGGTCGGAGAGCTCGGCGGCGGCGTTGATCGCCTCGTCGTTGAACCGCACCTGGTGGTGCGCCTCGTAACGGTCCCGCAACCCCCGCATGATCTGGACCGTCTCCTCCACACTGGGCTCGGCGACGTCGATGCGCTGGAAGCGACGTTCCAGCGCGGCGTCCTTCTCGATGTTCTTGCGGTACTCGTCCAGTGTCGTGGCCCCGACGACGTGCAGATCACCCCGGGCCAGTCTCGGCTTGAGCATGTTGCCCGCGTCCACGGCGCCCTCGGAGCCGCCCGCGCCGACGACGGTGTGCAGCTCGTCGATGAAGATGATCAGCTGTTCGCTCTGCTGGCTGATCTCTTCGATGATCTTGTTCATCCGTTCCTCGAAGTCGCCCCGGTAGCGGGTACCCGCGACCACCCCGGACACGTCGAGCTGCACCACTCGCTTGTTCGCCAGCACATCGGGGACCTCGCCGTCGACGATGCGCTGCGCGATGCCCTCCACGACCGAGGTCTTGCCGACACCGGCCTCACCGATGAGCACCGGGTTGTTCTTCGTGCGGCGCGAGAGCACCTCCACGGTCTGCTCGATCTCCGACTCGCGACCGATGACCGGGTCCAGTCCGCCGTCACGGGCGCGTGAGGTCAGGTCCTGGCCGTACTCGTCCAGCGTGGGGGTCGGGCTGTGCTGCTGTGCCTCGGTGGTCTGCTGACCGCCGGAGCCGCGGGCGGACGCCCCGCTCTGCAGCGACTCCAGGGTCACGTGGGCCGCTGCCAGCATCTGGCCCGCCGTGGATTCCTGATTCGCCGCCAACGCGAGCAGCAGGTGATCCGGGCCGATGTAGGACGAGCCCACCGCGCGGGCGACCCGGTGCGCGTCCAGCAGCGCCCGCTTGGCGGCCGGAGTCAGCGCGGGCGGCTGGTCGGTGCTCTCGGTCTGCGGTAGCTGCTGCTCGACTCCCTGGGCGATCGCGGCGGGGTCCGCACCTGCCCGTTCGAGCATCGAACGCGTCGTATCGGTCTGGGTCGCCGCCCACAACAGGTGATGCGCGTCCAGGTCGTGTCCGCCGTGTTCGGCCGTGAACCGCGCGGCGGCAGCCATCAGTTCCTGGGCCTGGTGGGTCATCAGACGGGTGATGTCGACACGTTGCACCGGTCGCGGCGTGCCGCCCTGACCGCCGAGAAACCGGGCGAGGAAGTCGTCGAACGGACTCGAACCGGGCCCACCGGAACCGAAGAAGTTGGTCATTACTACCTCTTTCGTTCGCACGCTTCGTTGCGGATCGCGTCTCGTACAACATGAGCGACGCGGTTCGCCATTCCTGCGTCGGTTTCGCTCAAGGCTAACGCATCCGCTGGGCTCAAGGTGAGTTACCTCCTTGCTTTTCGAGGTCGTTCTCGTGACCCGGCTCCGGTCTCCTCCTCGGTTGTCCGCCCACCTCCGTGCACACCGGGTGATTCGGTGATGGCCTTTTCCAGCTGTGCCCGGTTGAGCTTGGATCTGCCCCGGATGTCGAGCTCGCGTGCTCGTCTCCGAAGCTCCTCGCGGGTCAGGGTGGACACCGGTGCGGGCTCCGAGCGCTCGGTGCCGCGGTCCGGGCGCTCACCCCCGCTCCCGGACCGTTTCTTCCCGGCGCGGGCATGTTCGGCGCTGCGGCGCAGCGCCTCGGCCAGATCCACGGTCGCGGTCGTTTCGACGTGCTCGGCCCCGCTCCGGGGAGCACGTCCCGCCGCCTTGTCCGCGAGCAGTCGTTCGATCCGGGCGGTGTGCGTGTCGACGTGTTCCTCCGGGTGCCACGCGGTGCTCATCGACCTGATCAGATCGCCGGCCAGCCGCAGTTCCCGCGAGCCGTACGAGTCCTCAGGTGGAGCGTGTTCCAGCACGTTCGCGGGGTCCCGTATCTCGTCGAGAAAGAACATGGTGTGCAGCACCAACGCTTCGTTCTCGGGGCGCAGTGCGGTCAGGTACTCCTTGCCGCGGAACACGAAGGTGGCTATGCCCACTCGTTCGGTCTCGGCCATCGCACGACGCAGCAGGCTGTATCCCCTGGCGTTCCGCCTGTCGGCGGGAGCGACCCAGTACGCCTTCTGGAAGTACACGGGATCGATCTCGGACAGCGCCACGAACTCCGCTATCTCGATCGTTCCGGAACGCTCCGGGGCGATGTCGTCCAGCTCGCGCTGCTCGACCGTGACCAGCGTGCCGTCGACCTCCAGCCCCCTGACGACCTCGTCGCCTTCCAGCTCTCTACCCGTTCGCTCGTTGATTCTGCGGTAACGCACCCTGTCGTGGGTTCCGCGCTCGTACTGGTTGAAGCGGATGCCGTGGTCCTCGGTGGCGCTGTACAACCCGACGGGAATGGTCACCAGACCGAACTTGAGCGAACCCGCCCAGATCTTGTGCGGCATGGTTTCCTCCTCACCCGACCGGTGGCCCCCGCAGCCGGTGGTCCCGCAGAACACGCCTCCGCGAGGCACGCGTTGTCCCTGCAGGCTGGATGCCCAGCTGACGCGGCCCGGCAAACCTCTTCGCGTCGGTCACCCGGTCGGCGCAGGGGAGGGCCATCCGCCGACCGGCCGCGAGCGGGCGGTTCTTGTTCCCGTCGGGACCGTTCAGCGCACTCGGTGGGTTCCGTCGGGAAGTCGTCGGGTGTAGCCCTCGCGGGCGAGCCGTTCCAGCAACGGGACGACCACCCGACGGCTCGTTTCCAGGGCATCACGTGCCTCGCTCGGGGTGAACGGTTCCGGCAGCGCGGCCAGCACGTCCCGCGCCCGCCGCAACGCCCCCGGCAGCAGGTGGATTCCCTCGCCGATCCGAAGCAGCTGACCGGCCTTGTTCGCCGCGCCGAGTTGTTCGTTGTCCAGTCCGAGTTCTCGGAGTTCTGCCGCGGTGGGTGCGTCGAAGGGGTGCCGAGCCAGCCGAGCACGGATAGCTGTGACGCCCCGCCGCACGTGCTCGCTCAGCTCGGGGCCTCGCAGCCGCAGCCTCCCGTCGCTCGTTCCGATCCCGGCGGCAGCCGCCGAGTTCAGCACCAGCGGCAGCAACGATGCGTGGGGCAGGCGCAGCTGCCGTGCCGCTTCCTGCTCGGAGAGACCGTCCGCCATCGGGTCCTCTCGGTGGATCCGTTCGAGGAGCTCGACGAGCCGTGTCGCGTACTCGTCCCGGGCGGTCGGATCCAGCAGCCAGTCCCCGACCACCAGGGCATGTGGGGGAGGGGACGCTCCCAGGACGCGGAGTTCCGAGGCGCGGATCGCGCGATCCCTCGCGAGCAGCACGGCGCCCGCGGGCTGATCTCTCGCCCGCTCCAGCTCGTGAGCGCGGGCGGCGGCAGCGCCCCGACGACGCAACTCCGGCGGACGCGCGTCGAGAACGTGGATCCCTGCGGGGATCCGGTGCTGTCCGGCGTCCCGCAGCAGCGCGTTGTCACCGATCCGCAGCGGAAGCCCGACACGCAGCGAGAGTCGCGCGGTGTCCGCTCCCAACGGCCGCAGCCGCACCTCGTTCGTGGCCGCACCGATGTGCATGCCCAGTTCGCGGGGCAGTTCGCCGGATCCCCCGTCCCGCAACAGCACGTCCACCCGGTCGGTGCTCCGCCACGCCCCCGGTGTCAGCAACGCGTCCCCGCGATCGAGTTCCCCCACGTGCACCCCGCGCAGGTTCAGCGCGACCCGCGCCGTCGCGCGGACCGTTTCGTACTCCTCTCCGAGGCTCCGCAGTCCCCGGACAGTCACGCGTTTTCCGGTTCCGGCCACCACGAGTTCGTCGCCTCGGGCCAGCGTGCCCGCGGACAACGTCGCGGTCACCACCGTCCCCGCGCCTCGAACGCTGAAGCAGCGGTCCAGCCACAGCCGCACGTCGGCGGTGGGGTCGGGATTCGGGAGCAGACCCGCGAGGTCGTCGAGCTTCCCGGTGAGTTCGGGCAACCCGGCCCCGGTGGTTCCACTGACGACCACTTCGGGAATTCCCGCCAGCGAGCTGCCCGCCAGTCGCCGTCGTGCCTGTTCCAGCGCGGGGAGCGGGGCGGCGAGATCGCCGCGCGTGATCGCCAGCACCCCTCGCCGCACGCGCAGGGCGTGCAACGCCTGCAGGTGCTCGTCCGACTGCGGCATCCACCCCTCGTCGGCGGCCACCACGAACAGCACGCCCGCGACCTCGCCGACCCCGGCCAGCATGTTGCGCACGAATCGCTGATGACCGGGCACGTCGACGAACGCCATCGTCTCGCCACCGGGCAGGGTCGTCCACGCGAATCCCAGGTCGATGGTCAGCCCGCGACGTCGTTCCTCGGCCCACCTGTCCGGATCGCTGCCGGTCAGGGCTTTGATGAGCGTGGACTTGCCGTGGTCCACGTGACCTGCCGTGGCGATCACTCGCATGACGCGCCTCCCACGAGCGGATCCGTCGCCCGCGCACCCCGGCGAATCGCCTCGACCAGTTCCTCGTCCCGCTCCGGGGCCAGCGCGAACAGGTCGACCAGGCAGTTCCCCCGTTCGATCCTGGTCAGCACCGGTGGCACGGTGCGGCGCAGTCGTTCGGACCAGTGCTCGGGCAGCACGACGGCCGCGCTGGGCAGCTCCACTCCCGGTGCTCCACCACCACCGATGCCCGCGGTGGTCTCCGCCGCCGTCGCCGCCACTCCCGCTGCCCGCGAGGACTCCGCGATCCGTTCGGCGCGGGCACGCAGTTCCCGCCGCGAGCGCTCCAGCGCACGCGCGGTCGGTGTGGGAGGTCCGTGCAGCGTGGCGTGCAGCGCGGCCAGGGTGAGCTTGTCGGGGCGCAGCGCACGGGCCAGCGGATGTCTCCGGAGCTTGTCGACGATAGCTGCCCTGCCGAGCAGCAGCCCGGCCTGCGGACCGCCGAGCAGCTTGTCACAGCTGGCCACCACCAGATCCGCTCCCGCCCGCAGCGTGCCGCGCGCGTCGGGCTCGTCCGGCAGCCTGGGGTGCGGTTCCAGCAGTCCGGATCCGATGTCGACGACCAGCGGAGCGTCCAGCTCGCGGAGTTCGCCCGGCTCGACGGCGGAGGTGAAGCCGCTGATCACGAAGTTGGACGGGTGCACCTTGAGCACGAATCCGGTTTCCGCCCCGATCGCCGCTCGGTAGTCGGCGAGCTCGACACGGTTGGTAGTGCCGACCTCGCGCAGTCCCGCGCCGGTGGAGCACAACAGGTCGGGGATGCGGAATCCGGCGCCGATCTCGACCATCTCGCTCCGTGCCAGCACGATCTCACGGCCCGCTGCCAGGGCGGTGGCGGCCAGCGTGAGTGCGGCCGCCCCGTTTCCCACCACGTGTGCGCTCTCCGCCTCGGGGACCGCGTCGAGCAGGCCGCGTGTGACGTTCGCCCCGCGACGGCCACGCTGACCGGTGTGGACGTCCAGCTCGACGTCGCAGGTTCCCGCGGCTTCCCGCAGGGCCAGCACCGCGGCCTCCGAGAGGGGAGCGCGGCCCAGGTTGGTGTGCAGCAGTACGCCTGTGGCGTTGAGCACCGGGCACAGCCCGCCGGTCGAGGTGGGCAGGTTCGCCGCCGCTTTCTCAGTCACCTGATCGGCGGGGATCTCACGGGCCCGAGCGCGTCGCTGTGCGTCATGGACGGCGCGTTTCACCCGTTCCCGGCCGAAGCGCTCGACGGCCGCGGCCATCCGGGGCTCCTCGAGCACCCGGTCCGTGGCAGGGATGTTCCGCCGCTCGTCCACGTTCGTGACGATACGCAGCGGGGGAGTGTTCGTTCGGCTTCGTGCGCTGGCACGTCGGATGTATTTTTCAATTGAAATACTCTGTTGTTTCAGTGTTAATCGAAATAAATCCACAACAGGAAACACTCGCGAGACACCGAGCCAACGGATGATCCGCAAGGAGATGCCGGTGCACAATCGGGTCATGACCGAACGGAGACCGCCGGGGATGGACTTCGAGACCTGGATCGATCGTCAGATTCGCACCGCCAGGGAGCGCGGGGAGCTCGACGACCTGCCCGGAACCGGCAAGCCGCTGCCGGATCTCGGCAACGAGAGCGAACTGTCCTGGGTCAAGAAGTACGTCGAGCGGGAGGGACTGTCCACCGAGGCACTGCTGCCGCCCGCCGTGCAGTTGCGCAAGGAGATCGACCGGCTTCCGGACACCGTGGCCGAGTTGCGTTCCGAGCAGGCGGTGCGTGAGCAGGTCGGTGAGCTCAACCTGCGCATCGCCGAGTGGCTGCGGGCTCCCAGCGGTCCACGCGTCAAGGTCGCACCCGTGGACGTCGAGGAGGTCGTGCGCCGCTGGCGTGACCGGCGTGCCGCCGTAGCCGAGGCCGAGGCCCAGTCCGCTTCGTCCTCGGCCGAGCGTGCCGACACCGACGGGACAACCGAACCGGCCTCGACCGGAGGTGGTGGTCGTTCCGGGCCGCGCACCTGGTGGCGCAGGCTGGGTGCGTGGCGGAGGCGGACGGGAATCGAACCCGCCTGACCGAGTTGCTCGGCCACGTCGGTTTTGAAGACCGCGGGGGCCACCAGGCACCCTTACGCCTCCAGTGCCGCCGTCCCGCGTGTTCCGCCATGCCGTTGTCCACCCCGTGGACTAGCTTCGGGGCATGACCGATGCCGGGACCGTCACGACCGAAAACCACCGCCTGACACGGTACGCGCACGGTGGCGGCTGCGCTTGCAAGATCCCCGCCGGCGAACTGGAGTCCATGGTCACCGGTGCCGGGCTTTCCGGCGGCGGCGCTCCGGCGGGCGGTGAGGTGCTGATCGGTGCCGGGGACGACGCCGCCGTGGTGCGGCTGCACGGCGACACCGCGATCGTGGCCACGGCTGATTTCTTCACTCCTGTGGTCGACGACCCCTACGACTGGGGCCGGATCGCGGCGGCCAACGCGCTGTCCGACGTCTACGCGATGGGGGCGCGTCCGCTGGTGGCGTTGAACCTGCTCGGCTGGCCACGTGATTCGTTGCCGATGGAACTGGCCGAACGGGTGCTGCGCGGTGGTGCTGATGTCGCGGAACTCGCGGGGTGCCCGGTGGGTGGTGGACACAGCCTCGACGATCCCGAGCCGAAGTACGGCATGGCGGTGACCGGTACGGCGGCTGCCACTCGGCTGCTGCGCGACGACGCCGGAACCCCCGGTGCTCCGCTGTCGTTGACCAAACCGCTCGGCATCGGGGTGCTCAACACCCGGCACAAGGCCACCGGAGAGGTTTTCCCGCAGGCGGTCGAGGCGATGACGACCCTCAACGACACGGCGGCGCGGGACGCGCTGGCGGTGGGTGCCGAGTGCGCCACCGACGTCACGGGGTTCGGGCTGCTCGGGCACCTGCGCGAACTCACCCGTGCCAGCGGTGTCTCCGCGGTGTTGGACTCGGGTGCTGTTCCCTATCTGGACGGAGCACGTGAGGCGGTCCGCGACGGGTACGTCAGCGGTGGGACACGCCGCAACCTGCGCTGGGTGGGCGAGTGCACCGATCTCTCCCGCGTGGACGAGAACGAAGCGCTGCTGCTGGCCGACGCGCAGACCTCCGGGGGACTGCTCGTCGCGGGGGAGCTGCCGAACGCCCCGGTGATCGGAAGGCTGATCAGCGCCGAGGAGAACGCCGTCACGGTCCGCTGATCACGCACACCTGCTCGCTCCACCGCGCGTGATCACGTAGTGGTCGAACACGTGCGGAGGCAGTCGCTCAGTCCGCGGCGCCCTTCCCGGTGACCTGGCAGAGCCCTTCGTTGGTGCTGTTGAGCACGTCCACGAGGATCTCCCGCAGCGTGGTGCCGTCCCGCCGGGTCAGCCAGGCGTGCATCGCGGAACCGAAGCACGAGACCATGGTCATCGACCACGCGCCGGGACGAGGGTCGCAACTGGGATCGGCTTCGATGTGCTCGGCCACCAGCTCGGTCATGTCCTGCATCCAGCGCTGCCGCATCAGATACATCTCGTACTGGCCGGTGGATTCCAGCACCTGCAGCAGTTCGGCGCGCATCAGGTGCTGTTCGCGGTCGGCCTCCATGCGGTCGGCCGCGTCGAGCATCGACGTCGCCAGCGCGCGCATCGGGTGTTCCCCTGAGCCGCGCGCGTTCAGCGCCTCGCGCACGTATTCGAGTTCGTTGCCGAGGTCGCCGAACAGCACGGCGTCCTTGCTGGGGAAGTATCGGAAGAACGTCCTGGGGGCGATGTCGGCGGCACGGGCTATCTGTTCCACGGTCGTGGCCTCGAAGCCCTGTTCGCGGAACAGTTTCAGGGCCGCGGACTCGATGCCCGCTCGGGTTCTGGCCGCCTTGACGGCTCGCCTGCCCTGGCCCTCCGTTTCGTCGGTCGGATCCACCGCAACGCTGGTCATGGCATCAGGCTCCTCGAAATCGCAGTTCAGCGTCAACTGTGCCCGTTGTCACCGATGACAAATGGCAGTACTGCCATATTCTGTGGGCGGGGAAAGGAGACACGCATGTCCGACGGTGACGCCCGCCACGGGGCGACGGGTGCTGCGACGACACCCGACAAAGGAGAGGAGGGTGCCCTGGCCGAGGGCATCGACGTGCGGGTCTACCGCCGCAGGTGGGCGACCCTGCTCGTGCTGTGTCTGGCGTTGTCGGCCACGATGCTCGCGAACACCTCGCTCAGCGTCGCGTTACCCCAGCTCTCCCGTGCGTTGGGAGCCTCGACCTCGGCGCAGCAGTGGTTCTCGGACGCCTACGCGCTGGTGTTCGCCGGTCTGCTGTTCACCACCTCCTCGATAGCGGACCGCTACGGGCGCAAGTGGATGCTGCAGGCCGGGATGGTGCTGTTCGGCCTGGTGTCGGTCTACGTGTGGCTGTTCGTGGGATCCAGCACCGAGATGATCGCCGCACGGGCCCTGCTCGGTGTGGGTGGCGCCATGATCATGCCGGTGACGCTGTCCATTCTGACCAGTGTCTTCCCCAGTGGGGAGCGTACCAAGGCGGTCGGGATCTGGGCCGCCGTCTCCGGCGCGGGCAGCGCCGCGGGACCGGTCATCGCCGGTGTGCTGTTGCAGTACTTCTCCTGGGAATCGGTGTTCGTGATCAATGTGCCGGTGGTCGTCATCGGCGTGATCGCCGGTGTCCGCTACATCCCGTCGCACACCGGAACCGAGGGGGGACACGGCGGGCTGGACCTGCTGGGGGCGCTGCTGTCCACCGCCGGGATCACGATCGCCGTCTACGCGCTGATCGAGGCGCAGTACGTCGGCTGGCTGTCACCGCGCACGCTTTCTCTGGTGGCTGTTGGCCTGGTGCTGCTGGCGTTGTTCGCGCTCTGGGAGCGCCGGGTGGCCGATCCGATGCTGGACGTCCGGTTGTTCCGCAGCCGTGGTTTCTCCGCTTCGGCGGTGGCGTTGACGCTGGTGTTCTTCGCGATGATCGGCGTGTTCTTCGCGCTGAGCCAGACCCTGCAACTCGTGTTCGGCTACTCGCCGCTGATGGCTTCCACCGCGATGCTGCCCATGTCGGTGATGATGATGCTCATCGCGCCGCAGGTCTCCAGGATCGTGGACAGGTTCGGTCCGCGTAACACCATCTCCGTCGGACTTCTGCTGGCGGCGTTGGGCATGGTCGGGCTCAGCACGTTGACCGTCGACTCCGGCTACTGGCAGATCCTGCTGCCGCTGTCGTGCACGGCGGCGGGGATGTCGCTTGCGATGGCGCCTGCCACCGATCAGCTGATGGCCAACGTGCCCCGTGAGCGCGCGGGGATGGGCTCGGCCACCAACGACGTCACCCGCGAGGTGGGGGCGTCGTTGGGTGTCGCCGTACTCGGCAGCGTGCTGGGAGGTAGCTATGCCGCACGGATCTCGGACTCGCTGACCGGGCTGCCCGAGCAGCTGCGGCAGACCGCCGAGGAATCGCTGCCCGGCGGCATGATGGTCGCCGAGTCGTTGGGCGCAAGCGGGCAGCGGCTCGCCGATGAGGTCTCGGTGGCCTGGATGAACGCCTCGCAGACCGCGTACCTGGCCTCGGCGGGACTGATCGCGGTGGCCGCGCTGGTGGCGTGGTTCTTCCTGCCCGGCAAGAAGCAACGCACCGAGGCGGCCGAGGTGCGGGCCTCGTCCGAGACGGAGCGGAGCGCGGCCGAGGAACCGGACAGCGCCAACGAGAAGTCGGAGAGCGTCAACGAGAATTCTGGGCGGGCCGACGAGAGGTCGAATACGGCCGTCACCGAGCAGTGACCGCGCCGATTCAATGACCGCCGTGCCGGTGTGGTGATCGCGGTCGGGGTGTCGATTTCGCGCGAAATCTACGTCGTGCTGGAGGCACCGCCCCCCACCGGCGCGGCGATTTCGCGCGAAATCGCCGGTTCAGTTCCCGGCGCGGTCCGACGCGAGACTGCGCAGGAAGTCGTTCCACCGGGCGCGGGGGAACAGCAGTGAGTCGCCGTGCGGGCGCTTGGAGTCCCGCGCGGCGACCCCGTGCTCGGTGGTGGCGATCTCCACGCAGTTCGCCTGGCTGCTGCTTCGGCTGCTCTTGCGCCAGTGCTTCACGGATGCCACGGATTCACTCCTTCTCGTGCTCGGCCGGTTCGTCGGCGAGGTGAGCGATGATCTCGCCGGAATCATCCGGGGTGAGCGCGAGTTCGCGCAACCGCCGCAGGGAGCGTTCCGCGGCGTCGACGTGCTCGGGCTGCTCCAGGAACGCGCTGTTGCCCCGGTGCTCCAGGTAGACCAGGTTCGGCTGCTTCGGGAAGTCCAGCAGCACGAACGGTCCCTCCATGCCGGAGTGGATCCCCGCCCGCTGCGGGACCACCCGGACGGTGACGTTCGGCCGCAGGTTGCTCTCCGCCAGGCGCAGCAGTTGCCGCCGCATCACGCCGGGGTCGGCGGTCGGGCGGCGCAGCACCGGTTCGTCCAGCAGCACCTCCAATCGCGGTGCGCGGCTGCCGAGCAGCACGGTCTGCCTGCCGACGCGGGCCTCGACCAGCCGTTGGACCTCGCGCTCCGGCAGCTCGTGGGTGGTTCCCCGGATGACCGCCTCGGCGTACTCGTCCGTCTGCAGCAGTCCCGGGATGAACTGCGTTTCCCAACCGTGGATCGCGGTGGCCTCGGCCTCGAACCGCATCAGGTCCTGCCACATCGCGGGCAGCGCGGCGTGCTGCACCTGCCACCAGTTGCGGTCCGTGCCGTTGCGCACCAGCGCGAGGATCTCCTCGCGCCGCTGGGTGGGTACGCGGTAGAGCCCCAGCAACGCCGCGACGTCGTCGGCGGCCAGCCCGCGGGTTCCCGTCTCCATCCTGCTGAGCTTGCTCATCGAGATCCCCAGCGACCTCGACACCTCGGCGGCGCTGAGGCCGTTGCGATCCCGCAGTTCCCGCAGCTCACCGGAGACCCGTCTGACCCGTGCCGGAATTCCGCTGCGTCGTTCCATGCTCGACCCTTCCTCGCCGGTCACTGTTCGCTCGCACCCTGACCGGTTGACCAGTGGTCAAGGAAGTGAGATCACGCGAAAGTGTCGTTGCGTGACCGCTGGGGACTCGCCGAACCTTCCTGTCGACATGATCGATTCGGTAGCCGTCACTTTCGGGAGGGGCAGATGCGCGCGCAGTGGTTGGTCGAAGCGGGCAGCGGTACGGCAGCGGTGTACCTGAGCATGCCGGGCCTGCACGAACTGGAGATCCGGCAGGACGGGAGCGTGCTGCGAGTGGACAGCGACCAGTTGCGACAGCTGTTGGACACGCTGTTCTGGCTGGACGAACTCCACGGTGCGGGCCTGCAGGAAGCCGCCGTCAACCTGTCCGAACAGGTGGTTGTCGGCAAGCCCTGATCGCTGTTCGTCACCCGCTCGATGCCGGTACTTCAGGAACGGGTGCAGCGGGGAGATCGTCCCGATCGAGTCCTCATCGGAGACGGAGCGGGCAAGCTCGACGGCTCAATCCGGCACGATGGTTCCGGCCAGCTCGCGTACCCGCTCCGCCAGCCGGTTCCGGTCGATCGGGGCGAAGGTGGTCCACGCCCGCCCACTGCGGATGGTTTCCTCCATCAGGTACCACCCGTTGTTGGTGGCGAAGCAGTTGGTCACCATCGGTGCCCTGGAACGGTTGCCGCGCCGGTCCATCCGCGCGGCCCCGAACTGGGCGTAGCCCACGCGTTCACCGCCCGCCATGTCCACCAGAGCGCTCGCGTCGTCGCGCCGCACCCCGCGGCGCAGCAGCGCCTCGCACATCGCCCGGTCGGAGTCCCCAGCCTCGGCCGCCGCCGCGTCGAGCTGGTCGCTGGGCACCGAGACCGCCTTGCCCGGGCCGGGGTTCGGCTCGGGGAGCACACCCACCACGGCCCGGTGCGGCGCGTCGTCGGTGCGCAGCTGGCGCAGGCGCACCACGCCGTCCTCCCGGACGGCCAGGGCCGAGCTGGCCGGGCCGTTCGCGGCCAACGCCGTACAGCGGTGTTCCCCCTCCTCGGACAGGTAGCGATACACCAGATCGAAGGAAGCCCGGTAGCGGTTCAGCGGGAAGAACACCCCGGAGACGGCGTCCTCGGCGTCCCGGTCGCCGAAACCGAGCCGACGCAGCTCGTCCCAGCTCCGCTGCTCGACGTCGCGCCGCTCCGACTCGGTGAGCCCCTCGGGCAGGACGTGCAGCGAGAGCGGCTTCGTCCCGAGCCGGAAGTGCTGCCAGGCGAGGTGGAACGCCTGTTCGGAAAGTTCGATGTTCACTCTTGCCCCCGAACGATCGCGGCGCCGGGAGGGCACCCGGCGCCGCGACACACGCTGCTGGATCCGATGGCGGGTTTCGACCGCCCGGATCAGTCCTCGCCGATCACCGGTGGAGCGACGCGCGGCAGGTCGCCGTCGAAGTAGCCGTAGTCACCCACGAGGTAACTCGGCGTCTCGTGCTCCTCGTCCTCTTCGCCCTGCTGGCCGCGACCGCGTGGCGCTCCCGCCATGCCGCCGCGACCGTTCGCCGCTCCCGAGGAGGAAGCGCCGCCCGCCGTGGCGGAACCGGTGGCCGGGCGCGCGATCCCGGACTGCCCACCGGGGCCGAGAGAACGGCCACCGAGTCCGGTGGAACCCCGACCACCCGTTCCGGAGCCGGTTCCACCGCCCGAGCCGCCCGAGAGCGAACCGAGGCCACGTATCGGGATCCGGCTGCCTGGGGCACGTCCGCTCCCGCCCGCGACGCCGGAACCGCCAGGGGCGCGGCCGCTGCCCGAACCGCTTCCGACGCCACCGCCCGGAGTGCCGGACTGCCCCGGCCGGTACCCGGAGGAGCCGCCTTCCGGCGGGCGCTGCCACGCGGATTGACTGCCCGCGGGCTGGTTGATCCCCGAACCGCCCCGGCCCGCCGACTGGCCCGAAGTGCCGGTGCCCGCCGTGCCGGTGCCGTGCGCGCCGCCCGAGGTGTCCAGCGAGCCGGTCCAGGAGCTGCGGGTGCCCGCGGCAGCGCCGCCGCTCGTGCCTCGGGAAGCGGCGAAGCCACCGACCTCGGGATTCGAGCCGGAGCGCACGCCGGTCTCGACGCCGCCGGGCGGGGGAGCGGTGAACGTCGGGGTCGCGCTGACGGTGGTCTGCGAGGCGGTGTCGTAGGATTTGAACGCCGTGACCGCGTCCTGCCGCAACTTCTCGTTGTGCGCCAACGCCTGCTCGTTGTCGGTCTTGCCGCCGGTGAGGCCCGCCCAGGCCTGCCCGAGGAAGTTCTCCTCCGGGACGGGCTTCTCCTCGGACGCGGCGGGAACGGAGGAGTACACCCTGCTGAAGGCCTGACCCTGCTCCTCCAGCCGCACCGCCTCGGCCGTGGCGTTGTCGGCCGCGACCTCGGTCCACAGCACCACCGGCGACATGGCGCCCTGCATGGCCTCCTGACCCTTGGACCGGTTCACGGCCCCGGCCCGCTTCAGCCTGTCCTTGACCTCGGTGGCGAGGTCGCGCATGTACCGCTCCTCGTCACGCCAGCGGCTGCTCTTCTCGTGGAGCGCCTCGGCGCCCTTGCCGCTGTTGACCCAGGAGCGCATCTGCTCCAGCTGTGCCCCGTCGAGGTTGGACGGTGGCAGCGTGCGTCTGTCCCCCATGATTCGGGCTCCCCTCAGGCGTTGGGCAGGTTCTTGATCGCGGCTTCGGCGAACTCGATCGTGACCGAGCATGCTTCGGGACGAGTTTGAAGGCGTACTGATCCGTTCACGAAGAGCGATCCGGAGTTCGTCACGTCTACCGCCACCATGCACCCGTACTGCTTCTCGACTTCGTAAGCGGGATAGCCAGCGATTTCCGTGCTCTCACCGCTGGGGCGCGCACTGGCGAACTCCTGCGCTGTTCTGCTCGGGTCTGCTGCTACGAACATGGCCCAGCCGCCGTCGGAGCCGGATTTACCCTTCTTGTAATCGCACCCTTGTTTGCTGTTTAGTTCTTTTTTTTCGAGTGGTTGGTCGACCCCGAGCTTGGTTGCTTGCTGCTGGGTGATGATGTCGCAGGGCTCGGAGAGGTCGAGGGATTTGGCGGGTGCGGTGCGTTCCGGCAGGCTCACTCCGGAGGTGCTGCTGGGTGCGCTCGTGCCGGTTTCGGTGGTGTCCTGCGCCGCTTGGCCGGTCTGGCCACCGCCGCATCCGACGAGCAGCAGGAGACCTGCTGCCAGGGAGATTCCTGTGGTGAGGGTGTTACGCATTCTGGATTCCCCGGTTGAAGCTGTCGGCGGCGTTGGCGTCGTCGGTGCGGGTCTGCTCGGCGCTGGAGCGCAGGCTCGCTGCGGTGTCGTTGAACACCTTCGCGAGTTTCAGGTAGTTGGGCATGTACGACCGGTCGTCCCCGGAGGCGACTTCGCCGTGGATCGCCGCGGCTCCTGTGCTGACCGGGTCGGTTCCAGGTGGAGATACGCTCGCCAATTCGCTGACCTCCCTCTGGCGGTCTTCCAATTCACTGGCCTTCTCCTCGAAGAACCCCGCCAGCGCGTCTACCTCGTCGGGGTCGACGACCATGCGCGTGTTGTCGCTGATGGCCTGGGCCAGTTCGGCCTTGGTGTTGGCGCGTTCGGCGATCCGGGCGATGTCGGCCATCTCCTTGGCGAGCCCGGCGGGGCCGGGGAACAGCGCGCTGTCGGCCACGTCCTGCATCTCGGCGTCCATCGCCGCCTGGTCCGCCGCATCCATCCCGGACTGAGCGTTCGTTCCCGAACCACTCGATTCGCCCGTACTCGACTGCCCGTTCGCCTCGTCGGCCACGCCTTCCCTCTGAAGGTCACTCGTACGTGTCATGCGCTCGCCCGGCAGCGTGATCAGTTGCCCATCGGGAACGTACCGCACCGCGCACTCCGCGTGTGCCGGGTTCAGCACATCCGGCGAAACCCCCGCCACTGGCTCGCCCGAGTGCGTGGATCGGCAGCCTGGTTGGGAAGCGGAAGCCTCGCGGTTGCGCCACCTCTCCGGCGGGCGCAGCATCGCCGGAGAGGTGGCGAGAGTTGGTGATCGGCGATGCGGGAATGGTTGCGTTGGCCCGTGCTGCGCCAGTTGACGGGCTCCGACCCGCTCGGTCGCGGGCAGGCGGCCCGCTCCGCGGCCACCGACCGCGAGCACGCCCGCACCGAGGACGCAGACGAGGTGGTCGGCTCGGTGTGCCCCTACTGCGCCGTGGGATGCGCGCAGCGCGTGTACGTGCGGGACGGGGCCGTCACCCAGATCGAGGGCGATCCCGACTCGCCGGTTAGCCGGGGCAGGCTCTGCCCGAAGGGCTCGGCCAGCCGCTCGTTGGTGACCTCGCCCGACAGGCGAACCAGGGTCGCCTACCGGCGGCCGTACGGCACCGAGTGGGAGGAACTGGACCTCGACACCGCGGTCGACATGATCGCCGAGCGGGTGATCCGCACCCGGGACGAGACCTGGCAGGAGACCGATTCGGACGGTACGCGGCTGCGCCGCACCATGGGAATCGCGAGCCTGGGCGGAGCCACGCTGGACAATGAGGAAAACTACCTCATGAAGAAGCTCTACACCGCCCTCGGAGCCATCCAGATCGAGAACCAGGCCCGCATTTGACACTCCTCCACGGTTCCCGGTCTGGGAACCTCGTTCGGCCGTGGTGGGGCCACAACCTTCCAGCAGGACCTGCGCAACTCCGACTGCGTCGTGATTCAGGGGTCCAACATGGCCGAAGCACACCCGGTCGGGTTCCAGTGGGTGATGGAAGCCAAACGGCGCGGCGCGAAGATAATTCACATCGATCCGCGATTCACCCGCACCTCGGCCATGGCCGACACGTTCGTTCCGCTACGAGCGGGCAGCGACATCGCCCTGCTCGGCGGGCTGATCAACCACGTGCTGCGGGGTGGGCACTACTTCCACGAGTACGTGGCCGCCTACACCAACGCGGCCACGATCGTCGACGAGTCCTACGCCGACACCGAGGACCTCGACGGTGTGTTCTCCGGTTTCACCGGAAGCAGTTACGACCAGAGCAGTTGGTACTACCAAGGGGCGCGGATCAACCCGGCCGCGGGCGAGCGTGACCAGTGGGACGGCGTCTTCGGTTCACCCGATCCCGACCGAGCGGCTTCGGAGGGGGAGTCGACACCTCGCGGGGAACCGGAGACCGATCCGAGCCTGACCCATCCGCGCTGCGTGTTCCAGATCCTCAAGCGCCACTTCGCCCGCTACACCCCGGAGCTCGTGGAACAGCTGTGTGGCATCGACCAGCGGCGATTCCACGAGGTCGCCGAGGCGCTGGTCGCCAACTCCGGAAGGGAGCGCACCACCGCCTTCGCCTACGCGGTGGGCTGGACCCACCACACGGTGGGGGTGCAGTACATCCGGGCTGCCTCCATTCTGCAGCTGTTGCTCGGCAACATCGGCAGACCCGGCGGTGGGATTCTCGCGCTGCGGGGTCACGCCAGCATCCAGGGCTCGACAGACATCCCCACCCTATTCGACCTGCTGCCCGGCTACATCCCGATGCCGCAGGCACACCCGAACCTCTCGCTGGACGGGTTCGTGGCCACCAACGCCGCCGACAAGGGGTACTGGGGCAACATCCGCGACTACGTCGTCAGCCTGCTCAAAGCCTGGTGGGGCGAGTACGCCACCGCCGAGAACGATTTCCGGTTCGACCACCTGCCCCGGCTCACCGGTGACCACGGCAGTTTCCGCACCGTGATCGACCAGATCGAGGGCAGGGTGCGCGGCTACTTCGTCATCGGCGAGAACCCGGCCGTGGGCACCGCCAACGCGCACCAGCAGCGCATGGGGCTGGCCAGTCTGGACTGGCTGGTGGTGCGCGATCTGAACATGATCGAAACCGCCACGTTCTGGAAGAACGGGCCGGAGATCGACAACGGTGAGACCACGCCGCCCGAGATCGGCACCGAGGTGTTCTTCCTGCCCGCGGCCGCGCACACCGAGAAGGACGGTACGTTCACCAACACCCAGCGCATGCTGCAGTGGCACCACAAGGCCGTCGAACCTGCCGAGGACCAGCGCAGCGACCTGTGGTTCTTCTACCACCTGGGACTGCGGATCAAGTCCAAGCTCGCGGCCCGACGGCTCGAACGCGACGCGGACCAGCGCGAACGCGACCGCCCCGTCCTGGAACTGACCTGGGACTATCCCACCGAGGGAGACATCGCCGAACCCAGCGCGGACGCCGTGCTCCGCGAGATCAACGGCACCGATGTCGAGGGACGGGCGCTGTCCTCCTTCACCCGGTTGCGTTCCGACGGCTCCACGCGCTCGGGGTGCTGGATCTACTGCGGCGTCTACGCGGGTGAGATCAATCGGGCCGCCAGGCGGGAACCGGGTGAGCGGCAGTCCTGGGTCGCCCCCGAGTGGGGCTGGGCCTGGCCCGCCAACCGGCGGATCCTGTACAACCGCGCCGCCGCGGATCCGCAGGGCAGACCGTGGAGCGAACGCAAGGCCTACGTCTGGTGGGACGCAGAACAGCGGTGCTGGACCGGCCACGACGTGCCCGATTTCGAGGCGACCAAACCCCCCGACTACCTGCCGGACCCCGACGCACACGGCCCTGACGCGCTGCGCGGCACCGACCCCTTCGTCATGCAGGGCGACGGGCTCGGCTGGTTGTACGCACCCGCCGGACTGCGCGACGGGCCGTTGCCCACCCACTACGAACCGCAGGAATCACCGCTGCGCAACACGCTGCACTCCACGCAGCGAAACCCCGCGCGGCAGCTGTACCACCGCCCGGAGAACCGGTATCAACCCAGCGGTGCCGAACCGGGAGCGGAGGTGTTTCCCTACGTGTTCACCACCTTCCGGCTCACCGAGCACCACACGGCGGGCGGGATGAGTCGGTGGTTGCCGCACCTGGCCGAGCTGGCCCCGGCCATGTTCTTCGAACTCTCCCCGGAACTGGCGGCCGAGCGCGAGCTGGTTCACCTCGGCTGGGCCACGGTGATCACCGCACGCGGAGCGATCGAGGGACGCGTGCTGATCACGCAGCGGATCCGTCCGTTGCGTTCGAACGGCAGGACACTGCACCAGATCGGCATCCCCTGGCACTGGGGTCCCAACGGGTTGACCACCGGTGACGCCGCGAACGAGTTGCTCGGGGTCGCGCTCGACCCCACCGTGCACATCATGG
Organism: Actinopolyspora lacussalsi; assembly: GCA_030803735.1. Classification (NCBI taxonomy): domain Bacteria; kingdom Bacillati; phylum Actinomycetota; class Actinomycetes; order Actinopolysporales; family Actinopolysporaceae; genus Actinopolyspora; species Actinopolyspora lacussalsi. The sequence goes on along the minus strand of JAURUC010000001.1, from coordinate 1,084,855 downwards.
AGACCAAAGCGGGCACCTGCGACATCCGTCCCGGCAGCAGACCACGCGGTGCGGAACTCGAGACGCTGCTCGCCACCTACCGCGCACGGGCGGGCATCACCGAGGACACCGGCACCGACGACCCGCCTTCGGCGGCGGATGCCCGGTACCAGGACGCGAGCGACACCGACGGAGGTGAGGATGAGTCCTGACGGCGCTGCCGAACACCCGCTGTTCGGACTCGCACGTGCTGCACAGCCCGGTGGCGACGCTGGTACCTCCGCGTCCGGGGCCGCAGCCGCTCCGGCGGGAGGCAACCGGCTCAGCGGCCCGCTGGATGATCCCAGCGCCGAGGCGGGCTACTCGGAGCGGCATCCCGAGCGGATGGGGTTTTTCACCGACACCAGCGTGTGCATCGGGTGCAAGGCGTGCGAGGTCGCCTGCAAGGAGTGGAACCTGCTGGAAGAGGACGGGCTGGATCTGACCGGCATGTCCTACGACAACACCACCGACCTCGGTGCCACCACGTGGCGGCACGTGGCCTTCGTCGAACAGCGGATCGACCCTTCCACGCGTGCCCGCGTGGATATCGGGATGCCCGGTGTGGGAGCCCCGAACACGCTCGAGGAAGAGGCCGCGGACTCCGAGGCCACCGAGGTGCGTTGGCTGATGTCCTCGGACGTGTGCAAGCACTGCACCCATGCGGCTTGTCTGGACGTGTGTCCGACGGGAGCGTTGATCCGCAGCGAGTACGGCACGGTCGTGGTGCAGGACGACGTGTGCAACGGGTGTGGTTACTGCGTTCCCGCCTGCCCCTACGGTGTGATCGACATCCATCCCGACAACGGCGGAGCGTTCAAGTGCACGTTGTGCCAGGACCGGCTCGGTTCGGGACTCGCTCCGGCGTGTGCCACCGCATGTCCCACCGAGTCCATTCAGTACGGCCCGCTCGACCAGTTGCGGCAGCGGGCCGAGCAACGCCTCGAACAGCTGCACGAGCAGGGGATGACCGAGGCCAGGCTCTACGGGCAGGACCCCACCGACGGTGTGGGGGGTGACGGGGCGTTCTTCCTGCTGTTGGACGAGCCCGAGGTCTACGGTCTGCCACCGGACCCGGTGGTCACCACCCGGGATCTGCCCGCCATGGCCGCACACGCCGCGATCGCCGCCGCTACGGCCGCGTTGACCGTAGCGGCCTGTTTCCTGGGAGGTCGTCGTTGAAGGCGCGAGCGGACCGCGGTGCGAGTGCGGAGGGCTCCGACCGGAGTGCGGGAGACGAAGCGCGGGAGCCGTTTCGCTCGTACTACGGCAGGCCGATCATCAAGGAACCGACCTGGAAGGTTCCCGACGTGCCCGCCTATCTCTATCTGGGAGGCATGGCGGGCGCCTCGTCCGTCATGGGGGCCCTCGCCCAGCTACGTGGGTATTCCCGGCTGCGCCGGGTCGGGTTGCTCTGTGCGGCGGGAGGCTCCGGTGCCAGTGTGCTGGCGCTCATTCACGATCTCGGCCGGCCGCGACGGTTCCTGAACATGTTGCGCGTGTTCAAACCCACCTCGCCGTTGAGCGTGGGATCCTGGATCCTCGCTCCGTTCTCCGCGCTCAGCGGTGCCGTCGCGATCTCCGAGATCACCGGGTTCGCTCGTCCTCTCGCCAGGGTGACGGCCGGATTCGCAGCGGTACTGGCTCCGGCGATGACGACCTACACGGCGGTGCTGCTCGCCGACACAGCGGTGCCCGGCTGGCACGAGACTCGTCGTGAGCTTCCCTTCGTATTCGCTTTCAGTTCGGTGGCGGCGGCCGGTGCGCTGGGAACGGGATTGGCACCGCGGTCGGAGGCCGCTCCGGCGCGGCGAATGGCCGTGCTCGGGTCCCTCGGCGAACTGCTCGCGAGCCGAGTGTTGGAACAGCGGGCCGGCAGGATCGCCGAGGCTTACCGCACGGGCAGGGCGGGCACTACGTTGCGAACGGCTCGCGTGCTGGCAGCGGGATGCGCCCTCGGTGCGCTGTTCGCTCGGCGCAGCGGGAGCGTGGCGGTGCTGGTGGGTGTCAGTGGCACCGCCGCGTCGGCCGCCACTCGTTATGGGGTGTTCGAAGCGGGGCGGGAGACGGCTCGGGATCCCTACTACACGGTGGTGCCGCAGCGACAGGACAGCCGATCCGAGCAGTGACGGTGGCACCGCTGCCTCGTTTTCCCCTTGGGTAGTCGCGTGCGCTGCGAGAAGCACGGAGATACCGGAGGATGGGGCGAACAGCCACAGCCGTCCCGTCGGTTGCTCCGACAACCGTAGCGGGTGCCAGCGAGGGAGGCGGAGATCATGCCGACTACGCCAGGCGGATTACACCACGTGACCGCGATCGCTACGGATCCACAGCGCAACGCGGATTTCTACCGAACCGCACTGGGGCTGCGGCTGGTCAAACGGACCGTCAACTTCGACGCTCCGGACACCTATCACCTCTACTTCGGGGGTGAATCGGGTCAGCCCGGGACACTGATCACCTTCTTCCCCTGGCCCGCGGCGCCGCGTGGACGTCGTGGTGCCGGGCAGACCACGACCGTTGCCTTCTCCGTTCCGCAGCATTCGCTGGGGTGGTGGCAGCAGCATCTCGACGGTCTCGAGGTGAACGTCGGCACCCCCACCAGCAGGTCGAGCGAGGAGACCCTGACGGTCGCCGATCCGGACGGTCTGTTGATCGAGCTGGTCGGGCATCCCGAGGCGGACTCCCGCGCGCCCTGGGAGGAAGGACCCATCCCGCCCGAGTACGCCATACGGGGACTCCACTCGGTCACCGTGACGGAAATCGGGCATGAGCACACCGCTGAGCTGTTGACCGAGACCATGGGGTTCCGACTCGTGGAGGAGTCCGGCGCGCGGTTCCGATTCGCCACGGGTGCCGGTGGCTCCGGCGCGATGGTGGACGTGCTGTGCAGCCCCGAAGCCCCGCTGGGGATGGTCGCGGCCGGTACCGTGCACCATATCGCCTGGCGTGCTTCCGACGACGCCGAACAGGTCGACTGGCGGAACACGCTGCTGGATCAGGGGCTCGACGTGACCCCGGTGCTGGATCGTCGCTACTTCCACTCCATCTACTTCCGCGAACCCGGTGGCGTGTTGTTCGAGATCGCCACCGATCCACCGGGTTTCACCGTCGACGAGCCGTTGATGGAGTTGGGCAGGGCGTTGAAACTCCCTCCGTGGCTGGAGCCCTCCCGCGCCGAGATCGAGCAGGTGCTGCCCACGCTCAGGGTTCCCGCTCCGGACGAGGAGATCACTTTCACGCCCCCACCCGCGCAGCGCACGAGGTGAACGATGCCGCGCGGTTTTCCGGCGGTCGTTCTCGACGACGGCCTCCTGGGGTCGGACGCGAGTTGACCACCTCCCGCGAAGCGCCGATGTTCCGGATTCGGCCGCCGGCTCGGAACAGGTCGGGGAGGGAGAGGTGATGAACGGTACGAGCACACGAACCGAACGGGAACCGCACTGGCCCGAACTGCGGGTCGAGGACTGGAGCGATACCCGCGACACCCTGCACATGTGGTTACAGCTGGTCGGGAAAATCAAGCTGGCCTGCCAACCGATGATCAACCACTGGTGGCAGGTGCCGCTCTACGTCTCGGCTCGTGGTCTGACCACTGACTCGGTCCCGTACTACGACGATGTGTTCGACATCGAGTTCGACTTCCACGAGCACAGGTTGCTGATCCGTCGCAGTGACGGTGGGCGACGTGAGATCGCTCTTACCGCCAGAACCGTTGCCGACTTCTACCGGGAGACGATGGCGGCGCTGGACGAACTCGGAATACGGCTCACGGTGAGCCGTACCCCGAACGAGGTGGTGCGGGCCCTGCCCTTCGACACCGACACCGAGCACGCCTCCTACGAACCGGACAAGGCGTGGTTGTTCTGGCGGCAGTTGTTGTGTGCGCACCGGGTGTTCAGCGATTTCAGGTCGCGCTTCATCGGCAAGGTGAGCCCGGTGCACTTCTTCTGGGGAGCCATGGATCTGGCCGTGACCCGTTTCTCCGGACGTGCGGCACCTCGTCACCCGGGTGGGGCTCCCAACTGTGGCGACTGGGTCATGGTCGAGGGCTACTCGCACGAGCTCAGCAGTTGCGGTTTCTGGCCGGGAGGCGGAGCCGAGGGCGCGTTCTATGCCTACGCCTACCCGGAGCCACCGGGATTCGACCGTTACCCGGTCGGTCCGGCGGCGGCCCATTTCGAGCAGGGCGAGTTCCTGCTGCCCTACGAGGACGTTCGAACCGCGTCCTCACCGGAGCGGATGCTCGCGGAGTTCCTGCGCACCACCTACGAAGCCGCGGCCGAATGCGGTGGTTGGGACCGCCGGGCGTTGGAGGACGACCCGAAGCGACGAGCCTCCCCGCGGTGATCCCGGTTCGCCGTGCTGCCTCGTCTTCGATATCGATTTCGCGGAACGGATGAGGTGACTATGAGTGTCCAGGAATTCCCGGCACCGAGCGAGGGAATGCTGCTGACCCACTTTCTCACGGTCAGCGACGTGAGCCGCTCGCGCGCTTTCTACCGGGATGTCGTCGGCGGCCGAGTGGTGCTCGAGGAGAATCCGTGCACGCTAAGTGTGGCCAACAGTTGGTTGATCATGAATCCCGGAGGCGGTCCCACTCCGGACAAGCCGGAAACCACGTTGCGTCCGCCGGCCGACGGAGATCCGGTGTCCTGTTTCCTCAACATACGCGTCGCCGATATCTGGGCCGTTTATCGTGACTGGAGCGAGCGGGGAGCCGAATTCCTGACTCCTCCGGTGGATCGGGGGGCCGAGCTGCGTTGTTATCTGCGCGACCCGGACGGTTATCTCATCGAAGTCGGCCAGGCCACGGGGATGCTTCGGGGTAGATTCGCCGATCCCCCGCCGACGTGATCAGTTCCCCGAGGGCGAACCGCTACCTGCGTCTGTCGATGTGGATGTCCCAAACCGTCCACCCGATTCCGAGCGCGACGAAACCCGACAGCAACAGCAGCACGATCATCTCCATCGGTGCCTCCTCGGTACGCTGGTGCGCACGCGGCGAACCAGCCGTTTTCCGGCGGATTTCCTCGACGGTGGTTCAAGCGTGTTTCACTCACTCGTTCGAGTCAAGTGGATGTCATTCGGGTGTTCGGGTCCGTTTTGGATCGTCCTTCGGTTTCTGCTACTGCGTGTTGCCTCGATTTCTATCGGGAAGGTGGGACTGTTGTGTGACGAGCCGTTGAATACGAACAGTGAACTGTTGATTTTCGTGTTTTAATCACACGCGGTAACTCCGTTGTGTGGTGTCATTCTTTTGGGGGAGATATATGGCGGGAATGAGTGTCGACTCCCGATGTCGGCGATTCGGAGTAAACTGTGGTCGAGGGTTCACCCTTAGTGAGATCGAAACGATCCACGAATCGGATTCGGAAGGTGTGTGAGAGCGGACTCAGAAGCCGCCGGTCATAGGTGTGAACGCGCGGAAACGGACACGATGAATCATGTTCGCAGAACAGTTGCCCTGTCTCGCGGCGGCACTACAGCTGGCCGTCGCGTTACCCCGGGAATGGGTGGGTATCGCTGCCGTCGCCGTGGGAACGACACTGGCCGCGATTTTCGGTATCCGACTCCTCATTACGCGATCAGCGGCCAACGATCGCGCTGACGACGACAGTGAGACGAAGTCACGAAGCCCGCCCCGCCGTCGGATCACGGTGCCGCCCCCAGTCCGCCGCGTCGAGGAAAGGACCGGTCGATGACGAACACGACCCGCCGGAGCGAGCGAAGCGAACCAACGGGTCAATCACAACAGCACACACCGTCCGCACCGGATCCCGGACAGCGTTGGCGAGTGGTTTCCGCGCGACGTGCGCGGCGGGCCGACGTGCTGTCCCGACTCCGCACCGGCACGGCACTGGCGGCGGGAAGACTCGCCACGACCACCTCCAGAAGCCTGCGGCTGGGAAGCGGCGGCATCATCGGAGGCCGAGTGGCACTGGCGTTGCAACCGGATCTGCTCACACGACTGGTCGTGGACAAACGAATCGTGGTGATCACCGGCACCAACGGCAAGACCACCACCACCCACATGGTGGCCCAGGCGCTGCGTGCCGGTGGGGCCTCGGTCAGCAACGCCACCGGGGCCAACATGCTCGACGGCCACGTCGCCGCCCTGATGGCCGAGCCACGAGCGCCGTATGCCGCGTTGGAGGTCGACGAGCTGCATCTGGCCCAGCTGACCGACCGATTCCAGCCCTCGGTGATTCTGCTGCTCAACCTCAGCCGTGACCAGCTCGATCGTGTCGGGGAGATTCGCAGCGTGGAGTCCAGCCTGCGGCGCGCGCTGCGGCAGGCACCGGGTGCACGGGTGGTCGCCAACGCCGACGACCCCAACATCGTCTCGGTCGCGGCCGACCATCCCCACGTGACCTGGGTCTCGGGCGGCTGCCGTTGGAAACACGACGCGCTCAACTGCCCCAGGTGCGGGGCCTTCCTCGGGGAACTCGACCAGTCGTGGGAGTGCGTGTGCGGGTTGCGCAGGCCCCACGCCGACTGGACGGTCGACGCGGGCGGGCTCACCGCTCCGGACGGGGCGAGCGAGCAACTATCCCTGCCGTTGCCCGGGCAGGTCAATCGGGTCAACGCCACTTTCGCGCTCGCGGCCGCCGCGGCGTTGGACATACCCCGCGCCGAGGCGCTCGACCGTATCCGTCGACTGCGCGATGCCAGCGGCCGATACGAACACACGACCATGGCCGGACACGACGTGCGGCTGTTGCTGGCGAAGAACCCGGCCAGCTGGCTCGAGATGCTCGACCTGGTGGCCGAGAACGACCGCCCGCTGATCCTGGTCGTCAACAGCAGGCAGGCCGACGGACACGACGTCTCCTGGTTGTGGGACATCGAGTTCGAGCGGCTGGCTGGAAGGAAGGTCGTCGTCACGGGGGAGCGGGCGCTGGATCTGGCCGTCCGACTGCGTTACGCGGAAGTGAACTGCGAAATCGCCACGAACGTGCAGCGAGCACTGCACAGTGCCACCATCGGGGACTCGGCCGATTCGGTCGAGATCATCGCCAACTACACTGCTTTCCGGGACCTGTTCGCGAAGAGGCAACAACATTGACCGACGATTCGGCGATCCGCATCGCACTCGTGGTGCCCGACCTGCTGGGTACCTACGGGGATCGGGGAAACGCCCTGGTACTCGCGCAACGGCTTCGCTGGAGAGGTTATCGCGCCGAGATCGTGACCGTGTTGTCCTCGGCCGAAACCCTGCCCGAGTCCTGCGACATCTATCTGCTCGGTGGTGGCGAGGACGTCGCGCAACAGGCCGCGGTGAACTTCCTGGCACGTGGTGACGGACTCCGGCGGGCCGTGAACGCGGGGGCGGTCGTGCTCGGGGTCTGTGGTGGGTTGCAAGTGCTGGGCACCAGCTTCACCACCGGTGACGGCACCACTCAGCACGGACTGGGACTCATCGACATCTCCACCGAGCCCGGTCCCAACCGGGCCATCGGCGAACTGAGCACGCGCTCCGAGGAGCACGGTCTGGGGCTGCTCACCGGCTTCGAGAACCACCTCGGCAGGAGCACGGTCGGTCCGGCGGCCCGTCCACTGGGACGTGTGCTGCACGGCATCGGCAACGGCTCCGAGGACACCGAGGGGGCTGTCAGCGGGCGTGTCGTGTGCACCTATCTGCACGGCCCGGCGCTGGCGCGGAATCCGGCGTTGGCGGACACGATGCTGTCCTGGGCGGTAGGGGAGCCGTTGTCCGAACTGGCTCCTTTCCCGGAACTCACCGAGCTGCGGACCGAACGGGCGCGAGCCGCGGGATGACCGCACGCGTCGGGCCGGGTAACCTCGCTTCTCCTTCTGCGAGAGCCTCCTGGCGTCCGAGTGGTAGCCGAGCAGGATCCCCGGCAAGCCGTGACTTCAGACGTTTCCTCGAAGTCGGAAAGCACATTCCGTGCGGGTGGGGTCGCGGTCAGGGTGGGTTACGCCTGGTGGGTTTCGATGCGGGTGTGGGTGAGGTTGTGGAGGAGCGGCCGCAGCCGGGTGCTCAAGGGCTGTGTCAGTCGCAGGGTGACGTGTTTGTGGTGGGCGCGGGCATGCTGGTCGAGGGCGTGGATGACGCGGGGGTCGAGGATGTCGAGGCCGCGGTCGTTGATCAGGAGGTTGTGGGCTCGGGTGTGCTCCAGCGCGGCGGTGAACAGGTTGGCGCAGGGTAGGTCCAGCACCCCGGTCAGGGCGAGGCGGGTGTCGTATTCGTTGTCGGTGTGTTCGTCAGTGCTTTCGGCGTAGAGGCGGAAGGGACTGGCGGTGGGCGTGGTTACCGGGTGCAGGCAGGCCATCTCGGCGACAGCGGCGCTGCCGAGCTCGGTGAGGTTGTAGGCGCACAGTGCGGTCACGGGTTCGGTGCTGATCACGTGGTCGCACAGGTATTCGTAGTAGGCGAAGGCCGCGCGCTGGTCGGGGGTGGTGACCATGGCTGTGGCGTTGACGATGGCCCGAAAACCGGTGTAGCCGGCGGCGAGCGCCTTCTCGGCGGAGGTGAGGCGGGCGTCCATGGCCGCTTCGGCGTCGACGATCCCCCCGTCGCTGGTGGGGTAGAACTCTTCGATGGTTGCGACGCTCATCGCGCCCGTTTCCATCGCTGGGCCGAGGATCTCGTCGGCGGCGAGTTGTGCCCGTAACCGCGAGGCGGGGGCGTGGTCCACGTATTCGATCCGGTACCCGTGGCTGAGTCCGTCCCGGACGTACTCGCGGGCGCGGGTGCGAAACTCCTCGTGGTCTCGGAAGATCCAGCATTCGTGCCCGTCCGGAACAGGGGCACCCGCGGTGGTGACTTCGCCGGTCGTTCGCCGGCTCGGCGGTGTGATGGTCGGTGTGCGGGGCATCGTGTCGGGATCGTCGGGCGCGGGTTGGGTTTCGATGGGGTGCGGGCGGCTCCCCGCCTCCTTGCGGGCCGCGAGGGTGGGGGGACGCTGGATCAGAGCGCGCAGCTCGGCAGCGGGGACGCCTGCCGCGAACAGGAAGCCCTGGTAGTCGGTGAATCCGATTCGCGCCAGCTGGTAGAGCTGGCCGGTGGTTTCCACTCCTTCGGCCACGCAAGTCATGTTCCGGGCCTGGGCGATGCTCAGGGCAGCGCCGGCGATGGCGGCATCGACCGCTTCCCGCTCCAGACCGGCCACGAAGGTGCGGTCGAGTTTGAGGATCTGGACGGGAAGTTCCTTGAGGCGTTCCAAGGACGAATAGCCGGTGCCGAAGTCGTCCAGGGCGAACCGCACGCCCCGCTCCGCGAGTTCGTGCATGGCTGTCAGGGTGGCCGGGGCGAGATCGAGCAGGTCGGTTTCGGTGATCTCCAGGACGAGCCGGTGCCAATCCAGCCCGGTCGCGGGCACGATCCGTTCGATCTGCGCTGCGAAATCGGGCTCGTGCAGCAGCGTGCTACTGAGATTGACCGTCACCGCCACGGGCCGCCCCTGTTGGTCGGGCCAGATTGCCGCTTCACGCGCGGCGGCGCTCAAAACCCACCGGTCGAGTTCGGAGACCAGGTGGGCGTTGCGAGCGGCGGGCAGGACCGTCCCCGGCGACAGCAGGCCGTGCTGCGGATGCGGCCAACGCAGCAGCGCTTCCGCGCTGTGCACGCGGCCGGTGGGGTCGACGATGGGCTGGTAGTGCAGCGTCAGCTCATCGCGAGCCAGCGCCTGGCGCAGTTCCTGTTCGAAGTTGGCCTCGCGTTCCAGCGATGTGCTCAAGCCGGCATTGGCGCGGAAAACATGTCCGGTGCCGTGGTCTTTGGCCTGGTACATGGCCACCTCGGCCAATCGCAGTAGCTCCTCGGGCCGCTCAACCCCGGGATCGCTCGTGGTGGCGATTCCGATCGAGGCGGAGACCGCGATCAAATGGTCTTCCCGTGCCATATTCGTGCGCAGCAGCACCGAGATCCTCTCGGCCAGCTCCAGCGGCCCGCCGTGGGCGGCCACGTCCGGGCATACGATGAGGAATTCGTCGCCGGAATGCCGTGCCGCCGCGCACTCCGACGGCAACCCCTGCTGCAATCGTTGTGCCAGCCGCACCAGCAGATCGTCTCCGGCCGTGTGCCCCAGCGTGTCGTTGATGCGCTTGAAGTTGTCGAGATCGCAGAACAGCACAGCGCCCTCACGCTGTCCCTCGTCGGACAGCTGCTGGTCCAGTAGGCGGCGCACGCCTTTGCGGTTGAGCAGCCCGGTCAGCTCGTCATGTTCGGTCTCGGCGTGGAGGGCCTGCGTGTAGTGGTGACGTTGCCCGACATCGATGAAGGCCACCAGCCACACACCGGCCCACCCCTCGTACGCCAGGAACGTGGCGTGCACATCGCAAAACACCGTCCGCCCCTCGGCACACCGCAACCGTCGCTGATGACGCGTCAACCCGTCGCCACCGCGGTCCGTGCCGACACCACCGGCATACGCCGTGAGAGTGCTGCCGCGGTCATGTGGTGAGAGCAACTCCATCGACGAGCGCCGGACAAGGTTCTCGTGGGTGCGGCCCAGCAGCGCACACAGCGACTCGTTGACCGCCAACACACGCTCGTTTTCATCCAGCACCGCCATCGCCGTCGGCAGAGCCTGGAACAACGTGTCACTGCTCATCTGCAATACCCTGCGCATCGCGCTCCTCTCGGTTCACGCCCACCAGGCGCCGGCCATCGAAGACATCCTTGGCCAGTACCTGCGCACAGTCGGTATGCAGCCGTTCACCAGCCGTCTTGTCCGCAAGGATAGAGAGAGATTCCGAGATCTACCAGCATCGGAAGCAACTCATCGCGGGAACTTCCGACGTGGGATACGACCGCGGGACGGTATCCAGGGTTCGCTTCCGGTAGGTTCTCCGGCGCCCGTGTACGCCGCTTACCAACCTCGTGGCAACTTCACGATCGCGTACTTCCGCGAGCCGGGACCTGCCGTGCGGCAGTGGAAAGGGGAGCAGGTCACACCCGGTTCAGCAGTCCCCGCAGTCGTTGCCGGATGATGGTCATCTCCGGTATCGGCAACAACAGCATCAGTCCGAAGCCGAGGCCGAGCACGAGCGTGCCGCGAACTCCCAGGCCCACCCAGGCCGTGGCCACGTCACCGAGTCCGTGCATACTCCCTCCCAGCCAGTGCCAGACGAGGTACGCGACTCCGCATCCCACTACCGAGGCAAGCAGCGACCACCCAACCCCGACCAGGGTCCGTCTGGTCTGTATCCGCCCGAGTCGGATGTGCAACCACCACTGGCCCACGGCGGCGCCCACGAGGAAGCTCAACGACATGGCCAGTGCCACGCCGATCACCAGGTCGCGCGGATCCAACCACATCAGCAGCGTGTAGCACACGACGGTGCGGAACACGACCATGATCACGTTGATCAGCATCGGCGTCCGGGCGTCCTTCATCGCGTAGAACGCCCGCAGCTGCAGCATCGTGATCGAGAACGGCACGATTCCGGCCGCTGCCACGCCGAGCGTGATCCCGAGACGGTCCGCGGCGCCGACACTGCCCTGGCCGAGCGAGAAGAACGCCACCCCTATACCCGATCCCGCCGTGAGCATGAACGCGCTCACCGGCATCAGCAGGATCGCACTCAACCGCGACCCCAACCCCACGTCGCGGACGAATCCCTCGGTGTCCCCCTCGGCTATCGAACGACTGATTCGCGGCATCAGCGCCTGCAGCAGTGAGACCCCCAGCACCCCGTAGGGAACCTGCGAAAGCAGCCACGCGTAGTGGAACGTCGCCACGCTTCCCGACGTGCCCTGTCCGGCCACCCGGATGGTCACGATCATGCCGATCTGGCTGACAACGGTGTAGAGCACCACCCAACCCGCGAGCGAACCGAACTCCGCCAGCCGCCGGTCCCAACCCCACCGCCAACGGAACCGGAAACCGGTTCTACGCAGCGAGAGCACCATCACCGCACTCTGTGCCGCGATTCCGAGCATCGTGCCCAGTCCCAGAATCAACAGCTTCGCCTGCCCCATCCGCACCGGATCGGCCGATATCTCGCCGGGAGTCACCGCGTACAGGCTCACCGTGGCTATGATCACCAGGTTGTTCATCACCGGTGCCCAGGCTGGTGGGCCGAACACCTGACGTACGTTGAGAATGGCCATCAGCAGTGCCGACAGGCCGTAGAACACGATCCCCGGCAGCAGTAGGTAGGCGAAGGCCGTGGTCAACCCGCTGTTGGCACGGGTGTGCGAGCCGAGGTACAGCTCGGTCAGCAGCGGCGCCCCCAGCACTGCCAGTGTCGTTGCCGTCACCAGCAGAACCACGCCCATCGTGATCATCCACTGCGCGTAGGACTCGCCCTCCTCCGCACTGTTCTGCCGCGCGCCCACCAGCAGCGGAACGGCCACGCTCGTGAGCACGCCCCCCAGAAGCAACTCGTTGACCACGGTGGGCAGGGTGTTGGCCACGGTGTAGGAGTCGTTGATCATTCCCAGACCGAGTACCCACACCAGCAACACCTTGGCGAACAGTCCGCTGATCCTGCTGGCCATGGTGGCCACGGCCATGGCGCCGCTGGCGCTGCCCAGCGACGGCGTTCGCCCACGTGGTGGACGCTGGCGCTGCTCGACCACGGAAGTTCCCCCTGGCTGAAGTACGGCTGCTCAGGCACCGCCGAATCCGGTTGGTCAAACCGTAACGAAGCACTGAGCCGGTCGCGGGTTCGAAAACGCTCAACCACGTGATTCCGATGGAAAACTTCCGGTGCGAGCTGGGCTTCTCGGGCGCATACTGACCCCTCCGGGGGAGTCGTGCCGACTCGACAGGGGAGGGGTGATGGGCGGTTCTCCGGTGTTTTCCGAAGATCTTCCGGCAGAGGTGCGGATACTGGACAGTTGGCGCCGTGCGGGGGTGGACTGCGCGGTGGGGGAGCTGCGCGGGTTGTTCTACGGCTTCGCGCGGTTGGCGGGCCCGTCCAGCGGCTGGAGTCGTTATCGCCCCGGCCGGGTGAGCCGCGGTGGTGGTGAGGCGCTGGCCCCCGAGAAATTGGGGGGCTGGGTGGTGCTGGAGTTCGGACCGAGTGAGCGATTCTGGTCCCAGGAAGTGCGCGCCCGATTTCTCGGGGGAATCGGCGAACTGTCCGGGATGGACCGATGGGGGTGGGCCTGGGGGCTGAGTCGCATCCACGAGGAGGTCGACGAGTTCGTCGACGCGCAGCTCAGCCGTGGTTAGTGCGGTCCTCCCACCTCCCCGGGCGATGCCATCCACGTTCACATAGCCACACCAGGCCGACCACCGCCAGATTGACCGCGGCGAGGATCAGGTAGGACGGTCCACCCGCACCCACCGATCTTTCGTACGTGGACGTGCCGCCGTCGGCGAACAGCGAATTGAGCAGTGTCACCACGAGGTTGTTGCAGACGTGGAACGCGATCGGTGCTTCGAGACCTCGGCTGATCACCGCCATCAGGCCCGTACAGACACCGACGACGGTGAAATAACCCAGTAGCCACGGATCGGCCGACCCGTGGATGAGCGCGAACACCATGCTCGACCCCACCAGCCCGGTGAGCAGCGCCCAACGTGCTGCGGGAACCCATGACGCGATCGCAGGCAGCATCGTGCCGCGGAAGATGAGTTCCTCACCGGCGGCCTGTAGCGGGGTGGTCAGCACGACGACGAGGAGAAGCGCCACCGTCGTGTTGGTGATCTCGAAGCCGGTCCAGCCGGTGTCGCCCGGAGCGACGAGCGCCACCAGCGCGACACCCGCGGCGACCAGCAGAGTGGAGCCGCCGGAATACACTTTCCAACGTCGGGAGTCCAGCCGTCGCGACGAGCTCAGGAGGCTGTGCCAGGGCACCTCGGCGAGCCGTACCACGAATGACAAGGCCAGCAAGCCTGTCACCCCTACGCTGAGATTGTTCGCCAGAAGCGTCAGTGGCGTCATCTCGTTCGTGAGCGGATCGTCCCTCCCCGCGATCACCGCGGCCGCGTAGTAGAACACGATCTGCAGCAGGACCATCACCACCGGCAGTACCGAGACGATGACCAGGGGTTTCCACCAGTTCATCCGGACATGGGCGCCGAACGGTCGGGATGTGTCGATCGGCGGGGCGGAGGCGTCGAGGGGACGAGTAGGCATTGCGCACTCCCGGGGAGTTCGTGGTCGGCGAGAGGCACGGCGGCGCTTCGCGATCAGTTCGCCGCACCGTCGAGCAGCCAGTGGTATCGCAGGCGGAGGGCTCGTTCCACACCGGCTACCGCAGCCGAGGCGCCGAGCGTGAGGTTGAGCCACAGCGGCGGTTGGATCGGGGATTCGAAGCTTCCGAAGCGCTGGGCGACGGGTGGGATCTGCGAAACCGGTTCGACGATCTGCAGGAGGAGTAGGCAGGCACCGATCAGGAGCAGGACCAGCGAGAGGAGACCGATACCGCGGCTGACCACGGGATGTTCCCGCTCCAGGCGTGCGCGGCGTCCTTCCGCCGATCGGGAATCGGGGACGAGCTGCTTCTCGGCACCGCCGGTGGTCACGTAGTGGCAGCGCTTGATCCCGAAACCGCTCATCGCCACCTCGATCGTGCCGCCCTCGACGGGAAACACGGCGGGGAGCTTCGAGACGGCGTGCTGCCGATCGTCGAGGTAGAGGTGCGCCTCGACCTTCCCGGAACCCTGGTTCTGCCAGTGCCGCACGTCGACCGCGTAGTCCACCTGGGTCCCCGAGGGGCGCGGCAGACGGAGTCGGAACAGCGCGCGTCCCGGCAGCTGCCACCAACGGAAGCGTTGCAGTGCTCGACCGTCACCCTCGCGTACACGTCTCGCGGCACGTCGACGTCGCCACTCCTCGAACACGAACACCTCTCCAATTCCCTTGGTGGAATACTCCAACACACCGTGTTGGTTTGCTGAAGTCACGCTAGCACAGCGTACTAGTACAGTGTGTTGGAGGAGGTTGAGGTTGACGGCGGACGAGCAGGACATGAGTTCAAGGGACAGGATCATCGCGGCGGCCGCGGTGATGATCAGCGAGGACGCGGGGGCACGGCTCAGCGTGCGCGCGGTGGCGGAGCGGGCCGGTGTCAGCACCGGATCGCTCCGCCACCACTTTCCGACGCAGCGTGCGTTGCAGGACGCGGTGCTCGCACGCGTCTACGACGAGGTGGTCTCGGACGATCGGATCCACGACCGGACCGTCCCCGCCAGGGAACGGCTGATCGACTGTCTGCGGCTCGTGCTGACCCCCACGGTCGGCGAACAGGCGCGGGAGGCCTGGATCACGGTCTTCCGGACTTTCATCGTCCCCGAGCAGACCGATGAGGTCCGCGCTGCGTACCTGGGCATGGAGCGCGAGGGACAGCGTCGTGTCGAGTACTGGTTGAGCGTCCTGGTCGAGGAGGGCGCGCTCGCCGACGGCGACAACACGCGACGCGCCAGGTTCCTCTGTACCGTCCTCAATGGCCTGTCGATCGAGCGGGCGCTCCCGGCCGAGGAGTCGATCCTGCGGTCCGAGGCAGAGACGCTCCACACCGCGGTCGATTGCGTCCTGGGTTCTCCCGCTTGAGTACGCACCAAAGCGATCGGTGGACCGCTCGAACCGGGCTGAAACGTTCGGTGTGGGCGAGGTCTGCAGCCCACGGACGTGGTCGAGATACCGGCCGAAGTTCCGCCGTACGTGTTTCGTGGGATGTGGCGACGCCGGCCTGGTCCGACGGTCGACGATCGGACCGACCGCCGGACACGAGATCGACGGAGCGCCGGAGTCTCACGTCGCGCCGATCCTCACTTCAGCAGCGAGCGGGCCATCACCATGCGCTGGACCTGGTTGGTTCCCTCGTAGATCTGGGTGATCTTGGCGTCGCGCATCATGCGCTCGACCGGGAAGTCGCGGGTGTAGCCGGCTCCACCGAACAACTGCACCGCGTTGGTGGTGACCTCCATGGCCACGTCCGAGGCGTAGCACTTCGCCGCGGCGGAGATGAAACCGAGGTTGCCCTCCTCGCGCTCGGCACGTGCCGCCGAGACGTAGATCATGTGGCGAGCCGCCTCGATCTTCATCGCCATGTCGGCGAGCATGAACTGCACACCCTGGAAGTCGGCGATGGCCTGTCCGAACTGCTTGCGCTCCTTGACGTAGTCCACGGCGGCGTCGAGTGCTCCCTGCGCGATGCCCAGTGCCTGCGCCCCGATCGTGGGGCGCGTGTGGTCCAGGGTTCGCAGCGCGGTCTTGAAGCCGGTTCCCGGTTCACCGATGATGCGGTCCTCCGGGATGGTGCAGTCGTTGAAGTGGAGTTCGGCGGTCGGTGACCCCTTGATCCCGAGCTTTTTCTCCTTGCCGCCGACCTCGAAGCCCGGGTCGTCGGCGTGGACGACGAAAGCGCTGATCCCGTTCGGGCCCTTGTCCGGGTCGGTGACCGCCATGACCGTGTACCAACTGGACTCCCCACCGTTGGTGATCCAGCACTTGGTGCCGTTGAGTACCCAGTCGTTGCCGTCCCGGCGTGCCCGCGTCTTCATCGCGGCCGCGTCCGAGCCCGCCTCCCGCTCGGAAAGCGCGTAGGAGGCGGTGTGCTCACCCGCCGCGATGGAGGGCAGCACCTTGTGCTTGAGGTCCTCGGAGGCCGACAACAGGATCGGCATCGTGCCGAGCTTGTTCACCGCCGGGATCAGTGAGGAAGAGGCGCAGACCCTGGCCACCTCCTCGATGACGATGCAGGTGGCCACGGAGTCCGCTCCCTGCCCGCCGTAGGCCTCCGGAACGTGAACCCCGGCGAACCCCGACTTCGACAGCGCGTGGAAGGCCTCCCTCGGGTAGCGTTCCTGCTCGTCGCACTCCGCCGCGTAGGGTGCGATCTCCTTCTCCGAGAGAGAGCGAACAGCCTCCCGGAGCGCTTCGTGCTCTTCGGAGAGCTGGTAGGTGTCGAAGCTCGATTCCACGAGAGAGTCCTCCTGGTATGTGACACGGCCGTAGCCGGGCTTCCTGCTGTTTCTGACTTGGGAACACACCTGAGATTGGCATCGAGTGCCGTGGTGCGGCATGTTGTCGCGATGCTAGCGGCACTGAGTGCCATCAGCAATCCTGGCCTGTTACATTCCCGGCATGTCCGAGGGGAACTCCGGTGAGTCCAAGCCGCGCGCAGGCCGTACGGCGGACGGACGCCGTCAACTGCGTGGTGCGCTGGCCGTGGCCGCGCTCGACCTGTTCGCCGCCAAGGGCTACGAGTCCACCACCGTCGAGGACATCGTGGCGGCGGTGGGGGTCGGGCGACGTACGTTTTTCCGGCACTTCCGTTCCAAGGAGGAAGTGGTGTTCCCGGACCACGACGAGCGTCTCGCCGGGGTCGTACGCGAGCTCGAACAGGCCGGGGAATCCGAGCCGCCGATGGCGGTGGTGTGCCGTACAGCGGAGACGGTGCTGGACATGTATCTGGCCGATCCCGAGGTTTCGTTGAAGCGTTTCGAACTGACCAGGCAGGTTCCCTCGTTGCGTGACCGCGAGATCGTCAGCATCGATCGCTATCAGCGGGTCTTCGCACGTTATCTCCGACAACGGTTCTCGGAGCCGCCCGACGCGGAGCTGCGGGCCGCTGTCACCGCCGCCACGGTCGTGGCCACGCACAACCACGTGTTGCGTCGTTGGCTGAAGAGCGGGGGAGGGTTCGACGCGCGTGCGGCGCTGCGGGAAGCGCTGCACGAAGTGACGGCCGAAGACACGCGCGTCTCGTCTCCGGAGTCGGCCACCGACACCGGAGAGGTCGTTGTCGGCGTCGTTCGTACCTCGACATCCGTTCACACGGTGCGTGACCGGATCGAGAGTGTGCTGCGCGAGATGGACGGGAACGACTCGGACTGAGCAAGCCGCTCCGATACTCGACGTGTGCCGTAGTACGTTTTCGATAAATTACATCTGTCGTTTCAGTGTTGACCGAAATAAAAACACAACATCAAACAGGCCAAACCACGAAAAGAAACCAATAACGCTTCAGAGCACAAGAGGACAGTTACAGCTCAAGAGTCATGTGGACGCTGTTGGCGCTGGGTGCATAGTCCCCGAACGGTTCGCAGATCCGGAATCCGGCGGATTCGTACAACAGGCGAGCGGGAGTGAAGGCCGCGTTGCTCCCGGTCTCCAGGCTTATCCGTGAGTAGCCGTTCGAGCCTGCCCACTCCACGAGCTGACGCAACATCGTTCGTCCCACACCGCGTCCCCGGGCCGACTCCGTGGTGTGCATCGACTTGAGTTCCAGGTGGAACGGTTCGATCCGTTTGAGCGCGCCGATGGCCAGCAGCTCGGAGCTGTCGCGCAGGCCGAAGAAGGAGACGTCCTTCGAGTCGAGGCCCGTTTCGTCGAGCGCATAGCACTCCTCGGCCGGGCTGTGGTCCCGAGTGAACCTCAGGTGCCGGCCGAGCAGTTCCCTTGCTTCCGTGGAGTTGGGATCCTCGGTTCTGATCTCGAGATCGCTCATCAGTGGCATTCTGTCACGCTGTGCTTCCCGGGCCAGGGCGTTTCAGCACGGTTGTTCCGCTCTCTGTGCTCACCTCGTCACCGGGATCCGTTGCTGGTGCGTTCGGCGTGATCGCGGATGGTGTCGTTCACCTTCGACCAACGCGGTACGGTTTCGTTCGTCGTATGGCACCGGCAGGGCTCGTGCTCGACGACAGTCCGCGTAGCGCAAGGAGCAACGGTATGGACACGGCGGTTTTCACGTCTTTCGACGGTGCCGAGATCGCGTATCACACCTGGGAACCACGGGTAGCCGCCGAAGGGGTTCCTCGGGTAATGCTGCAGCACGGCTTCGCGGCGAGCACGGAGTCGAACTGGGTGGGGCCCGGTGTGGTCGATGCGCTACTCGAATCCGGTCGGCGGGTGGTCGGTGTCGACGCACGCGGGCACGGTCGTTCGCAGAAGAGCGGGGATCCGGCCTTCTTCGGTGAGCGGAACATGTCCCGTGACCACCAGGAGTTGTTCGATCGGCTGGAGCTGGCCGAGGTCGATCTGGTCGGCTACTCGATGGGTGCGATCGTTTCGCTGCTTACGGCCAGTCGGGATCGACGCGTTCGTCGCCTCGTCGTGGGTGGGGTCGGTGGGGCTGTCGTCGAGCTCGGCGGGGTCGACACCGGCGCGTTGGATGGTGGTGGGGAGCTGGTTTCGGCGCTGCGTGCCGACGATCCCACCAACCTGACCGGGCCGGCCGCGGAGTTCCGCCGGTTCGCCGAGGCCAACGGTGCCGATCTTCCCTCGCTGGCAGCGCAGGCTGCGGCGGTCCATGACACCCCGATCGAGCTGGACGCGATCACAGCCCCGACCGTGCTGATCGCGGGCACCGAGGACTACTTGGCCCGGAATCCCGAACGACTCGTCGAGGCACTTCCACACGCGACCCTGTCCACTCTCGCCGGGGATCACCTCGGTGTGGTGCGTGAGAAAGCTTTCGCCTCGACCATCGCCAGTTTCCTGGACGTGGGCTGATCACTCGCGCTCGAGGGTGCTGCCCGTGGTGTGGTGCAGTGAATTTATTCATGCTGTCATTTCAGTTTTGAATAAAATAAAAACCAAGTAAAACAACACCTACCAAATACGGAATAAATACTCAGTCATAACCGCGAACGAAGTGCGTCTCCTCAAGATCATCAGACTCCCACATGGTGGTGGTGTCGCTGAAGTGGTAGGCGCTCTGCCTCGGTATCCGCAGTGCTGCCGTCCGCATCGCTTCCTGATCGAGGGGAGTGGTGGTGACGGGGTGCTTGGCTTCGTTCTGCTCGGAGTGCACGGTGTACTCCTTAGCGGGAGGTGGTTGTATCCGCCCATCATGCGGCTCCCACGTTGCGTGCGCATTCCGATTGGCGTGTCCTCGAGGTAAACGTACTCGGATTGAGGAACGTCACCGCGACTCGTTCCGCATCTCACAACTTCGCAGCGCTCGTGGGGAGTCGTGGCTTGTGCTGCCTAGAGTTGATTCTCGGACGGATGACGCGGCGCTGGGAGTGAGGTACACGGGTGCACGGTGAGTACAAGGTTCCGGACGGGAAGCTGGTTTCGGCCGATGTGGAGGTGGTGGACCAGCGATTGAGTCGGGTGCGGATCAGTGGGGATTTCTTCCTGGAGCCCGACGAGGCGTTGGAAGATCTCAATCGGTCGTTGCGGGGCGCCTCCGTGAATGCGGACACCGAGACGCTGACCGCTCTTGTCCGGCAGGGACTCGACCCCGAGGCACGGTTGGTGGGGTTCACCGTCGAGTCCGTGGCCGTGGCGGTGCGGCGCGCGGTGACCGGGTCGACGGGGTGGCTCGATCACGAGTGGCGGTTGGTGCGGGAGTCGGCTCGTTCGCCGTTGATGCACATGGCGTTGGATCAGGTGTTGGCCGAGGAGGTGGCGGCCGGGAACCGGCCTCCCACGTTGCGCTTCTGGGAGTGGGCCGCTCCGTCGGTGATCATCGGCAGTTTCCAGTCGGTGCGCAATGAGGTGGACGTGCCCAGCGCCGAACGGTACGGGGTGGAGGTGGTTCGACGTATCACCGGTGGTGGTGCGATGTTCGTCGAACCGGGCAACACCGTGACCTACTCGCTGTACGCACCGAGTTCGCTGGTGGCGGGAATGTCGTTCGCGGCCTCGTATGCCTTTCTCGACGACTGGGTGCTGCAGGTGTTGCGGGAGTTGGGGCTGAACGTGTGGTACCAGCCGCTCAACGACATCACTTCTGACGGCGGCAAGATCGGTGGTGCGGCGCAGAAGCGGGTGGCGGCGGGGGCTGTACTGCATCACGTGACGATGTCCTACGACGTGGATGCGGAGAAGCTGGGGCAGGTGCTGCGGGTCGGTGGAGTGAAGCTCTCGGACAAGGGGGTCGGCAGTGTCGTCAAGCGGGTGGATCCGCTGCGGCGTCAGACCGGGTTGGAGCGGCAGATGGTGATCGATCGGCTGGTGGGCGGTTTCGGTGCCCGATACGGACTTGTCGAGGACCGCATCACCGAGAACGAGCAGCGCCGTGCCAAGGAGCTGATCTCCGAGAAGTTCGCCACCGAGGAGTGGTTGCACCGGGTTCCGTGAGCCGTGATTTCCCGGGCCGTGGGGATGGTGTGGGCTTGTGCGGTTTCGGGTGGCTTTACTGCCGGGTTCGCCCCTCAGGGCAGTGGGTTGGGCAGGCCCGGGGTGGTGCGTCGGCGGCGTAGCCATACCTTGCGGGTGCCGTCGGAGTACAGCAGCACGCGGGAGAGTTCCCAGCCGGCGAATTCGGCGTGGATGCTGAGCCTGGTCGCCGCGCTGAGCCGGGAGACCCCGGCTGGTAGGCGCAGCGGTTGGTACTCCCAGTCGGGGTCTGCCCCCGTGGATCCGGTGTCGGTCAATTTCGTACCACCTGTAGGCCGTCCCCGGTCGCCGAGGCGATGTAGATCGTCCCGGTTTGGGGGTTCACCGCCACCGAGTTCGGTTGTCTGACGGTCGGTAGGCGGTGGACTTCACGCGGTTGCCCGCCTGCCGTGTCGTAGCCGACGAGTTGGTTGCGTGCGGTCAGTGTGACCCAGGCTAGGTCGCGCCGGGGCGCGAACGCGAGTGCGTAGGGGGAGCCGGGAACGGGATAGCGCTGTTTCATGATCAGGGGGTCGGTGGCGAAGGCCATGATCTCCTCGCCGCGGGTGTCGATCGCCAGCACGCGGCCGAATTCGTCGGCGATCGCGTTGGTGGCGCCTTCACCGGCGCGTAGCGCTGGTTGCTTGTCGCCGGAGTTGATCTCGATCGGGGTCAGTGAGGTGGTGAGCCGGTCGAGAACGACGACTGTGGAGCCGCGTCGCACGAGGTCGTCGGCGCCGGGGAATCCGTCGACGCGTTGTTGGATCTCGCCGTCGCGCAGTATGGCGACGTCGTCGGTTTGTGAGCGGCTGACGAAGAGTTTGTCGCCGACGTCGAGTGCGTCGGTGGGCGAGCCCGGCACGTCGGTGCGTTGGGTGATCCGTGCGGTGTTCGGATCGATGCGGGCGACGGTGTTGGCCTCGGACAGTGCTGCCAGCAGGGTTGTTCCGTCCGGGCCGAGGCGCAGCGAGCTCGCCGGGGCGGGAAGTTCGACGGTGCGGGGTTTCTGTCCTGGTGCGTTGGTGTCGAACAGGCTGATTCGGGCTGTGTCGGTGTTGGTCAGGGCGAGGGTGTGTCGTCGTGGGACGAGCGTGATGTGTTCGGTGGCGGGGGCGGGTACGACCGTGCCTGCCGGTTGGGTGCGTGGTTGGGGGGCGGGGGCCGGTGTGGCAGAGGTGAGCTGGTCGGTGACCTGCAGTGGGCGGGAGGTGTTGTCGCCGGAGCATGCGGTCAGTAGTGCGACTGCGGCCAGACATGTGGTGATCAGGCGACGCAACGACGATCTCCCCTGGGTGTGCGGGAACGGACTGGTTCCCAGGGTCCCGCATTCGGTTGTGGGGTTGTGACAGGGTTGCTCGTCGCGGCGTGCGGGGGTACCCGGGGTGGGGTTGGTGGTTCAGTGGCCGTTGTGCGGGTCGCTGACGTCGTCGAGTGCGGCTTGGATGGCCGGTGGGAGAGTGATCTCCTCGCAGCCGAGGCAGGTTTTGAGTTGTTCGTGGGTGCGGGCGCCGAGCACGGGGGCGCCCACGGTGGGGCGGTCGCGGATCCAGGCGAGCGCGACGGCCGCGGGTGAGGTGCCGAGTCCGTCGGCGGCTGTGGTCACGGCGTGTGTGATGCGTGCGGCGCGGGTGGTGTCGTGGTGGTCGATGTAGGCCGTCAGGTTCGGGTCCGCACGGCGGGAGTCGGGTGGGGTTTCGTCGAGGTATTTACCGGTGAGGATGCCGCGGCCGAGTGGTGCTTGGGCGAGCGCGGAGAGCTGGTGGTGTTCGGCCGCGGGGAGGAGTCGGTTTTCCGGTGTGCGCCGCAGTAGGGAGTACTCGGTTTGAGTGCTGGCCAGTGGTAGGTGTGTAGGGAGTGTCCGGCGCAGTGTGGCGGTGGTGGCCAGTTGCCAGCTGTGTTGTTCGGACAGCCCGATGTAGCGCACTTTGCCGCTGCTGACGGCGTGTTGGAGTGTTTCCAGGGTTTCCTGCAGGGGGATGTTCGGGTTCCAGCCTCGTAGTTGCCACAGGTCGATGTGTTCCACGCGCAGGCGGCGTAGTGAGCCGTGCAGGCAGTCGAGCAGGTTGGTGCGGGATGTGCCTCGGGGCTCGGTTTGGGTGGCGATGGTCAGCCGTTCGCGCGGGACGGTGGTTTCCAGCAGTTCACCGAGGATGGCTTCGCTGCGGCCCTGTTGGTAGGTGGGTGAGGTTTCCAGCAGGGTTCCGCCGGCTTCGTGGAAGGTGGCCAGTTGGGCGGCTGCTTGGTCGGTGTGGGTGCTGTATCCCCAATTCATGGTGCCCAGTGCGAGTCGGGACACGTGTAGACCGGTGTTGCCGAGTTGTCGTTGTCGCACGAGGGCACAGCGTATTCCTGGTGTGGTCGTTTCGCTGTGTGTCGGGCCCGACACGATTCGTCCGCGTGGTGGCGCGTATCACAGCGCCGCTGTGGTGGTGGGGGGTGGGGCACGGGTGTTGCGTGGTGGGCTGCTTTTGCGGGAAAGCGGGTTTGCCCTGGAGGTTGTCGGTGGTGGGGGCGCTCCTGGGTTGGTTCGGGGGATGCTGCAAGATCTTTGGGGCGGGAGGGGTTGTAGAGATGGCGTCCCGGTTGGTGGGCGCGAAATTCGACTGTGCTGGAGTGGGTTTCGTTGACGTGGTTGCAGGCCGTGGTGCTTGCGGTGGTTCAAGGGCTGACTGAATTTCTGCCCGTCTCGTCGTCGGGGCATTTGCGGATCGTGTCGCAGTTGCTGTTCGACACCGATGCCGGGGCTTCGTTCACGGCGGTTACCCAGATCGGCACGGAGCTGGCTGTGGTGATCTATTTTTTCGGCGATATCGTGCGGTTGATCGGAACGTGGTTTCGCGGGATGGTCAACGCCGAGATTCGCCGGACGCAGGATTACCGGTTGGCGTGGTATGTCATCGTGGGTAGCATTCCCATCGGCATTCTGGGGTTCTTTTTTCAGGATCTCATTCGTGGTGCGTTGCGCAGTTTGTGGATCACCGCTACGACGTTGATCGTGTTCGGTCTGTTGTTGGGGGTGGCCGAGCGTTACGGGCCGCAGTTGCGTAAGCAGGCGGAGTTGCGGCTCAGCGATGGTGTGCTGATGGGGTTGGCGCAGTCGTTGGCGCTGGTGCCGGGTGTTTCCCGGTCCGGCGGCACGATCACCGCGGGGTTGGCGTTGGGGCTGAACCGGACCACGGCGGTGCGGTTCTCCTTCCTGCTGGCGATTCCGGCGGTGTTCGCCGCGGGGTTGCTGGAGCTGGGTCATGTGTTCAATCCCGAAGGGCCGGGTGTGCAGCCCAGCGGTCCGCAGATGCTGGTGGCCACGATTCTGGCCGGTTTGGTCGGTTACGCCTGCATCGCGTGGTTGTTGCGGTATGTGGAGAAGCACAGCGTTTACCTGTTCGTCTGGTGGCGTGTGGTTGTCGGTGTGGCGGTGTACGTGCTGTTGACGTTCGGGGTGCTGCAGGCCTGACCCAGCGGGGCCCGGGCGGCACGTATGCTGGCGCCGTGGCGACGGTGATTTTGCTGCGACATGCCCGTTCGGCGGCCAACGGCGCCGGTACGCTCGCCGGTCGCACGCCTGGTGTCGGGTTGGACGAGCGCGGGAGGGAACAGGCGATCGGCCTCGCCGAGCGGCTTGCGCCCGTCCCGTTGCGAGCTTTGGTGGCTTCTCCGTTGCGGCGTTGTGTCGACACGCTGTCCGGGCTTTCCGGGCAGCGTGGTCTGGCGGTGGAGACCGAGCAGGATCTGGCCGAGGTCGACTACGGTGACTGGACCGGGCGTTCGGTGCGGGAGTTGAGTGAGGAGCCGCAGTGGAAGGTGGTGCAGCAGCATCCTTCGGCCGCGGTGTTTCCCGGTGGTGAGGGGCTGGCCGGGGTGCAGGCCAGGGCCGTGGCCGCGGTACGTGCGCACGACGCGCGGTTGGCGGCCGAGTACGGCGAGGAAGCGGTGTGGTTGGCGTGCACGCACGGCGATGTGATCAAGGGGATTCTGGCCGACGCGTTGGGGCTGCATCTGGACGGTTTCCAGCGGATCGTGGTCGAGCCGTGCTCGTTCAGCGTGGTGCGCTACACCGACACGAGGCCGTTCGTGCTGCGGATCAATGACACCGGGACCGACCTGTCTGGGCTGTTGCCCGCCGATCGGAAGGATACCTCGGGCGATGCCGTGGTTGGGGGGTCGACGGGCGGTTGACTGGTTCGCGCCGTTATCCCGTGCTCGATTTGAGCGCGTTTCTGGTGGGCTCGTGGTCGTTGCACCGAACGATTCTCTCGCCGGAGGGGGAGCGGTGGGGTGAGTTCACCGGTTCGGCATCGTTCGCACCCGCTGGTGAGGTGTTGACCTATGGGGAGCGGGGAACGCTGCGGCTCGGTGGTTATCAGGGCTCGGCTTTTCGGCAACTGCGGTATCAGCTGACCGGGCCGGGGCAGGCCGCGGTGTATTTCGACTACGGGGATTTCTTCCACGAGTTGGATCTGCGTGAGGGGCACTGCGACACCACTCATCCGTGTCGCGACGATCTCTATCGCGGTGAGTTCGAGGTGCTCGACGCC
Source organism: Actinopolyspora lacussalsi (assembly GCA_030803735.1). NCBI lineage: Bacteria > Bacillati > Actinomycetota > Actinomycetes > Actinopolysporales > Actinopolysporaceae > Actinopolyspora > Actinopolyspora lacussalsi. Next base: position 1,059,323 of record JAURUC010000001.1, on the reverse strand, counting down.
GACACGTGGTGGCAGTGTTGGGAGGTCTTCGGGCCGACGAAGAACCACACGCTGCGTACCGAGTTCCGCCGCGGCGACTCCGGGGGACGGGGAATGTGAATGCGTCACCGTGTCGAACTCCGCGGTGACGACGAGCTCGAGCTGTTGAGTTCGGCGGGTGCTGCCGTGGCAGCCGCGTTGACGGGCGTGGGCGAGCGGGTACTTCCCGGGGTGTTTCCTGCGGACCTCGAACGGGCCGCGGTGGCGTCGCTGACCGAGTGGGGCGCGGCGCCGGCGGTACCGATCCCCGGTGGTGGCGCACGTGCGTTGTCGCTCTCGCGTAACGACGTGGTCTGTGGTGGCCCACCAGCGGGGGAGTGTCTGCGTGTCGGTGAACTGGTGACTGTGGAATGTGCGGCGAGCGTGGCCGGTTGGTGTGCCTGGTCGGCGTTCGGGACGTCGGTGGGGGTTCCCGCCGAGTCGGACCTCCGGTTGACGGAGACGGCTGCCGAGGCTGTGCGCAGCGGCATCGGAGCCGTGTCTGTGGGCAACCGGTTGGGGGAGGTAGCGCACGCGATCGGGGTGGTCGCGCGGGGTGCCGGCTGCGGCATGCCGGTGGGGTGCGGCTACGGGATCGGCCGCCGGGTGTGTGAGGGCCCCGTGGTTCCGGCACCCGGGAAGCGGTCGACGGGTGTGACGTCGCGTCCGGGACTGGTGTTCACGGTCGTGGCCGGGGTTTGCGACAGCGGCAGTGACGAGGTGGTGCGCGGGCAGGACGGTGTCGTGGTCACCGGTGACGGCAGTCGGGCGTGCGTGTTCGGCCACACCGTGGCGGTCACCCGCTGGGGGCCGCGAGTGCTGACCAGCTCGTGATCACCGGCGTTTTCTGCTGAGCAGGGATCGCGGCACCTCGGCCGGACACGGTGGGCGAGGTCGGGTTCGTTGATCGCGGTGCTGCCGAGTGCAACCCGGACGGACTGGGTAGTTTCACGGATGCCCGGTCACGGGTGAGCTCGTCACCGTGGGGGTATGAGCGGACGGCGACTCGTGGCACGGATCTACCGCGAGCTGATCAGCGGCGTGGTGCTGGCGCTGTTGACCGCGTCGTGCTGGTGGGGCTGGATGGCGTGGGACCACATTTATCACACCGACCCTGCGACGGGGACGGCCAGCGGCCCGTACCAGGCGTGGCAGGTGATCGGCTGCGTGGTGTGCCTGATCGGGCTGGGGGTGTTCGCCACTGTCAGACTTCCCTGGTGGCTGGTGCTTGCGATCATGCCGCTGTCGTTCACCGCGGCGTGGTCGTGGACGGCCGCCAACACCGACAGCACCGGGCTGTGGGGTGTCGGCGCGGTGCTGGTCTTTACCGGCATGCTGGCCGGAACGGGGCTTGTCACCGGACTGACCACCGCCGTTCGTTCCAGCAGGATGCGAACCGGGTGACACTCGGCGCGCTCGACCTGGTGCTGAATGCTGAACGTCGACGACGAGCTCTGCACCTCTGCGCCGTGGCGTACAACTCATCGAGTTGGGTGAAGCAGCCGTGCGGGGGTGAACGATCGGCGTAGCAGCAGCACGGTCGTTACTGTCAGGCCGCCCGCCGCGGTGATGGCCAATGCCGGCCCGATGGCGGAGGCCAGGGCCCCGACGACCGCGGTGCCGAGCCCCTGGGCCGTCATGAGTCCGCTACTGAACAGACCGAAACCTCGTCCACGCAGCTGTTCGGGAACGAGTTCGGCGAAAGCCGCCTGCAACGGCAGCGAATAGGAGACACATGTTCCTTCGGCGACGAGCAGGACCATCGCGATGACGGGTCCGGGGCGTGCGGCGAAGGCGAGCAGTGGTGTACCGGCCAGCAGGGCGAGCGGGAGGGCCAGGCGTGCGCGCGTGGCGGGGTGGAACAGCCGGGCGATAGCCACATCTCCGAGCACCATGCCCACCGGCAGCGCCGCGAGGAGATAGCCGGCAGTTCCCTCCGGAAGGCCGGCGCGTGCGGCATAGGCGACCAGAGTTGCCTCGGCCCCGGCCAGGGCCGCGATCGGCAGCCACAACCCCAGCAGCAGGCCGCGCGTATTGCGGTTGCTGCGTAGTAGACGCACATTGGTGCGCCACGTCTCGATGGCGGTCGTGCCCAATGCGAGCTCGGGTGTTCGGGCCGCGCGGTGGTGCAGACCGAGCCGCCAGAGAGCCGCGGCCAGCAGGTAACTGCCAGCGGCCAGCAGCAAAGCGGTGTGCGGCCCCAGCAAGGCCAGCAACACGCCTCCTACCGCGTAGCCGGCGATTTGCGTGGTTGAGGAGATCGTCTGCACGATCGATCGCCCGAGCACGTAGCGGTCTCCGGTCAGGATCTCCGGCAGCAGGGCCCCGGTCGAGGCCGACCGAAGTGGGGAGAGGGTTCCGGCCGCGGCCAACACCAGCAGCACTGCCCAGACGGGAAGCCATGCCGCGGCAAGGATCCCGGTGATCGCGGTCTGCAGCAGGTCGTAGGCAACGAGCAGCTGGCGTGGGCGTAGCCGATCTGCCAGGGCCGTCAGCGTGCTGCCGCCGATCGCTTGCGGGATGAATCCGGCGCCGAAAGCTACCGCGCTCAGCAGAGCCGAGTCGGTCGCCTCGAAGACCAGCACCGACAGCGCGAGGGCCCGCAGCGTCTCGGCCAGCAGCATGAGCAGGTTGCCCACCAGGACAATCCGGAACTCGGGTTCGGCCAGAATCTCGCCGTACGTCGTACTCCCGCGTTCCGTTCGGTGCTGCACAGCCATCGCGCCAGCCTCGGCCCAAAAGGAACGACGCGCAAAGCCTTTTACGCGTTCGATCACCTACCCGATCTCATGATCGTGCTCGGTTACGACGGCTCGGGAACACTTTTGCACGTTTCCTGAACGGAAACAGGGTGAGGCAGATGAGGTGGGTGGCGCCGCGGATATACCTCGTGAGGTTTGCGCACTGGTAATCGCCGGGTTCTGGCGGAAGGTGCTGTTTCGCTTTTTCATGTTGCCCCGGCGGATGTGCGTGTGTTGGGTCCGGTCCGGAGGTCTCTCACGGGAGCAATCATGGTGCTGACCCGGACTCGTCCGAAAACATCGGGGCGCCGACGCCGACGCGACCGCTAGCCTAGGAGGCACGATGATCCGAGAACGTAGGGATGAGGACCTCGACCGGCTGTGCGACCTGCTGGGCGAGCTGGACGAGCACGCCCGCGTGCTCGGAACACGGCACCCCCGGGACTGGCTGCAGGAGGTCGAGGCCGAGCGCTCCTGGGTGTTCGACCAGGCACCGGTACGCGTCGCCCCGACCCGCAACGTGGTCGGCCACGTCCAAGTCTCCCCACCGCCCGAGGCCCGCTGGGTCCGCGACGTCGCCGCGCAGACCTCTCGGCAGGTCGACGAGCTGCTGGTGATCGGGCGACTGTTCGTGAAACCGGCCAAGCACGACTACGGCATCGCGCGGTACCTGCTCAAGGAATCGGTGAAACACGTCGAAACACGCGGGAGGCTGCCCGTGCTGGATCCCGCCGACCTCGCCCTCATCCCACCGTCGCTGCCCACCAAGCTCGGCTTCACAGAACTCCACACCGAAGATCACACCCCCAGCCCCCTGATCAGGGCAGAGTGACCCACGAGGCCACCCCACCCGTTCACGGCCCCGCCCACGACCCGCGCACGGACAACCAGAGCCTCCACATCCAACGGAACCCTCACCTCTCATCCCACCTCTACGGGGTCACCGTCACAACCTGCTTCAACCGGGAACCGCGGGGGTCAGAGACGGTGTGGCCCACTGCTGCGGCGGCGCGACCGGGGACGTGCACCGGGCGAATCATTGCTTGTCACCCTCGTGGTCACAGCAGTCGTCGCCTTCGGCAGGGTGGTTGCCGGCCAGTGCCGTAGTAGGGGCGCAGCAGCCGTCGCCGCGCCAGGCTTCCCGGCCTTCCCTGACCGCGACCGCGGCGATGACCAGCGCCACGATCGGATCGGCCCAGGACCATCCGAACACGGCGTTGAGGACCAGCCCGACCAGCAGCACCCCGGAGAGGTAGCTGCACAACAAAGTCTGCTTGGAATCGGCCACCGCACTGGCCGACCCCAGCTGACGTCCGGTGCGCCGCTGGGCCAACGACAAGCCTGGCATGATCACTACCGACAGGGCCGCCAGCACGATGCCCACCGTGGAGGACTCGGCCTCGGCTCCGCCAACCAGGGAGCGAACCGCCTCGACGGTGACGTAGGCCGCCAACACGAAGAACGACACCGCGATGATCCGCAACGCGGTGCGCTCCCGCGCCTGACGGGTCGCGACTTGGCGGGCGGAGAACTGCCATGCCACCGCCGCCGCCGAGGCCACCTCGATCGTCGAATCCAGCCCGAACCCGATCAACGCCGTCGACGAGGCCAGCGTGCCAGCGGTGATCGCCACGACAGCCTCGATCACGTTGTAGGAGATCGTGGCCGCCACCAGCAGCCGGATCCGCCGGGACAGCACCGCCTGCCGCCGCGATTCCGGCCCCACCGCGGTGGCGCCCGCGGAAGCCGCACCCGGCTGCGGGGTGCAGCACCCATCGACACACCCGGTCTCACCCGTGCTCCCGAGCTGCAGATGGTAACGCGAGGAGCCCGCCGTCATCAGGCAGTCACCTCCCGGACCTCGTCCCGCGCGTGAGCGTCCTCGGTAGCGCACGCATCGCTCGGCTCCACCGCCAGCACCACCTGCACCAGCTCGGACAGCGCCTGGGCCAAATGCTCATCGGCCAGCGCGTAATGCACCTGCCGTCCCTGATACGTGGCCACCACCAGCCCGCAGCCACGCAGACACGACAGGTGGTTGGACACATTCGACCGTGACAGCCCCAGCTGCTCGGCCAACTGGGCCGGATAGTGCGCCCCGTCCAGCAGCCGCACCAGAATCCGGCACCGCGTCGGATCTGCCAACGCCCGTCCCAACCGGGCCAGCACCGCCTCCCGCGTCTCACACGTCAACATACGCGCAACGGTACATCGAACACTGAACTACAGTCCAGGCTGAACTGTTCATGTTCTCCTGTACGGGAGCGCGTCACCGACCGATGGTTCGCGAGACATCCACGTTCGTGGAGCGTTTCCGCGGTGGGTCGATTGATCGTGCGAGTCTCCGGCCGGTGTCGGTAAGCTCGGCGGCATGTCCCAGATCGACTTCGTTTCTCGCGTGGGCGTGTGGTGGACCAGCGACCTGTGGTCGATCAACGATGTGCTCACCCGTGCCCGTGAGATCGAGCGGCTCGGTTACGGTTCGCTGTTCTACGGCGAAGCCGGTGGTAAGGAGACCTTCACCCAGGCCGCCGCGCTGTTGGGCGGCACCGAACGTCTGGTGGTTGGCACCGGGATCGCCAACATCCACGCCCGCAGCGCCCCGGCCAGCGAGTCCGGTGCCCGTACCCTCGCCGCGCTGCACCCGGGCCGTTTCGTGCTCGGGCTGGGGGTCAGCCACGCCCCGCTGGTGGAGCACAGCTACGCCGGTTCCTACTCTCGACCGCTGAGCACCATGCGTGACTACCTGCGAACCATGGACGCGGTCCCGGACGGGATCGAACCGGGTGCGCAGCGCCCGGCCCGGCTGTTGGCCGCGCTCGGACCGAAGATGATCGAGCTGTCCGGTACCGCCGCCGACGGGGCGCACCCGTACCTGGTGACCCCGGAGCACACCGCGAACACCCGCGAGCGGCTCGGTCCCGACAAGTGGGTGGTCAGCGAGCAGGCTGTCGCGCTCACCACGGATCGGGAGGCCGGTCTGCGGCGTGCGCACCAGCACCTGCACATGTACTCGCAGCTGCCGAACTACCAGAACTCATGGCTGCGGCAGGGATTCGACGAATCCGACCTGGTCGTCGGCGGCTCGGACAAGCTGGCCGAAGGCATGGTCGCCATGGGAGACGCCGGGACGGTCGCCACGCACGTGCGGCGGCACCTGGAGGCGGGCGCCGACCACGTGCTCGTGCAAGTCCTCGACGACGACCCGCTGCCCGCACTGCGCGAACTCGCCCCCGCTCTCCAGCTGAAACAAAAGTCCGACCACTGGGAACGGTAGAACGCGAACCGTGCCCTTCGCGGACCCAGACTGCCCGTTTTGGCGTATTCGCACCACACAGCGATGTTGATGATGTCACGTTTGGGGGTATGTACGGGCGTGAGCGGAATCGTCGGGGAATAATCGAACGGCGGAAACCGGCAGTCGTGCCATTATTTCTCCCGAAGTCGTTGTGAGGATGTATGCCCCGCCATTTCGCGTTCGTCGCGCCGCCGTTCGACGGGCACGTGAACCCGACCCTGCCGCTGGTGGAGGAACTGTGCCGTCGGGGCCATCGGGTCAGCTATGCCACCGGCAACCACAAACTGGACACCGTTGCCGCCGCGGGGGCACGGGGTGTCGACACGCGAGTGGACGTTTCCGTGCCGCCGACACCGTCGCTGGACGAGATCACCGTCGAGATGATCACCGACATGATGCACATGATGCTCGATCACACCCGGGACAGTCTTCCGGTGTTGCGCGAGCACTTCGCGGCGGACCCGCCGGAAGCCGTGTGCTACGACATGATGAGCCTGGGCGGGCCCATGCTGGCCGAGGCACTGGGGGTTCCCGCGGTGGCGCTGGTACCCAGTTTCGCCGCCAACGAGCGGTTCTCGCTGATGAAGTACTTTCTGCCGGACGGCTTCGACCCGGACCACCCGGCGTTGCGGGAGATCGCCACGCGTCACCACGAACTGGCCGAGCAGTTCGGCGTGTCGGCTCCGGAATCGATGTTGGCACCCACCCCGGCCGGGTTGAACCTGGTTTTCGTGCCCCACCAGTTCCAGCCCGCCGCCGAGACCTTCGACGAGCGATTCCGGTTCCTGGGGCCGTCGATGGGAGACCGGGCACGAGGGGACTCCTTCACACCCCGCGACGAGCACGCGCCGTTGCTGTTCATTTCGCTGGGCACCACGTTCAACGAGCGCCCCGATTTCTACCGCGAATGTGTTCGCGCCTTCGGTGACAGCGGATGGCAGGTGGCGATGTCCATCGGGGACCGGATCGAACCCGACGAGTTGGGCCCGCTGCCCGCCAATTTCGACGTGCGTCCCCGGTTTCCACAGCTCGAGGTGCTGCGGCACGCCGAGGTGTTTCTCTCACACGCGGGGATGAACTCCACCATGGAGTCGCTGTATCACGGGGTGCCACTGGTGACCTATCCGCAGATGGCCGAGCAGCGGGCCAACGCCGACCAGGCCGAGAAACTGGGCCTGGCACGGCGACTGCCCGACAATGTCGACGCCGCCGCGCTGCGCAAAACCGTCGACGAGGTCGCCGGGGACGAACGTATGCGCGCCACGGTCACCGCCACCGCGGCGGGCATACGTGGCACCGGCGGAGCGGTGGCCGGTGTCGACGCGCTGGAGGCACACCTGGCACGGTCCTGATTTCCCGACCGCCCCCTGGACGAGCTCGGCGCCGCTCGTCGGGCGTTCCTGGTTCCGCGGGCCACACCGGCCGCCCCGTCCGTCCCTGCCGGGAAGTCGAGGGGGCCGCACCGGTGGTGGCTATGCCCAGCCCGCCAGACGCGCCACGGTCGCGGTCAGCCCGGTGACGGCGAAACCCAGCCCGATCGGCAGCAGCGTGGCCACCGTGGTCCATTTCGGGCTTTTGGTTTCGTTCCAGATGGTGAGGATGGTGGTGCTGCAGGGATTGTGCAGCAGGCTGAACAGCATCAGGTTCACCGCCGTCAGCAGGGTCCACCCGCCGGCCTGGGTCAGCACCGTGTGGGTCTGGGCAGTGCCGAGCTCGAGCATCACACCCTGCTGCGCGTCGAACAGGTTGGGCCCCAGCGTCATCGTCAGCATCAGGATGGTGGGGATGATGATCTCGTTGGCCGGGATCGCCACGACGTAGGCCAGCAGGATGATGCCGTTGAGGCCGAGCACCCACCCCAGCGGATCGAGCACGCCCACCAGGTGCGCGGCGATGCTCGCGTCGGCGACGGTGACGTTGCTGATCAGCCAGACGACCGCTCCGGCGGGGGCGGCCATGACCACCGCGCGGCGCAGCACTTTCAGGGTGCGGTCGATGAGGCTGGTGTAGAGGGTGCGCCACACCTTCGGTGGGCGATAGGGGGGTAGCTCCAGGGAGTAGGTGGAACTGTGACCACGCAGTACCGTCTTCGACAGCGCCCAGGACACCAGCAGTGTGACCAGCACACCGAGAAACGCCACGGTGACCACGCTGCCCGCGGCGATCACACCCGCCAGGGCGGGCGGAGCGAGGGCTCCGATGAAGATCGTGCCCATCAGGATGAGGGTGGGCCAGCGTCCGTTGCAGACGCTGAAGTTGTTGGTGATGATGGCGATCAGCCGTTCCCGACGGCTGTCGATGATTCTGGTGGCGGTCACCCCGGCCGCGTTGCAGCCGTAGCCCATCATCATCGACAGGGACTGTTTGCCGTGCGCGCCCGCCTTGGCGAACAACCGGTCAAGGCTGAACGCCACCCTCGGCAGATAGCCGAAATCCTCCAGCAGGGTGAACAGTGGGAAGAAGATGGCCATGGGGGGCAGCATCACCGCCACCACCCATGCGGTGGACAGATACACCCCGTCCAGCAGCAACCCTGTCGCCCAGTCGGGGATCGGCAGCGGCACCACCAGCGCGTGCAACCGGCTGTGACCGTAGTCGACCAGCACACTCGACAACAGGCTCGACGGGCCCGCCGCGCCGGAGATGGTGAACCAGAACACGCCGAAGAACAACAGGCCCATCGCCACGAACCCCCACACCCGGTGGGTCAGCACCCGGTCGAGCACGCGGTCGAGGGTCGGTTTCGCCCCGTCGTGGCGTTCGGTGACGCTGGTTTCGGTGATACGCGCGGCGTCGCTGTAGAGGGATTCGACGATCTCGTCGCGGAATCCCTCGGGTAGGCCGTCGCGCAACCGTGCGGCGTGGTCGAGGATCGAGGAGCTGGTCATGTCCCCGGCGTTTCAGAGGAGACGGCGTGTGGTGTCGGGCTACTGAGCCGGTCCAGGGTGCCGTCGGTGACGGCGCGTTCGATGCCCGGATCACCTTCCAGCAGGCGCAACGCGATCCACCTGGTGTTGGCCAGGCCGGGGTGGTCCCGGCGGAGTCGCGCGGCCAGTTCGGAGACGGCGCGTTCGGTGCGGTCGTCGCCGTGGCGGACGCGCCGGGCCCGGGTGGCCACCGTCCCCAGCGCGACCTGTTCGATCGCCTCCAGCAGCGTGTCCAGTCCTTGGCGATTTCGTGCCGTCACGGGTACCACCGGCACCCCGAGCTCGCGTGCGAGGTGGCGCTGGTCGAGCGAGAGACCGTGCCGATGGGCCTCGTCGACCAGGTTGAGCGCCACCACCACCCGGCCGGTGATCTGCAGGATCTGCAGCACGAGGTTGAGGTTGCGTTGCAGGCGGGTGGCGTCGACGACGACCACTGTCACGTCCGGCTGGCCGAACAGCAGGAAGTCCCGGGCGACGTCCTCGTCCTGGCTGTCGGACAGCAGTGAGTACGTGCCGGGAAGATCGACGAGCTTGTAGTGTCGTTGGCGATACCCGAATCCCCCCTCGGCGCCGGTGACGGTCTTGCCGGGCCAGTTGCCGACGTGCTGGCGCAACCCGGTCAGCGCGTTGAACACCGTGCTCTTGCCGGTGTTCGGGTTGCCCGCCAGTGCCACCACGTGGTCGTGTCCGGAGACGTCGACGCCGAGCGCACGCAGCTGAGCGGCGTTGTTGAACACGCAGGTCCCGCATGCCGCGCTCGCGGCGGATGGTGGGCTCGCGCTCGGGACGGGTAGGTCTTCTGCCACGGTGGTCACTCCTGTTCGACGGTGATGTGAATACCGCGGGCCTGTTCGCGGCGCAGTGCGATCACGCTGCCCCGCACGAGATAGGCGGTGGGGTCGCCGAGCGGGCTGACCCGATCGATGTGGATCCGGGTCCCGGGCAGCACCCCCAGATCCATCAGGCGTCGTCGCTGGGGCCCGTGGATGTTGACCGCTGTCACCGTGGCCGTCTGGCCTCGCTTGAGCCGGTCCAGCGTCGTGGCCGTGCTCGCCGCCTGCTGCCCCTCTGCTGCTACGTCGTGCACAACCAAAAGTTTAGGCGGGGCGAAAACTCTTGTTAAGGTGGGACGCAAAACTCGGGTGGCCATGCTGAAAACAGTTCGTGACAGGCGATTCGCCCACACCGGGCGTGGTCGATGACAACATCGGTACGTGTTCCGAACAGCATGGACCCGCCGATCGGTATTACTCGGTTGCCTCACGCTGACCGGCTGCGGGATCGCACCGGCCCCGGGTGACGATTCGGGCATTCCACCGTCGATGATCAGCTCGCAGGCGCCGTCGGCCTCCGGAACGATCGCCCAGGCCGAACCGACCCGGATGACGGGACCGCGGACGGACCGGGCCCGCCAGCACGCCGAGAACCGTGGTTTTCGGGAGCGCTATCCCCTGAACAGCCAGCAGCGACGAGCGGCCGTCGAGCCCGTGGCGCTGCTACGGTCCGAGCTGGTAGGTCTCGACGATCACCAGCGGCTCAGCCCCGGTTCAGTGGACGGTGCGCTGCGCCGTGCGGGACTGCGACCGCGTGAAGTGACCGCCGTTTCCGGCGGTGTCCACTTCTGGTCGACCGCCGGGAACGGCATCTGCGTCAACGGCGAGATCGATGACCACGACGTGTCGATACGGGCCGAGGGCCCGAGTTCGGACGGCGGCTGCGCGGAGCCCGACGGCGGTCACTGAGGCATCGGCCCGTGAGCTTCGCGGGTCACCCCGGGCAGAGGACTACCGCGGCGTTCACCACAGGCTCATGTGATGCAGGCGGGGCCAGATCTGTGACCAGGGAAGTTTCGGGTCCCGCAGCACCCAGATACGCATGTTGTCGTAGTAGGTCCGAAAAGCCGGATCCTTCTCGACCGATCCCGCCGCACGGACCGTGCCGAACAGTTGGCGCAGTTGTTGTGGATCGCCACCCAGGTAGACCACACGACGCACCGCGTCGTCGGGTCTGCCGAAGTACCAGAAGCCACGGCTGGGGCTGTAGACCTCGGAAACACCGCGCTCCGGTCCGTAGTGATGCAGTGCTCCCGCCGACCAGTAGTCATGCGTGATCACCGCGGTCGGCACGCCGTCGTCGGGCAGTTCGCGGTGGACCCGTGCCACCTGCTCGGTGATGCCGGGCCAGCCGAGGCTGGCCGTGACGACCACGTTATGAGGACTGACCCGCGAAACCGGGGTCAGTGGCAGCGTGTTCACGGCCGCGCTCAGGCTCAACGCACAGCCCCCCAGCGCCACCAGCGGCAGCGACCACCGCGTCCACCGGTACCGCGAAGTGTCGAGACGCCACCACCACTGTTGCACCACTACGGCACCGGCACCGAACAGCACGGCGTAGAGCCCGGCGGTGTAGTAGGAACGGCCGCTGAGCAGTATGAACACCAGCGTGACCACCAGTGCGCTCACACCGAGGAACCGGTACGGACGCAACCTCGGGCTGATCAACAGCCCGCACAGTCCCAGCAACGCCAATACCGTGCCCGCGGGGCCGAGCTGATTGACCGAGGCGTTGAGAAACGCCCACGCACCGTCGGTTTCGCTGTCGACGACCCGGCTCATGGCCAGCTGAGGCCAGCCGTGCCGTGCCTGCCACCACACTCCAGGCAGGACGGAGACGATCGCGATCGCACCGCCTGCCCACAGTCCGGGGCGAAGCGGTAATCGACGAGGACCGAACAACACCGCCACCGGGAGAACGACCAGCCACAGCACGGGGATGAGGAGTTTGAACTGGACCGCGACGGCGGTGGCCACCCCCGCGGCCACCAGGGTCGAATTCGCGGGTTCTCCGGCGTGGTGGCGGCGTGCCCAGCGAAGCAACAGCCATACGACCCATGCCCACAGCGTCTGGTCGAACGAGTAGGTCACCAGCAGGTGCGCCGACGCCACCAGATGTGGGGTCAACGCGGCCACCCCGGCCACGCACACCTGTGTCACGCGTGTGGCACCCAGTTCGCGGGCGCTCAACGCGGTCAGCACGATGTAGCCGACCGCGGCCAGCAGTGACGGGGCTCGCAACGCGTTCAGCGATTCGGGGAACAGGGCCTGCATGGCGCTGGCCAGCAGCGGCACACCGGGGGGCTGGTCGACGTAGCCGAACGCGGGGTGATGGCCCGCCGCCAAAAAGTAGAGCTCGTCCCCGAAGTAGCCGTAGCGGCCCGTGGTCAACGCGCACACCACGGCGAAGACGACGGCGATCACACCAACGGAGACCGCGGCGAACGGCAACCGCCCGATGTCTCGGGAGCCGGGAGCGGGCAGGGTATCGACTCTGCCGGCAGTGGCCGGTGGTGCTGTGGACAATGCGCTCCCTGGCGACAGAGGAATCGGTCGAGTGTGGACCGTTCCGATTATGCCCGATCCCAACCGAAGACGATTCAGCGTTTCTTCGGAGCCGGATCCTTGCGAAGCAGGTCCGGGCCGAGGATCCGTCGCACGACACGGCGGGCGAGGCTGCGTCGTTTCTGCGGTTGTCCGACCTCGGCTCCGTTCGACGGGGTCGAGGTTTCGGTGGTCTCGCTGGGCACGGCCGGCTGCGGTTCTCCCACTGGCGTGGCACTGACTGTAGGAGAGTCGTCCGGTGGGTGGGGAGCGGCGGTCACCGGTTCGGCGGTCAACCGTTTGGCGAACTCCGGAGTTTGGTCACGGATCGCGGGGATGAACGGCTGGGTGACTTCGAGCCGTTCCGCCCAGGGAGCCGGGGTCGGTGGCTGTTCAGGGAAGACGAGTTCCCCCTCGATCCGGGTGGTCAGCGGCCCGGCGTCGCCTGCGGCATCCCTGTGCGGTTGTTCGGTTGGCACCATGGGCTGGAACCAGGTCCGAGCACGGTCGTCTTGAAGTGTCATCCGTCTTGACTCGTGATAGGAGCAACGGTCAGTAACACCGGTGGGTGATCCCGTCCGGTGTGACAGAGCCTACCGGTAACACTGCGATAAAGCACCACCCGTCTGCGCTGGACAACGACACAGCAAGATCACAGCGGTGCTGCGGACCTCTTCGAGATCCCGCTGAGCTGGTATTGCGCGGTTCGGAGGAGGGGAGTGTGGCACTGGTTACCTCTTGTCGCCGCCGCGACGATCGGGCGTGTTCCGTGACCGTGCCGCGACTTTCGGTGCCCATGTCGACAGCACCGACACATCGGGCGGGCCCTGCGGTCACGAGGCGCGCGACCGTGGCGATCACGACCCCACGGCAGTCCACGCGCCCACCGGGGGCGAGGCTATCCCGTGTCCGAGTGGGGGATCAACGGACTTCCTCGTTCGAGTCAACGATCCCGCCGAGTGACCACCCGGGCCAGTTCCGCCAGTTCCGAACCGGCTCTCCGCTCCGTTCCCGCGGTGGCCAGCTCGGCCAATGCCAACGACAACAACCGATCGGCCTCGTCGAGACTGAACTGCCTACCACCGGCCGACTCGACGAGTTCGGCCACCCGGGCCAGTTCCGGGGCCGACAGCGGATGCCCGCCGTAGTACAAGGTGCGCAACTGCTCGGCAGCAGGGGTGGCGGTGCTCAGCGCGGCCAACACCGGCAGGGTCTTCTTCCTGGCCCGCAGGTCGGAGTGGACGGGTTTTCCGGTGCTCCGCGGATCGCCCCAGATACCGAGCAGGTCGTCGACGTGCTGGAACGCCAGTCCGAGAGACTCGCCGAAGGCGCGTAGTTTGTCCACGCGCGATCCTGTCGCACCCCCGAACGAGGCCCCGAGCGCACACGCGCATCCCAACAGCGAACCGGTTTTGGCGGTGGCCATGCTTTCGCACTCGGCCAGGGTTACGTCGTGGCGACGCTCGAAGTCCATGTCCGCGCTCTGTCCCTGTATCAGGGTGTGTACCGCGTTGCTGAGGGTGCGCACGGCTTCGGCGGCCGCGGGGTGTTCGCTGGCTACGAGCACGTCGGTGGCCGTGGCCAGCAAGGCGTCCCCGGCGAGGATCGCCTCTCCGGAGCCGAACACGGCCCAGGCGGTACGGCGGTGTCGTCGGGTTTCGTCGCCGTCGATGACGTCGTCGTGCAGCAGGGAGAAATTGTGCACCAGCTCCACGGCCACCGCCGCGGGCACGGCCGCCTCGGCAGAACCGCCCATCGCTTCGGCGGTGAGCAGCACCAGCGCCGAACGCAGCGTCTTGCCGCTCTGGCCGTTGACCGGTGTGCCGTGTTCGTCCCGCCAGCCCAGGTGATAAGTGGTCACGGCGCGGGCTGCCGGGGACAGTTGCTCGACGGTGGCGCGCAGGGCGGGAAGTACCAATTCACGGGTGGAATCGAGTATCTCGGCGCTGGATCGGATGCTGCCGGTGTCTTCGACGGTGGCCAAGGTGATCATCCCTTGCGAGGAGGGGCTCGCGGGCCGGTGGCGAAACGAGTGGTTGAGGTCGAGCCGAAGGGTTCAGCGTCCGATCTCGACGTGTTCGAGGACGCCGAGTGCGTCGGGGACCAGCACGGCCGCGGAGTAGTAGGCGCTGACGAGGTAGGAGATGATGGCCTTGTCCTCGATACCCATGAAGCGCGCGTTGAGGCTGGGGGCGCATTCGTGGGGTATGCCGGTCTGGTGCAGCCCGACGACGCCCTGACTGTCCTCACCGGTGCGCATCACCAGCACGGAGCTGGTCGCGGTGTCGCTGATCGGGATCTTGTCGCAGGGCAGCAGCGGAACGTCGCGCCAGGAAAGCAGGGTGACACCGTCACGTTGTGTGGTCGCTGGATAGACCCCCTGTCGGTTGCATTCCCTGCCGAACGCGGCGATGGTGCGCGGGTGCGCCAGGAAGAATTCCGATTTGCGGCGGCGGGAGAGTAGTTCGTCGAGGTCGTCGGGGGTCGGTGGGCCGGTCCGCGTGTGAATCCGCTGCGACAAATCCGCATTGTGCAACAACCCGAACTCACGATTATTGACCAGCTCCTCCTCCTGACGCTCCCGCAACGCCTCAATCGTCAACCGCAACTGCTGCTCAGTCTGATTCATCGGCTGGTTATACAAATCAGCCACCCGACTGTGCACCCGCAACACCGTCTGCGCCACACTCAACTCATACTCCCGCGGCGCCACCTCATAATCCACATACGTCCCCGCCAACAACGACTCACCCCAATGACCCGACGCCACATCAATCGACGCCTCACCGTGTTTGTTGTGGGGTGGGATCGGCTGGGACTCGGCCTGTCGTAGGTACCGGGACAGGTTCTCGAAGCGTTCGGTCACCTCACGCGCGTCCTGTCGGGACAGGGTGAGCACGGTGCAGGGGGTGATGGCCTTGATGGTGTGGGGCCAGCTGACTTCGTCGTCGACCAGGATTCGTTGTCCGACGTACTCGCCGTCGGCGAGCACGTCGAGAACGCTGTCGTCGCCGTACTCACCGGGACCGATCTTGTTGGCCTTACCGTGCGCCAACAACACCACCCGGTCCGCGGCCTCACCCTGTTCGGTGATCAGTTGGCCGGGGTCGTAGTGGTGCTGCGTGAACCGGTCGGCCAACACGGCCAGGGTCGACTCGTCGTCGAACCCGCGCAGCAACGGCAACTCCCGCAACTCCTGCGGAATCACCCGCACCTGCGCCCCCGTGTTGGTAAACGTCAACCGCCCATCCCCCAGCTGATACGTCAACCGCCGGTTGACGCGGTAGGTGCCTGCTTCCACTTGTACCCAGGGCAGCATCCGCAGCAACCACCGCGAGGTGATGCCCTGCATCTGCGGCGCCGACTTCGTCGTGGTCGACAGTTTGCGAGCGGCTTCGGCGGTGAGACTGGAGTGTTCGGGGGAAACGACGGTGTCCGGGTCGGAAACAGTCACGATGCGCGGTTACCAATCTGCTCGAATGCGAAAGACGTGCGTTGTGGTGCGCGGCCGCGTACGAGGGTGCGCACGCGGCCGGTGCGGCAGTGATGGTTATGCCGGGAAGGCATCCACGGTGGGATGGTCGGTGCTGGGCGGCCGATGCCGGGACGACTGGGTCGCGGGTGCGGGGTTGAGGTTGTGTCGCTCGTTTTCCAGCAGCCAACTCAACTCACCGGTGATCCAGTGGTCGAGACCGTCGAGGTAGTTGTCGAGTTGCCTGTCGGCAGTGGGGGAGAGCCGGTACTCGGCACGGACCTCGGATACGTCTCGGTTCAGCAGGGATTCGAATCGTCGCTGCCGTGTGCGAAGCAGATCGGTCAGTACGCTCACCACGTGGTGTCTTCGTTCGTCGTGCGCTCGTCTCGGTGTCGGTATCGCTGCCACCGGGGCTTCACACCGGCCGCGGTGGTGTGCGATGACGAGGTCCTCGTGCAGTGCCGTGATCTCGGCGAAGACCTGCCGCAGTGAACGCATCGCGGGGCTGCGTAGCACTCCTGGTGGTATGTCCGGGCCCAACCGCAGTTCGGTCAGAGCCAGCCGGAGGTGGGATCGGGCGGTTCGGTGTGGCGTTTCCAGCGGGGCGAGGAGATCGGCGGGCTCGCTTCCGACGGGCTCGAACGGCTCGTCCGCCGTGTGATGCAGGAATTTCCGGATGCGTTGTCGGAAACGACGCTGCGCCCGTGTCGGGATGATCGTGGTGGTGCGGGTCCACAGTTCGGCCAGTGCCTGTTCGACCGGTTCGGTGGTGGTGGGCATGTCGCCGGGATCGGGGGGCAGGAATTCGGCCAGTCGTGGCCAAGGCCGATGCTGCTGTCGGTGAGCACCGTCGTTGACGAACCGTGCCCACAGACTCCAGTCGGCGAGCAGGGCCAGCTCGGTCTCTCCTCCGTCGGGTAGCACTCTAGCCGCGAGCAGGGCGTAATCGTTGGTGTGTGTCGTGCTCGATAGTGCGTTCTCGGGGATCCCGTGTCGTTGGGCCCAGATCGAGGTGCGGGACCGCAACCGTGTCAGCAGCGGATTCGTGGTGGTCCGGTTCGTGTCGTGGCTTCGGGCGCTCCACGAGGGAAGTTCCCACCGCCGTCGGGTCTCGCCTGGTGTCACCGCTGGGCCGGTGTTGTCCACCGGGTGAGTGTCATGGACAGCGGTTGCGAAACCGACGCCGGCGGGTTGCCGTATCCGAGTGGTGTGGATCGGTCCGGTGTTCATGTAGCGAGTGGACATCGAGTGCCACTCGTGCGCGCCGGCCAACCAGTCACGCAGCCCGTTGGCATAGGCCAACACGGTTGTGCGCTGCTGTTCGGGTAGTGCGTGTTCGGTGAGCAGGGCGGGCAGACCGCGGTGCAGCGTGGTTTCGAACAGATGTATCCGTCGGGTGAGCACCGCGTTGGCGATATCAGCGGCTCGCTGGGGTGAACATTCCAGGAAACGTTCGATACTCAATACCGCGTTGTCACGTTTTCGTTCCTGCCGGGTTTCGCGTTGGTAGGAGAAGAGGTCGTTGCACAGTCGTAGCGCGTCGGCGAAGCACTCCCGCAGCAGTCGTACCGGCCTGCTGCGGGCCACGTCCGGTGGTAGGGAGCTGCCGAGGGTGTACTCGACCAGTGTGGCCACCCAGCGGGCGCCGCTGGAGTGGCGGCTGTCGCGGAGATGGTCCACGGGGTTGGGGGCGGGTGCGACTGTGCGGGACGGTTGTCGTACTCGTGCTGTCAGCAGGAGGCGGGTGTCGGCGGCCAGGCGTCGCAGCAGCCGGGGCGGGGCCGTCGCGGCGGTACGCTGCCACAACTCGGCCAACCCGCGTTCGAGTGGTGTGTTCGGCTCCGGAGCGGGCGCTGCGTGGGTTCGCAGGAATCCGAGGAGCCGCTGTACGTGTCGTCGTGCTTCCACGGAGGGATTGGTGTGCTCGTCGTGGGGCAGCAGCTGATCGTCGAGGACGAACATCCACGCGTACCAGTCGGCGAGCAGGTTCAGTGTCGATGCCGAGACGTCCGGGTGGGCATAGCCGGACAACAGGGCGTAGTCGTGGTCGTCGAATTCGGTTTCGTCGGGAATCGTCGTGGTCGAGGGGCCGATTCGGGGTTGGTGGAGCAGTTCGGTTTCCCGGGCCCACCGTGTGGTGTGTGTCCTGGCGGAGTCGACGTGCGGATTCAGCCGGGCGGGGTGGGGCGTGTAGAAATCCGGAAGTTCGAAGGGGCGCATACGATCAGCCCTGACGCCCGATCTCGACGTGTTCGAGGACGCCGAGTGCGTCGGGGACCAGCACGGCCGCGGAGTAGTAGGCGCTGACGAGGTAGGAGATGATGGCCTTGTCGTCGATACCCATGAATCGCACGGACAGTCCGGGCTGATACTCGTCGGGTATGCCGGTCTGGTGCAGCCCGACGACGCCCTGGTTCTGCTCGCCGGTGCGCATCAGCAGTATCGAGCTCGTGCGGGTGTCGCTGACGTGCAGTTTGTTGCACGGGAAAATGGGGACACCGCGCCAGGAGGGAACTTTGTTGCCGTTGATGTCGATGCTTTGGGGATAGACTCCCTGTCGGTTGCATTCCCTGCCGAACGCGGCGATGGCACGCGGGTGCGCCAGGAAGAATTCCGAGTCCTTCCACACCAACGCCAACAGTTCGTCGAGGTCGTCGGGGGTCGGTGGGCCGGTCCGCGTGTGAATCCGCTGCGACAAATCCGCATTGTGCAACAACCCGAACTCACGATTATTGACCAGCTCCTCCTCCTGACGCTCCCGCAACGCCTCAATCGTCAACCGCAACTGCTGCTCAGTCTGATTCATCGGCTGGTTATACAAATCAGCCACCCGACTGTGCACCCGCAACACCGTCTGCGCCACACTCAACTCATACTCCCGCGGCGCCACCTCATAATCCACATACGTCCCCGCCAACAACGACTCACCCCAATGACCCGACGCCACATCAATCGACGCCTCACCGTGCGCGTTGCTCGGGCGCTGTGGGCTCTGCGCGGCGGCGGTGATGTGGGAACGCAGTTCGTCAGCAGCGGGCATTTCCCAAACCGTGTGGTGCGGCAGACTCAGCACGGTGCAGGGAGTGATGGCCTTGACGGTGTGCTCCCAGTTCGTCTCCCCGTCGGCGAGCACGTGCGCACCTACGTGCTCGCCGTCGGCGAGCACGTCGAGAACGCTGTCGTCGCCGTACTCACCGGGGCCGATCTTGTTGGCCTTACCGTGCGCCAACAACACCACCCGGTCCGCGGCGCCGCCTCGCTGGGTGATCAGGTCTCCCGGCTGGTACTCCTCCTGAACGAACCGGTCGGCCAGAGCCGACAGGGTCGACTCGTCGTCGAACCCGCGCAGCAACGGCAACTCCCGCAACTCCTGCGGAATCACCCGCACCTGCGCCCCCGTGTTGGTAAACGTCAACCGCCCATCCCCCAGCTGATACGTCAACCGCCGGTTGACGCGGTAGACACCACCGTTGGCCTGGGTCCAGGGCAGCATCCGCAGCAACCACCGCGAGGTGATGCCCTGCATCTGCGGCGCCGACTTCGTCGTCGTCGCCAAATTGCGAGCCGCCTCGGTTCCCAGGCTCAGCCGCGAATACGTGTCCGCTCCGGTCGGATCCACCGTGGTCACGTCCATTCCACCAATCTTGTCGCACACAGCTTCGAAACAGTAGTGAGAAAAACCGAAGATCCGGATCCAGTTTCCGTCCCGACCTGCCTGTATTTTCTGCACGCCCGGAAGTAGATCCGTCGAAGACGGAAACTTTTTTCAACGCCGGACGATCACGAGATTAACAGCACAGGCGAGCAGCTTAAAGTCACTCGAAAGTGGAAGGATTCGGCTCCTTTCCGTTACCTGTGTTGTTAGCTGTATTTCACCGAATCAGCCGCTTGATCAGCACACAGTGTAGTCGGCAATCCGCCGAGTGCGGGTTCGTGTGGAGATCGATTGTGATTCGCGGCATCGAACGTCGCAACATGGACCGTTCGGACGGCCCTCGTGATGCTCCGTCCGAGGGAGGAAAACATCGTTGCGCCTTCCGGGGGAGCGCTTGCCAACTGCGGGATCAGTCGCTATTAATGTCCGATGATGTTCGACATTTCTCCGGTGCGAGGTTCTCGGGATTTCCGAGATTCCCTCCGGTTCTGTGAACAGGGAATGCTTTCGTGATCCGACGAAGGAGTGACAGTTGAAGTGGAATCTGCGGCTGGTGGCCGCGCATCGGGGTATCTGGAAAGCGGGGGAGCTGCAGCACAGACTGGCCGAGTACGGGCTGACCGTCTCAGCGGGCAAGATGTCGGGACTGTGGTCCGGCACACCGGTCAGTCTGAAACTGTCCGAGCTGGACATCATCTGTGCCGCACTCGACTGCGAGATCGGTGAACTGCTCGTTCCGGAAACAGCGGCGGTTCCGGTCAACGAGCTCAGCGGACGCGGCGCCGCGACAGCACATCGCGACGACCAACGTACGGGAACGTGAATGAACACCTACATCAGCGGTTTGCTGTGGGTCATCGCCGCGGCGGTCTCGGCCGGGCTGATCGGATACGCGGTACGCCGGTTCGGACTGGACGAGGGCAGGCCCGGAAACAACGACGCGGCCGGGCAGGTGTTCGTCATCGTCAGCGGCATGCACGCCGTAGTGTTGGCTTTCGTCATGGTGACTCTTTTCGACGCGGTGGGCGTGGCGCGGGAAGGGGCGTACCGGGAGGCACAGAGCCTGGTCGCCGTTTCCTGGGCGGCCGAAGCGCTGCCGGGCGACACCGCCGAGCGCGTCCGCACTCTCAGCCAGTCCTACGCCAACACGGTCATCGAAGAGGAATGGCCCGGTATGCGGCGCGACAACGACATCTCCGGCAACGGTTGGAACCAGCTCGAGCGAATACGTGGGGCCGTTCTCGACGCTCCCGCCAGCGGTGAGTGGCAGGAGGGCCGTAAGGCCGAGGCGTTGGATCGTCTCCGGACGGTCCACGAGCAGCGACAGGACCGACTGAACATGGCCTTCAACCGCGACGTGTCCACGGTGGTCTGGTTCGTTCTCATCCTGGGAAGCGTGCTCGTGGTGCTGCTGCCGAACCTGTTCGGGGGAACGCGGTTGATGCCGCACGTCATGATCGTGTCCACTCTGGCGGGCACCCTCGCGCTGCTGGTGTTCGCGATCTATCACCTGCAGAATCCGTTCGCCGGTGATTCCCGGATCGATCCGGAGGCGTTCCGCTGGGCGCTGGAACGGCTCGGTGCCGATCGATGAGGGTGCGTCGCCGCAGTCCGCGGGCGATATCCGCGCTGCTGACCACGCTGGCACTGCTGTGCCTCTCGCCCCCGGTCGTGGTGGCACAGGAGCGCGCCGCGGCACCGGAGTGCTCACTGCTGCACGTCACGAGTACGTCCGGAGCGGCCACCACACTTCGGCGCGTCACGCTGCCCGGCATGACGACCGAGGCACTGCCGCCACCTCCCGGCCCCGTCGAGGCACTGGGCTATTCCGCCGCGCAGGGTAAGGCCTACGGGCTCAGCAGCACCGGTACGTTCCCTTTCCGGGACACGAGCGTGATCACCATCGACCGTCAGGGGACGACGCACGATCTCGGTCCGCTACGCGACCTCGCTCCGCGGGTGCCACCACCGTGGACGGGCGAGATCCGGACGGGGGCCGTCGACGGGCACGAGTGGCATCTCGTCACCCGGCATCGGCTCTACACCGTCGACATCGACCCCGACAGCGCCACATACCTGTCCGTCACCCACGTCACGTGGTTGGCGCCGTGGCTCGTTCCACTGCCGATCGGCGATCTCGCCGTCACCTCCGACGGAACACTGCTCACCGTGACGACCAACTACCAGCACGAAGCGGTGCTGCTCGAACTCGCCGCCGACAACGGAACGGTTGTCTCCACCGAGCCGGTGGCACTCCCACCCGCCCGGTACGGAGCAATCGTCATCACCGACGACGGGGGCCGCTACGTCGTCGCCGACAACGTGGCCGGCCACAGCAGGTTCTACCGGCTCGGTACCGATCCCACAGAGACCGTCGAACTGGCACGGAGCAAGCCGTTGCACCACAACGACGCGGCAGGGTGCCTTCCCACCGCACCACCGCCCACGCCCCCGCCGTCCGTCACGCCGCCCCGGCCACCGTCGACGCCACCGGAAACAACCACCACACCGTCCCCACCCACCGGAACCTCTCCAGGGACGAGCACCCCACAGCCCCCCACCAACACACCGAGCCGGAGCAGTACACCACGACCGTCCCCCTCTTCTCGACCGCCGAGCACCTCCGTCCCACAGTCCCGCCCACCGAACGCGACCGCTCTACCCGTCCCGACACAGCGTAGGCCCGTGCGGTCCCTC
Organism: Actinopolyspora lacussalsi; assembly: GCA_030803735.1. Lineage (NCBI taxonomy): Bacteria > Bacillati > Actinomycetota > Actinomycetes > Actinopolysporales > Actinopolysporaceae > Actinopolyspora > Actinopolyspora lacussalsi. Next base: position 1,037,135 of record JAURUC010000001.1, on the reverse strand, counting down.
GACACGGAGACTAAACGACAGTGGGTGCTGGCCACGCTACTGCTGATCATCGGTTCCGGAGTCGTGCTGCGACGACTACGTTGACTCTTCCGCGCTCGAGAACCACCCGTGAGGCCCGCGTCAGGCCGGTGCCGTCAACAGCGTGGTCAGGGTGGGCCAGGCCACGAACGCCGCGACCACCAGACATCCGGTCTCGACGAACTTCTCGATGCCCGCGCCGGCGGGAAACCGCAGCGATTCAGGAAGCACGTGTTGCCGGTCCCACCTAGCGCCCGGACAACCGGTGCCGCGGCGGCACCGATCGCAGGCACGTTTGAACGGCCACACGAACGGGATTCCCGAATTGGTGGCCCCGTCCCCGACACTGTGCACGATCATCCCCAGCGCCACGATCGCACCCAGCCACACACCGGCGTCGGCGACGGCATGGACATACACCAACAGCCCGGTAGCCAGCAGGGCGTACAGCGGCGGTGCGGCACGACGCTGCAGCTGCAGCGTGCCACGCACCCGAGTGGGCAGCGACCAACGCAGCGAACGCAGTGCCGCACTGGTGAGCACATACACCGCCACGATGCCCACCCATTTCGACGCCACGGTGGCACCGGCCAGCGCCGCCCCCACCAGGAGCGCGAAAACCGGTGTGTGGATGAGCCCTCGATGCTCGCCGGTCTTGCCGGAAGCCCTGGGGTCGTGGGGTAAGCGGGTACGGCGATAGGTCCACCTGGCCAGCGTTTGCAACAGCTCCGCCGCCCCTCGGGTGACAGGACCGGCGGATTTGGTGATGGTGGACTGGTCGTGGTCGATATCGGGCAGTAAGGCAGCCCCCGCCCCGGCCAGCGCACCCAGGGCTATTCCCGGTGGGGTGGGTTGGGCGAAGCTGGCCACCGTGGTGCCGGTCAACAGACCCGTGGCGGCGTGTGCACCGTTCATCATCGCAGAAAGACCGTTTCGTCGCGTTCGGAGTGAACCAGCGCCCGAGCAGCGGGCCGCCGGCCGGGCCGGAATCGACCCGGCAGAAACAAGATCACACCCGCGGTGGTGTTACTCGGTGGGGAGCCGCGGCGACTCCGGACCATTGTGGAGAGTGCTACCGTGTCGTGCCGCGTGTCACCACGCGGTCCTCCGGTAGCACTGCCGGACCCGGTAACGACTCGGGGCTACGTCGGACCCTTTTGAGGGCGAACTTCCATGAACGTCTGCGACAGGCTGCTCGACACTCGTCCGATGCGGTGCGACGCCGCTTTCCGCCGCTGGTGGGCAGGTAGCACACTGTCCGTATTCGGTGGGCAGCTGACAACCGTGGCCGTGCTGTACCAGACCTGGGAGAGCACGGGTAGCTCGCTGGCGGTGGGCAGCGTGGGGATCACACGTGCCGTACCGGCGGTACTGTTCGGGCTGCTCGGAGGGACGGTGGCCGACACCGTCGATCGAAGGCGACTGGTGCTGTTGACCACCTCGGGACAGTTCGTCGGCGCCGGAGCGCTGACCCTACAGGCACTGGCAGGTCTCGGCTCGTGGTGGCTGCTGCTGATGCTGGTCGCCGCGCAGGAGAGCTGCAGTGCCACCGGCGCTCCCGCCCGCAGGAGTTTCACCGCCCGACTACTGCCGGACCGCCAACTCACCGCCGGGATGGCGCTGAACCACCTCGGCACGCAGATGGCCATGCTCTCGGGGCCTGCTGTCGCGGGGGTGCTCATCGCCGTGAGGGGAGTGGAGGGCTGCTACCTGCTGAATGCGGTGACTTTCGCGGCAGCGTTCTACGCTGTGCTGCGCCTGCCGACCGTGCTTCCGGAATCCGGCGGGAGGCTCCGGGCACCGGCTACGATCAGGGCGGGACTGCGTTTCGTCGCGAGCAGGCCCAAGTTGCACGGTGCTTTCCTCACCGATGTCCTGGCCACCGTCCTCGCCATGCCCACCGTGTTGTTCCCGGTGATCAACGAACAGCGGTTCGGCGGAAGTCCCGAGACACTCGGCCTGTTCTGGTCCGCCCTGTCGTTGGGAGGCATCGCTGCGGGATTGGCTTCCGGCCCGATCACACGGCTCCTTCGCCCGGGGGTGGTCATGCTGACCGCGGCGGGAGTCTGGGCGGTGGCCCTGACCGGCTTCGGCGTGAGTCAGCAACTGTGGCTGCTGCTCGGATGTCTCACGCTCGGTGGAGCCGCCGACACGATCTCGGTGATCTCACGGGGTGCGCTGGTGCAACTGGCGATCCCGGACTCCCATCGCGGCAGGATCAGTGCGGTGGACCACATCGTCGGTGCCTCCGGGCCGGATCTCGGCGAGTTCCGGGGTGGGCTCGTGGCAGCGGCCACCTCGGCCACGTTCGCGGCGGTATCCGGTGCGCTCTGCTGCGGTCTGGGGATTCTCGCTCTCGCGGTGACGAACCGACCGCTGCGGCGGTTCACAGTTCCGAACCACCCGGCCGGGCAAGCACTCGAACGCGGTTGACGATGATAGCCAGTTCCTCGTCCGACGAGCTGCCGTGAATCAACGCTGCTCCGTTTCGAGGGCGGCACGGATGTCGTTGAGCCAACCGGTGAATTCGAACGCCGACAGCCCGGCCCGCTCGCAAACCAGATCGGTGGCTGTTTCGGTGGTGTGGTCCGTCCACTCCAGCCACGAACGGTCGCGCAACACCAGGGCCACCGCCAGCTGTTCACCCGTCGACCACTGCTGTGACGGATGGTTCTCGTTGTGGTCGCGTGCCCACCGGCATCGTTCGATGATCTCGTCCTTGGTCATACCGATGTTCCTTTCCGCCTGTCGTGCCGGTCCCGTGTCCGCCCCGGCCGGTCGACGGAACCACCGGGCGCCACCGACCGAGCAGGCGGCAACGTATCACCGAGCGACGCCGGGTTCCGCACACCACTCGGATTACCCAGTGACCAGGCGTTCATCGGTGTAAGTTCCGGTCTTCGGGTCGGAGTGAGTTGGTCAGGTGTGTTTGTGGTCGGGCATGTTGTGTAGGGCGTCGCTGGTTGTCCACGTACTGCTGTTTGAGTCGCCGTGATGCCACGCCTTTGAGGCTGTTCACCGGCTTCGATACCGCCATCTGTGGCGGGTATTCCACGAGTAGGTGCACGTGGTCGTCGTCCTCGTTGCACTCGCTCAGCGTCGCCCCGAAGTCGGCGCAGACCTTCGCGAACACGCCGCGTAGGACGTCGTGGTGCTGTCCGGTGAGAACGTTCCTGCGGTATTTCGTCACGAAGACCAAGTGAGCATGCGTCCCGAAAACGCAGTGCCGACCAGTGCGATAGTCCTCGGTGTTGACCATAGGCCAACATGATGCAGTGTTCAGTGGGAGGGAGGTGATCAGCCGATGCGGCTGCGGTACCGATACTGGCTTTACTCGAGCGACGAGCAGCGGCAAGCGCTCGCGCAGGCGTTCGGCAACGCCCGTGTCGTCTACACGACCCCGTACTCCTGAAGCTGTCCTGAGGGGCAGAGTAGGTCGGCGGGTCAGTCGGTGAGGAGTGCGGCGTCGAGAGCGTGAGCGCGGCCGGTGGGTCATCGGGTCTTGGCTGAGGTCTGGTCCCGTTGCAAGGTGCGGTGGACCGTGCTCCGGGAGACGGTGAAGACCTCGGCGAGGTCGGCGATGGTGTACTCGCCAGTTGCCGTACATGCGCACGAGCTCGCGCTGCTGCTTGGCCGAGAGCTTGGGCTGCTTGCCGCGCAGCTTTCCGCTGGCCTTGGCCACGGCCATGCCTTCCTTCATTCTGGCTCGCAGCAGGTCGTCCGAGTCTGTCAAGGCATGTGCACCCTGGCCATCGCCACGGTCACCCGGCGCGGCGAGCCACGCATCAGCGGCGCCGACGGGCACCTCCTGCACGGTCGTTGGATCGTCGGCACCCACCGTCGGGCCGCTAAAGCCCGTCATCTCGCGGCGCGGCCCGGCATCAGCGCGACCTTCATGCGCGGCGAGCAGCTCGGCATCTTCACGCATGGACACGCCGTTCCGCTGAACCCAGAGGGGACGAGCAGTGACCCGAGTTGGCCGACAATCCGCGACTACCTCGTCGACCACTACGACGGCGATGGCGACGATCCGTTCTGGGACGAGAACGTCTGGTATCGCATCGACCCCAGCTGGATGGTCGCCTACAGCGCCGACCCCGTCGGGCTGCTCGACCAACAACCGTCAGGCTGAAGAGAGCTCGCGCGAGTCCATCTCAGGCCGTCACTCCGGGGACAGTCGAGGTTGACATCTTCACGTCCAGAAGTTCACAGCGCGATCCATGTCGACCACGCCGATCACGGGAAACCCGAGCCTGAGCACAAGGTAAGGCTACGACGGTGCAGCTCGGGTCTCGCAAACCGATCCCTCAGCGGTAACGATGACGGCTTAGCTGCTGGTCTGCTCTTCCTTGGCGAGTAGTTCGGTCAGGCGTGGAACGGCGAATCCGGGCTGGTGGCAAATCCCAGGCGATGTTCCTCAGTAATGAACGAGGCCTGAGCGCCCACTGCGACCACGGACGCTTGCGGGGGTTGGCTACGGATGGATCCCGGCAGTGCCCGCACTGCCTCGGGGATCGCGCCCATGTTGCTGGACAGTTCCTGCTGCCACAGCGGTACGGCATCCCTGCTGGAACGAACATCATTGCTGGGCACGCCGACCGAGAGCGGGTACGGGTCGGCCACGTCACGGGTGAACGCCGGAACCACGATCGTGCCCTCGGCGCCGACGGCGGTGCGGAGGCTGTCCATGACTGTTGCAGCGCCTCCGTCGACGGTGCCCAGACTGGACAGCGAGGAGTGAGTCATCGCCGTCCTGGACTCCCGCGTTTCGTTATCCATGGACCAACTCTGCGGCCGTGACACCTTCGGTACCCGTTTCTACTGCGTGCATAGTGCACATTCCACCAGCAATGTCCGACAGCACGAGTCGGCCGCTCCGTGACGAGAGTCCAGGGCGCTCGATAGCCGATCGGTCAACGGCGCACCCGATAGCGCAGGTGAAGCACCCGGTTGCCCTGAATCACCACGTCAGGATCCTCCAATAGGTGCTGTGTGTGGACCGACCCGAAGTAACGTTTGCCGGACCCGAACACCACGGGTACGACGTCCATGCGTACTTCGTCGATCAGACCCACGGCAAGCACTTGGCTACCGATGTCGCCAGCGGCGACCTCGACCACGCGGTCACCCGTGAGCTCCTGCGCCTTGGCCATGGCTGCCTCAATGCCATCGACGAAGTAGAACGGCGCCTCGGGATACCAGCCCTCGGGTCTGCCCCGGTGGGTCACGACGACGACGTGGTCGACCCCAGCCGGAGGTGTCCCGTCCCAGCCGTTCGTCATGTCGAAGACGTGGCGACCGACGATTGTCGCCCCGATCTGGTCCCAGTACGGCCGGATGTAGTCGTAGGACGTCTGCGACACCTTCAAGACGCCGCTCTCGTCCAACGGCACGTCACCGCTGAGTAACCAGTCGAACAGCGGTCCGGGCTGGTCGTTCTCATCCGCTATGAAGCCGTCTACCGACACCGAGCTGTACATGACCACCTTGCCCACGGGGCCTCCTCTACTCTGGGGTGTCTCCAAGTTAAGCGTTTTGCGAGCTGTCGGTCTTGTAAGAAATCAATCGGTCGGCAGCGGCCAGCTATCCAATACGTGGCCAGGATGCTCGCGCAGAAACCGTCGCCGAACTTCGACGTACCGGGTCGGCGTGAGCCCGGTGAACGCCCGGAACTCGTGGCCGAAGTGGGCCTGGTCGTAGTAGCCTGCGCCACCGGCGAGGCCGCCCCAGTCGATCGGCCCGGCAGGGTTGATCGCGAACACGGCGTTGGCGAAGCGGTGAGTGCGGGCCAGCCGCTTCGGCGTGACGCCGATGAGCTCCTTGAACCGCTGTGCCAGATGAGTGTTGCTGACACCGGTTGCCACGCTCAGGTCGCCGATCGCCACCGCCCCGCTGGTCGCCGCGATGACGCTGCTCGTATGACGGACCAGCCCCAGACCGGCGGTCTCGCACAGTCGTCGCATCAGCTCCTCCTCGAGCAGCGTCAGCATCTCGCTCGCCCCGTCCGCCGTGGCCAGCCGGTCTCGCAGCTCAGCAATAGCGGGCCGGCCCCAAACCTGCTCTAACGTCACCGGCCGGTCGCAGAGCTCGGCCGCGGGCATCGGCAGGAACGGCGACAACCCCCACGGCTTGAAGTGCACGCCGACGGACCGGGTCCAGAGCGGGTAGCCGAACTCCCATGCGCGGGTAGGCATGGTGACCACGCAACCGTCGGCGTACCCGGCCGTCTCGACCTCGGTGCCAGCGCGGATGAGAAACGGTGCCCCGAGGTTGACGATGAACAACGCCGCCGGCGTCGTCGGCAGCGTCAGCCGGGCGTACGGCGGCGCACCCTCCAGGTGGTAAAGGTCGTCGATCAGCCCATCCAGCGGCGGTCGCGGCACTCTGGACACGTACTCCATACGTACAGTATCGGCTATGCCCCGCCGGCCGGCGCACCTTGATGGTCCATCGGCGTCGCCGACGAGCGGATCTATCTTGACCACGGGCTGACCGGAACCACCCGAGCCCGCCCTGGTCTCGATCAGGCACTCGCCGCCGTCCGCGAAGACGACACTCTCGTCGTATAGAACCGGATCTTGCCATTGACCTCGCGGTAACGGCCCAGCAGCTCCAAAGCCTGCATGATCGGCCGGTAGGCGGTGTTGTTGCATCGAAACTCCAACGCGGCCAACAACACGGGCAGCATCCGCCGATAATGGTTCGAATACGAACGCGATGGTTACGATCATTGCTCGTCGCCACCGCAACGAACCGAAAGGGATCGTATGCACCGCAGCGCACCAGCGACGAGCACGAGTGTCCCCTCGGGCCCGTCGGAGTCACGTCGTCGAACCCGATTTCCGATCGATCTGGGAGGAGCCGGCAGGCAAGTGTCCAAGCTGTTCTCGGCCGTTGGCGGAACGGTTCTGCTGTTGCTCGCTCTGCCGGGCACCGCTCTTGCCGAGGAGGTTCCGCCCGAGATTCCGGCCGACTTCGCCGCCGAGGACGCCAAGTGGGCGCCCGCTTTCGACTACGACGGCGACGGGTGCTATCCCAGTGTGGCCGTCGGGGTGAACGGGACCCTCAACGGGGGACTGAACAATTCCGGGGCGCTGGACGGTCAGTGTCACGATCCGTCCGACCTGGAAAACTCCAATCTCTACGCCCGAGCCAAGCGCAACAACGGGTGGCAGGCTTATCTCTACGACATGTATTTCCAGAAGGACCAGGCGGTCCCGGGACTCGACGCCTTCGGCCACCGGCACGACATCGAGCACGTGGTGGTGTGGGTGCACGAGGGCAGTGCCCGCTACGTCGCCACCTCCGCACACGGTGACTACAACGTGCACCCCGCCTCCGAGGTCGGCTGGGACGACGGCACCCACGCCAAAGTCGTCTACCACAAGGACGGGCTCGGCACCCACGCCTTTCGAACGGCAGGCAAGGACGAACAACCGGAGAATCACTGGAACGACTGGCACTACCCGGACCTGGTGAGCTGGCACCGTTTTCCCGGTGACACGCGTTCGATCCTGACCGGTGCCGACTTCGGCAGTGCCAGCCTCGCGATCAGCGACGGCGCCTTCGAGGACAATCTCAGCAACGCCAAACCGGAGGGGATTCCCTTCGACCCCTACGCGTGACCCGAGCGTTGCAGCGGCGGAGCTGGTTGCATCGTCACCGTGTCGCTCGCGACAGCTCCGCTGCGGGGACTCCTCCACGCGGCTTCGACAGTCGCGAGTGCTCGATGGCCGATGCCGGCGAACTCGACGAGGTGCCGGTCAAGAACGTGATCCGCCGGGAACACCGGCAGGACTTGCTGAGCGCTGTCCACCACAAAACGCGCCACGGCCCGGAGCTCGTCCGTGGTCAACTCGAAGTCACCGGTCGCAGTCGATCACGCATCCGATTCTGTCGTCGAAGGTGCCGGTCCGGTGACGAACACTTGTCGGTGCTCGACCGTAGACTCCTCCGGCACGAACGAGATGATCATAGGCTGCGCCCGCTGTCGGGCCATGAACGGACTCCAGCAGGCAGCTGACGAGTCTTCGCTCGCCAGAACGTCTCACACCCGTGAAGCTTCGTCACGGCTGGCAACGAACGGAACATAGTCATGAACGCTTCTCGTCGCATCGTCGCCTGGGCGGGTCTGAGCCTGGATGGTTACACCAGCGGTCCCGACGGTCCGGCCGGTGACAGCTGGCCGCACGAACAGGCGGTGCATCCGCAGACGGCCGAGTACTTCGAAGGTATCTGGCGCGGTGCCGACACGATCCTGCTCGGACGCACCAACTACGAGGGGTTCCACTCCGTCTGGCCCGGTATCACCCGGGACGAGAAGACCGATCCACGGACCCGCGAGCTGGGACGCTGGCTCGACACCACCGAGAAGGTGGTGGTCTCGCGTACGTTGACCGAAGCGCGGTGGGAGAACTCGCGCATCGTCCGCGACCTCGCCTCCGAGGTCGAAGAGCTACGTGACCAGCCTGGGCGCGATATCCTGGTGGCCAACAGTGCCAGCGTCATCGCCGAGCTGCTGCGTCTGGACCTCATCGACGACCTGCGGCTGTTCGTGATTCCCGTACTGGTCGGCGGGGGGCTACGCCTGTTCCCCGACGGTGTGAACGCACACTTCACAACGGCAGGTGTCACCGCATTGACGAACGGGGTGGTCGGCCTGCACCTCACCCGTCGTTGACCATCGCTCGGGGATGCGTTGAAAGCGGACGCACGAACGTTGAGCGGGTCGAGCCGAATTCCACTTCGCCGCCCCGGAGCGGGAGGGATTCGACTTCACCTTGCTGACCCGGGGAGTAGCGGGAACGTAACCGCGGCGTGCTTCTCGGGTGCCAGCGCGAAACACGCCTCGCTCGGTGGCGGTTCCAAGGGGCACGGAGTCGCCACCGAGCGGGCACACGGTGTGTGCGGGGAGGATTCCAGGAGAGGCGATGTTGACATCTCTATGGAAACGAATATCTTTTTCAATATGGCTGAATCCCAGATCGAGGCAGCACGAGTGGAAGCACTGCTCGATGCTCTTCCGGATCCGCTGTCCGCCGAACGGATCATCGAGCTGAACCGGCCCGGAACCGACCTGCACACCCATCGCGAGTACGAGTGGAACGGGTTGCGCTTCGACGCGCCACCGGGTGTTTTCCTGCCCGGGCATACCAGTCGGATGATTTATGACCGGCTGTTCGACGGCAGGATCGAAGTGCGTGATCGTCGCTACGTGGCGATGGAGGTCGGACTCGGTGTCGAAACCGTCGCGGCCGGACTGGCCGGCGCGCGGGAGATCCACGCCGTGGATGTGCACCCCGACAGCGTGGCCACCGCCGGTCGCCACTTCGAGCGGCACGTCGGGTCTTCCGAGCCCCCGGTCTTCACGCCCGTGGTGGCCGACGTCTTCGACGGCTTCCCCGAGGGAGTCCAGAGCGACGTCGTCACCTTCAATCCCCCCGCGGTGAGCCAGCCAATCAGCGATGATCCCGACATCGTGCGCAACGTGTGCGTGGGAGCACCACTGCTGGAGAGGTTCTTCACCCAGCTCGCCGAACGCGAGATCCTGACCCCCGGTGGTGAGGTCTTCGTCGTCGCCTCCACCACCGCCGACCTGCGTGGCATCGTGGGTCACGCCCTCGCACACGGCTTCGCCCCGGAAATCCGCGATCTGCACGACTGGCAGGACGGTGTGGTGACCCATCTCTTCCGATTCGTTCGGAAAGTCGTTTCGTGAACTGCCACCAGGGGCGCGACTCCGAGCATCCACCTCTAGGCCGCCGGAGCCGCACCGCTTGGATATCCGCTTCTCGCGGACAGCGGCTCCGAGGTGGCCCCGATTACACCCGGTGAACGAACGGACGTCGACGAGCACCGGACAGTAAGCGTTGACCACCCCGACAGTGCGGAACGGTGCGCCGCTCAGTGTCGTTGCGCGGTACTTCGGGCGGGAGTGAGTCGAGGCGAGAGCAGTCGAACCTCGGGAGACCGCACTCCTTGGAGTTCACGCATCGTCATCTCCACGGCGATCCTTCCGATCTCTTCGGAAGGAAGCGACACCGTGGTCAGCGGCACGGAGCGGTTCGCGGCCATCTCGTCGGGGGTTACCGCCACCACCGAGATGTCCTCGGGAATCCGCATGTCACGGCTGTGCAGTTCGGACAGCAAGGGGTCGAGTACCGCTTCGTTGTGCACCACCAGACCGGTCAGCCGCGGCTGGTCGGTGACAATCCTGTCGAGGCAGTCACGCACCCCCTCGTAGGAGGGTAAGCACGCCTGGCTGGTGGCGTGCAGTCCGCGTTCCCGCGCGGCGGAGGTGAATCCCCGCAGGAACCGGCCCGCGAAGCTGGTGCCGCGTTCGTATACCACGGGTGAGGGACCGACCAGGGCGACTTGTTCGTGTCCGAGATCGGCCAGGTGCCGAACGCATCGTTTCGCCGCGGCCGAGAAATCCAGATCCACGCAGGACAAGTCACCCGGGTCGTTCGGAAGCCCTATCAACACCCCCGGACAGGACAACGACTGCAACACCGGTACCCGGGAGTCCTCGTCCTCGACGTCCATCAGCAGCAACGCGTCGGCCATCGCCGAATCAGCGACCCGCCGCAATCCGGACGGTCCCTCGTCGTTGGTCAGCAGCAGCACGTCGTAGTCGTAGTTCCGGGCGGTGGTGACCACCGAGTTGACGAACCCCATCAGAACCGGAACGTCTATGTCGGTGCGCAGCGGCATGATCAGTGCCAGCACACTGGTGCGGCTGCTGGCCAGCGCACGGGCCCCGGCGTGGGGGTGATACCCGAGCCGGTGAATGCTGGCCTCCACCCGGCGCTGCGTCTCCGAGGAGATCGAACGCTTTCCGGACAGCACGTAGGACACGGTGCTGGAGGAAACCCCCGCATCCCGGGCTACGTCGGCGATGGAGACCATCTCGTCCTCCGGCGTGGTGCGTCGAATCGCATCGAACGATATCGTGCCGAACGGCGCTGGCCGGACCGGCTCGCGCACCGGCAGTGCTGTCGTTCGGCGACAATCACACTCGGTGGGAGAACGTGTCGGGACAACACCGCTCACCGGCATCGTACTTCGCTCGACGTGCTCGCCTTCGTCCTCGTGCGATTCGTCGGTGCGGATCGAAGCGATTCACCGTGAACGGCTCGGTCTCGTGCGAAAACGCGCCGCACCCACCCGTGCTCGGGAGCGAACCGGCGGCACTCGTGGTCGAGTTTCCGGACACCTGAACACCACGGCTCGAGGCGGGCGCCATCGCGGGCCCGTCACCCCTCGAGTCGGAACTCGGCGAGACCGACCCCGCTCTCGAAAACCAGGCAGAGATCGTGACGGCCGTGTACCCGCGCCAGCCGGGACCGCACCGTTCGGTAGGCGTGTTCACCGCCGGTGGGCGGAACGCGCAAGGTCCCGAGCCGTCTCCCCTCAGGGCCGTCGAGTCGTACGCGCACGCGCGCGGTGTTCGCGGAGCCGTTGGCCACCAGCGCGGTGATCGCGTTCGCACCCGCCGCGAGGTCGACATCGCGGAAGTGGATCCAGCCACCTTCAACCGAGGCAGTGACCGTGGTGCGGTGCTGTTTCGTTCGGTCGTTGAGCGTGATGTTCGAATAGTCGTCGAAGTTGACGGCCTTGGTCCGATGGTACGGATTCCGCGGGGGGATGTTCTCGCCCAACACCCGCAGCGCGAGTCGCCCGCGGACGTCGGTGCTGGAAGCACCGAGCATCAGGTCGTGCGTCGCCGCTTCGACCACCCACTTCTCCCTGGTGACGTCCCAATGCGCGAGATCGGTGGCACGTAGCGTGAAAGTCACGGTCCGACGTTCACCCGCCGCCAGACTGACTCTGCGGAAGGCGCGTAACCGCTTCCGGGGCTGTGGATCGCGGGACTCCCGCTGGTGCGTGTAGAGCTGCACCACCTCGTCGCCGGCACGTCGCCCGGTGTTGCCGACCGTGACACTGACGCTTACCTCGCCGTCGGTGTGGATCACCGGGGCGCTCGTGCGCGCCGCGGTGTAGTCGAAGGAGGTGTAGGACAGGCCGTGCCCGAAGGGATACAGCGGTGTCGCGGTGGAGTACTGGTAGGTGCGTTCGGCCTTGACGATGTCGTAGTCGAGGATGTCGGCGAGGTCTTCGGTGGAGCGAGGCCAGGTCTGGGTGAGCCGCCCTGCGGGGTTGGCCGCGCCGAAGAGCACATCGGCCAGCGCGTTGCCCGTTTCCGCACCGGCGTGCGTGGTCCACACGATGGCGGGCACGTTGTCCTGGGCCCAGGTGATCGTGGTGGGATAGCTGTTCTGCAGCACCAGCACGGTGTGCGGATTGGCCCGGTACACCCGTTCCAGCACCACTTGCTGCGTCGGAGCCAGGTTCATGTCCTGGCGGTCGTCGTTCTCCCGTCCGTTGATGAACGGCATGCTGCCCGCCACGACGATCGCCACGTCGGCGCCGGTGGCGGCTTCGACGGCGGCATCGCTGCCGCTTCGTACCACTTCGCGGGTGAAGGTGGTCGCCGCGACCGGTGAGGAGGCCGTGACACGCAACCGCCCTTCCCCGTCGACGACGACGTAGGTGCTGTCCCCGAACCACGACTCCTCGGTGTCGTTGCCCGCGTACCGCAGCACGCATCCCCCGTCGTGGTCGATCAACTCGAACTGCTGCCGCACGTACCAGCCGTTGGGCTGCTCGGCGTTGTTGACCAGGGTGCTGTTCTCGCCGAACGAGACGTACTTGCCGTTGGATGCAGCGCGCAGTGTCACGATCCCCTCGCCCCAACCGAACACGTCGAACCGCGTCGCCGCGTCGGACTCCGTGGTGACCGCCAGCGGTTCCTCGCCTGCCACCGCGGTCACGTAGCTGCCGTCCGGTGTTCGCAGTGCGATCCTGTCGACCCCTTCGGTCGAGGAGACGGTGGTGTTCGGCCCGAGCGCGGCGGTGACGCCGCTGAGCGGAGTCACCTCGTAGGGCAGATCGGCGGAGTACCAGTCGGTGTAGAGCGTCTCGCTGAGCTGGCCGATCACCGCGACGCGTCGTACTCGGTGTCGGTCCAGTGGTAACGCGTCCCGGTCGTTCTTCAGCAGCACGATCGCCTCGGTCGCGGTTCTTCTGGCCAACGCCCGATGGGCGGGGCTGTCCACGACCCGCTTGTCGATCCGGCCGTACGGCCCACCGTATGGATCGAACTCGCCGAGGCGGAACCGCATGTCCAGTATGTGGCGGACGGCCTCGTCCACGTCGTTCTCGGAGAGCAGCTCCCGTTCGAGCGCGGTCTTGACCGCGGCGATGGTCTTGCCGGAATCGGTGCCGTCGACGGTGAAACTGTCCAGCCCGGCCTTCAGAATCGCCGCGTTGGCCTCCGGTTGGCTCGCGTAGTAGTCCTGTGCACCGGTGAGGTTGTTCGGCCCCCCCGCGTCGGTGACATTGCACAGCGTTCGTCGTGCCCAGCCCCGCACCACCTCGTCGATGTCGTGGTGGACAGTCATCGGCCTACCGTTGACCAGGTTGTAGGCCGACATCACCCCGGTGGCGGCGTCCGCCGACAAGGTCTGCCGGAAAGCGGCCTCGTAGTACTCGTGTCTGACCCGCGGCGGCAGCATCGAGGAGGTGGTGTGCCGATGGACCTCGTTGTTGTTGGCCAGATAGTGCTTGAGTACCGGTGCGGCACGTATCCGATCGGGATCATCACCCTGGATACCGCGCCCGTAGGCGGTGGCGATCGCACCGGTGAGGTACGGGTCCTCGGAGTAGCCTTCCTCGTTGCGGCCCCACCTCGGGTCACGTAGTAGGTTCACCGTCGGTGCCCACAGTTGTAGTCCCCAGATGTCGGGGGACTCGGCGTGATATCCCCGTGCTTCGGTGCCCACGGCCGCACCGACCCGTTCGATCAGGTCGGGATCCCACGTGCTGGCCAGCCCGATGGCCTGCGGGAACACCGTGGCCGTCGCGGTGACCACCGCGCCGTCCGCCGCTCTGTCGTTCGACCAGGCGAGGCCGTGCAGCGCCTCGGTACCGGTTTTGAACGCCGTGATACCCAGCCGGGGAACGGCAGGTTGGTACTGGTGCAGCATGGCGACCTTCTCATCGAGGGTCAGCCTGCTCAGCAGGTCCTCGATCCGTGTTCCTCGAGCAAGGGCGGAGTCACGGAACCCGGATGTACCGACCGGCTCGGCCGAGGCGCCGTGCCCCTCACTCCCTGCCAGCGCGGATCCGGCGGCGAGACCGGCGACCAGGGACAACACGCGGCGGCGGGAGAGCAGTTGGGGCGGAACGGAACGCATGGACGCAACCCACTTCCCGAAAATATCGAAATACATCGAAGCGATTCGACTAATTTTCGACGGCTTCGCTTACACGACAAAAACGATAACGGGAACTGTGACACCAAGACGCCTGCAGGTCAACAGCTCTTTTTGCAGGAATGCGCCCTTCCTCCAAATGCTTCCCGAGTGCTGTCTTGTGTGATGCGCCATACTGAACTAGCGTCGTTTCTGTTGGATTAATCGATGCGCTTCGACGATCCGCACTGTTGAGGTCATCGACGGACGCTCCGACAGCACTACCGCGCGAAAAGGTTCGTAGTCGGTGAGAGAACTCCGCTACATCCCGGGCCGGGACACATCTTCGGATCCCTGCCTTCCATGATCGCCGCGGGCGTGCGTCGCCTTCGCGTCCGAAACGACAACCGGCGACAGCACTGGAGAAACAGCATGCGACTGTCCCGAGTGGCCGTCACGTGTGTGGCCGTTCTCGCCACCCTCGGCCTGACCACCACCGCCCATGCCGCAACCTGGGGATCCTCGGCCAAGTTCGCCACCTGGTCCGACGATGCCTACACCGTGCGCAACAACGTGTGGGGAAGCGGAGTAGGGCCCCAGTCGATCTGGGCGAACTCCCCCGGAAACTGGGGAGTGTGGGCCAACCACCCCGACACCGGTGGGGTCAAGTCCTATCCGCACTCGGCCAGGAGCATCGACAGCCCCATCAGCGATCTCGGCGATCTGACCAGCGAATTCGATGTAACGGTCCCGAGTTCCGGGGCGTATGCCACCGCCTACGACATCTGGGTCGACGACCACAGCTACGAGATCATGCTCTGGATGAATCAGCACGGTGACGTGGGCCCGATCGGTTCCCGGGTGGCCACCGTGGACGTCGGGGGCCACACCTGGAACGTGCACCGGGGATCCAATGGCTCCAACGAGGTGTTCTCCTTCGTTCGGCAGGCAGATACGACCACGGCCACCGTGGACATCGACTCGGTGATGGCCTGGATCGTCGAACGGGGATGGCTGGACGCCGAGGCGTCGGTGGGCGAGGTCCAGTTCGGTTTCGAGATCACCAGCTCCAACGATGGACTGGATTTCGTAACCAATGACTACTCGGTGACGCCCGGCTGAGAAATCGCGGCGTACATCCCATGGCGGGGAGGCACCGCTCGTCGCACGAGCCCTCCTCACCACGGGACTCGCTTCGTGTTTGTGCCAAGACGACTTCGTGCGACCGCTGCCTGATGCTCAGTTCCACTCCGACGGCAGGAAAACCCCATGGCACGCCACTTCAACCGTCGAAACGCTCTCCGTATCGGGGCAGCCTCGGCGTCCCTTTCCCTCCTGACTTCCACCGCCTCTTCCGATGCCGCCGTCTCCGCGACAACGCGAACCGAAACGGCGAGCGCCGAGCCACCGTTACGGGGGTTCTCCCTGTCCGAGGTGCGGCTCGGGCGTGGTCTGTTCGCTCGGAAACGTGCTCGAATGCTGGATTTCGCACGCGGCTACGACGAGAACCGGCTGTTGTTGGCCTTCCGCGCGAACGCGGACCTACCCACCCACGGCGCTGTCGCACCAGAGGGTTGGGAAAGCCTGGAGGGGCAGGGCAACGGCAATCTGCGAGGTCATTTCGCCGGGCACTTCATGACGATGCTGTCCCAGGCACACGCCGGCACCGGGGAAGCGGTGTTCCACCGCAAGCTGACCACGATGGTCGCCGCACTGCACGAGTGCCGCCAGGCGCTGAATCGGGAGCCGACCATCCGCGGCGCGGCCGGTCCGCTCGCCCGCGCCGTCGAGGTCCGGCGCGGGTCCTGCCTGTACTTCGATGTTCCCCCCGAAACGGTCAACGAACTACGGGCCATGACCTTCGCGGGATGGGTTCGCCCGGCGACCGCCGACGAGTGGACCCGAATCTTCGACTTCGGCAACGACACCGACACGAACCTCTTCCTCACCACGCGGGACAGTAGCGGCGTACCGCGGTTCGCTATCACCCGGGCAAGTGGCGGCAGCGAGGAACAGATCGTCGGTTCCGAGCCGCTCCCGGTGGGGGAGTGGAGCCACGTCGCTCTGAGCCTCTCCGAGGGCTCCGGTGCGCTCTATGTCAACGGCAAGGAGGTAGGCCGCAACGCGGAGCTGTCGTTTACCCCGGCCGAGCTCGGCAGCCTCGCGCACTGCTGGCTCGGCCGGTCACACTACGACGATCCCGTCCACTCCGGCGGCTACGCCGACCTCAACCTGTGGTCGAGCGTGCTGACTCCGCAACAGATCGAACAACTCCAGCACACCGAAGCGGCAGCGAGCACCGCCGGTCCCGGCGACCGATTCTCGTACCCGTGCCGGGAGCGGGGCGGAACCGTACTGCACGACCGCTCTGGCGCCCACCGGCACGCCACCTACGCCCGAACCTGGGGAAAACCCAGTCACCCCGGTTTCCTGGCCGCCTACCCGGAGACCCAGTTCATCCGGCTCGAATCGCTGACCAGCAGCAGCTATCCCGTGGTGTGGGCGCCGTACTACACCGCGCACAAAATCCTGCAGGGACTACTGGACGCCTACGAAACCACCGGAGACCGGCGCGCGCTCGATCTGGCCTCCGGGATGTGCGACTGGATGTACTCACGCCTGAGCGAGTTGACCGAGGCCGATCGCCAGCGGATGTGGAGTCTCTTCTCCAGTGGGGAGTACGGCGGTGTCGTCGAGGCGATCCTGCGTACCCACGAACACACCCGTGAACCGCGCCATCTGCGGCTCGCCCGGTACTTCAATCTGGAGTCGTTCATCGACGCCTGTGCACACAACACGGATGTTCTCGATGGCAAGCACGCCAACCAGCACATCCCGATCCTGACCGGCCTGGTGCTGCTGTACGAACGAACGGGCGAGCAGCGCTATCTGCGGGCCGCACGCAACTTCTGGGGCATGGTGGTACCCACCAGGATGTTCGGGATCGGAGGAACCGGTGAGGGCGAGTTCTTCCATCCTCGTGGGCGGGTGGCCCAGCTGTTGAGCCCCGACGCCGCCGAGACGTGTTGCGCCTACAACATGCTCAAACTGACACGCTCGTTGTTCCGGTGGGAGGGCGAACGCGGTTACGCCGAGTACTACGAGCGCGCTCTGTTCAACCAGATCCTCGGCTCCAAACGCGACGGCGACGACCCCGAGAAACCGTTGACCACCTACTTCGTCGGACTCGGCCCCGGAGCGATCCGTGACTTCACTCCCAAGAACGGCACCACGTGTTGTGAGGGGACGGGCCTGGAAAACGCGACGAAGTACCAGGACTCGATCTATTTCACACGTGAGGATCGAAGCGCGCTCTACGTGAACCTCTACTTGCCTTCGACACTGCGGTGGAGCTCCGGGGAAGTGACGATCGAGCAGGTCACGAGCTTTCCGTATGAGCAGCACAGCAGGTTGCGGGTGACCGGTTCGGCGCGGTTCGAACTGCATTTGCGTGTTCCGGAATGGGTGGGGCCCGGTTTCGTCGTCCGGATCAACGGGCTCCGCCAGCCGGTCGAGGCCGGTGAGCGGGGCTACGCCGTCCTCTCGCGGCAATGGCGAACCGGCGACACTGTCGACGTGGAACTTCCGTTCCAACTGCGCGCGGAAGGCACGCCTGACGATCCGACGGTGCAGAACCTGATGTACGGGCCACTCAACCTCGTGGCGCGGGACGAACGCTCCGAATTCCTTCGGTTCACGTTGTACGACACGGCGCGGCTGTCCGGGGATCTGTCGCCAGCGTTGACCGAATTGCCGGACAAACCACTGCACTTCCTGCTCGAAGGGGTGGAGCTGGCTCCGTTCTTCGAGGGCACGAAGGACTCCTACCACGCCTACTTTCGCAGGCAGGAGCCGCGAATCGTGTTCGACTCGGTGGACTCCGGTGTGCCCAACCGCGGTTCCTCGGATGGTGTCACCTTCCTCGACGAGATCTGGTCAGCGGCGCCGTTCGAGAACAGGGGTGAGTTCACCAGCCGCGTTGCCCGTGTTTCCCGACGTTGGCAGCAGGACGGGGTGTTCACCGACTCCGAGCGGGGACGGATCGTCTCGACCGCGGCCGAGGCGCGTTTCGACGGCTGAGCCGCGCCGGGGTCCACCGCCGACCCCGGTAGCGGACCCCAGTGCGGGGAACTGGAACCGGTTTTTCCCGGTGAGGTCGTTCTCCCGTCGCGAGCGCCCCTCGGAACGCGCGAGGATCGATTGCGGCCACACAGGGGAACGACCCCGCGGTGAGCGGTACCGTCGATCCGGCACCGCCACCGTGGAGGTTGGGAATGCCCCGGAACGGCACCTCACCGCAGCGTCCGGCCGTGATGGCCGATGTCGCCCGACTGGCGGGGGTGTCCCACCAGACGGTCTCCCGGGTGCTCAATGAGCACCCCTCGGTGTCACCGGCAACCCGAAGTCGGATCCTCGCCGCGATCGAGCAGCTCGACTACCGTCCGAACTCGGCCGCTCGTGCGCTGGTGACACGGCGAACGAAGGTCATAGGCGTCGTCAGTTTCACCACCACTGTCCACGGTCCCGCCAGTACGCTGTACGGCATAGAACAGGCTGCCCGGCGCGCCGGGTACTTCGTCAGCGTCGCAAGCGTGCGCGATGTCGACAAGGACGCCATCAGGCAGTCCGTGGGAGACCTCCGGGCGGTAGTACTGACTGTTCAGTTCACGTTGTGCAGCGAAGGCACGACGACCGGCCCGTCGAACAGGTCGGGAACAACTCCGGGTGGAGCAGTGCCGGTGACGACGACCGGCCGATTGGTATTGGGAGCGCTCACGCGCATGCTACGAGCGTGCAACCCGAATCGTTCACGTTCCTGTGAGGAGCCTTCATGTCGCATCGAGCGACCGGTCGCCGCCTTCGGCGATCGCTGCCCGCGGTGGCGGGCATGGCAGTGGTCACGCTGCTGGCCGGCGCGCTTGCCCCCGCCGCGGCGCACACCACGCATCACCACGACCCTCACCCGCACCATCCGCGGATGCCCGTGCCGGACCGGGTCGACGAACTGATGTCACGCATGTCCTTGCAGGACAAACTGGGACAGATGGTTCAGATCACGCGGGGTGCGGCCAGTCCCGCCGAGGTCGCCGAACTCCGGATCGGTTCCGTGCTCAGTGGGGGCGGATCCGCACCGAGCCCCAACACGCCCGAGGCGTGGGCAGACATGTACGACCGATATCAAAGTGCCGCGCTCGACACCCCGCTGGGGGTTCCGATTCTGTACGGCGTCGATGCCGTGCACGGGCACAACAACGTGCGGGGAGCCACGATCTTTCCGCACAACATCGGCCTCGGTGCCACGCGCGACCCCGAGCTGGTACGCCGGATCGGTGCCGCGACCGCCGAAGAGGTGGCGGCCACGGGTGTCGACTGGACGTTCTCACCGTGCCTGTGCGTGGCTCGGGACGACCGCTGGGGCAGGACCTACGAGTCCTTCGGGGAGACCCCGGAACTGGCCTCGGCGATGAGCAGCGAGATCACCGGCTATCAGGGCGCCGCCCTGGGCGGGGACCCGACCTCGATCATGGCTACGGCCAAGCACTACGTGGGTGACGGCGGAACGACCGGTGGGGTCGACCAGGGAAACACCCAGCTCAGCGAGCAGGAACTGCGTCGGATCCATCTGCCGCCATTCCGCAAGGCCGTCGAACGCGATGTGGGATCGGTGATGGTTTCCTACAGCAGCTGGAACGGCGCCAAGCTGCACGAACACGAATATCTGATCAACGACGTGCTCAAGGGTGAGCTCGGTTTCGACGGCATCGTGCTGTCCGATTACAACGCGATTCACCAGCTCGACGGCAACGACAGCACGCTCACTGCCTCCGAGGTGCGGCGTTCCGTCAACGCGGGCCTGGACATGATCATGCTGTCCAAGGACCACGAGAAGTTCCTGGGCCACCTGCGACAGGAAGTGGAGTCCGGCCGCATTTCGATGCAGCGTATCAACGACGCCACCCGCCGAGTGTTGACCAAGAAGTTCGAGCTTCGGTTGTTCGAGCACCCGTACGCCCAGCGTGATCTGCTGTCGACGGTGGGAAGCGACGAGCATCGTGAACTGGCACGTCAGGCGGTGCGCGAATCGCAGGTGCTGCTCAAGAACGAGGGTGTGCTGCCGTTGTCCTCGGGAACGGACAATCTGTTCGTGGCCGGTTCCAATGCCGACGACATCGGAAACCAGAGTGGCGGTTGGACGATCTCCTGGCAGGGATCCAGCGGTGACATCACCGAGGGAACCACGATCCTGGAGGGGATTCGCGAGGTCTCGGACTCCTCGGTGACTTACAACCGTCACGGTGACGGGATCAATGGCAGTTACGACGCCGCGATCGCGGTCGTGGGGGAGAAACCCTACGCCGAGTACCAGGGCGACCGCCCCAACGGGCTCGAACTCTCCCAGGAGGATCTGAGCACCATCGCCAAGCTGCGCTCCTCCGGGGTGCCCGTGATCGTCGTGCTCGCCTCGGGCCGTCCCATGGACATCGCCTCCGAGGTCGGTAACTGGGACGCGCTGCTGGCCTCCTGGCTCCCCGGAACCCAGGGTGGTGGTGTGGCCGACGTGCTGTTCGGCGAGTACGAGCCCACGGGCGAACTTCCGATGACCTGGATGCGCTCGTTCGAGCAACAACCGATCAACCGGGGAGACGGTAAGGATCCGCTTTATCCCTACGGCTACGGGCTCAGTTATCGCGACTAGAAAGCCGTGATCGACCCGGCGTTCCGGCCCGATGGTCCAACTCCGGGCCGGAACGCCGTTTCCACACGGCATTTTTCGGTTCAACTCAGCGACCGAGCCAGCCGAGCAGTAGATCCACATAGGCGAGATTCACAACGATGTGAACCGCGATGACGATCCAGATGTTGCGGTACCGGGACCACAGGTAGCCGCAGAGCACGCCGAACAGTCCTTGGTAGACCAGCACCGTGGCCAGTCCGGTGACCACCGATCCCGAGTGCAGGTGGGTTGGCAGGTGCATCGCGGCGAACAGCAGTGATGCCACCATGATCGCGGGCCAGCGCCCGACCAGGCTCTCCAGCCTGGTCTGCAGGAAACCACGGTAGAAGATCTCCTCGAGAACACCGGCGGTGAGCAGCGTCACCAGCGAGGCCATCGCCAGAGTCACCGGGTCCGGCAACGCGGCGGCAGGGTAGGGCGGCGGAGCCAGTGGGCTGATTCGCGACAGATAGAACCACGCCAGGACAGCAGGCAGCGGGGCCAGCCAACGCAACCGGGGCACTCGGACCGCGATCGCTGAGGTGGGCTGCTCCGCCCCTCGGAGCAGCCGGAAGGCGACAAGCGGCACCACGAGGAACAGCAGGACTTTCAATACCGCGTACCACAATCCACGGGATATGCCGGCGGGCAGCACGGCCATCACGGTGGGAAACGCGATAGCCGTTACCAGAACCACCCACATATCCCGGACCACCGATGCGTGTCGGGACCGCGAGAGCGGATCGGTTACCGATATCCGGAGTGGCACCAGCCGTGTCAGTACGATACCGACCAGTGGCGGCAGCATCGCCTGCCACAGCGTCATGGGAGGCGCACCTTCGTCCGCCGAGCCTCGAAAGCTGGTGTGCCCGGTAAGCAGCAGCCACAGCGGGGCGGCCACCAGCAAAGCGAGTCCGCACACCGTCAGCGCTCGTGCTGTCCTCCTCGTGGCCGACGGAGTTCGTACGTCATCGTCGTCGACGGTGTCGGAATCCCCCATCGGTGGGTGCATTACCGTCTTGTCCCTTCTTTCCGATCCAGCGCTGCCTCCCGGTTCGGCGAAGCGTGCAAAGTGATCGCGGACCCACAGCGCATCACCACAGCCGGGGTCGAGTACGGGTCGGTTCTCCGCGCCGCCATACGAGATTTCCCGTGGTGCCAAGACGGGTGTGCCGGGAGCCGTCCCGAGATCACTCTTCGCTGCGGCGGAACGGGGTCATCCGTGCCGCTCCGCGGCGACCTCTGCGAGCGTGGCCATACCCGTGTGCACCTCGGTGAATCGGGTGCTCAACGGTGACAGTCCGATGCGGATCCCGTCCGGGGCACGAAAATCGGGAACGACGCCGCGCCGACGCAGCTCTTCGTTGATCACGTCGAAGTCGCCGCGGCACAGCGTGATGTGTCCGCCCCGCCGAGAATGCTCACGCGGCGATGCGAACCGTACTCCCAGTGGTGGCAGCCAGGCATCGGCGAGCTCCAGTGCGAAATCGCTCAGCAGCAGCGACTTCGCTCGTATCGCGTTGATGCCCGCCTGCTCGACCAGCTCCAACCCGGTCAGTAACGGCACCATCCCCAGTATGGGTGGCGTACCGCTGAGCACGCTCCGAATGTTCGGGGCAGGCTCGTGGCCGGGTCCCATCGTGAAGGGGTGACGGTGCCCCATCCACCCCTGGACAGGTTGGTGGAGCGCGTGCTGGTGGCGATCGTTCACGTACGCGAAAGCCGGTGCGCCGGGACCACCATTGAGATATTTGTAACCACATCCGACGGCGAAATCCACGCCCCAGTTGTCGAGTTCGACGGGCACCGATCCCGCCGAGTGGCTCAGATCCCAGAGCACGAGCGCTCCGGTTTCGTGCGCGAGTCGCGTTATGGCCGCGGCGTTGGCGAGATAGCCGGAGCGATAGGCCACGTGGCTGAACACGGCCAGTGCCGTGTTCGGACCGATCGCGTTCGCGACCTGGTCGGGTGTGATACCCGCGTCCGGATCGGTCTCGATCCACCGCAGGGTCAGTCCGTGTTCGTCGGCGATGCCTTCGACGACATAGCGGTCGGTGGGGAAGTTGTCGGTGTCCAGCAGGATCTCCCGACGTTCGGGACGAGCACGCAGCGCGGCTCGTGCCAGTTTGTACAACAGCACGGTCGTCGAGTCGGCCACCACCAGCTGGCCGGGTGCGGCCCCCAGCACAGCTTTGCCGAGTCGATCTCCGACAGCGGTGGGCCAGTCGAGCCACTCGTCGTCCCACCCCCGGATCAGTCGTGCTCGCCACTGGTGGCGAACGAAGTGGTCCATGCGCTCGGCGGACACTGCGGGAGGGCGTCCCAATGAGTTTCCGTCGAAGTAGGCGACGATGTCGTCGTCGGTCGGCAGGAAGCGGTCCGGGTAGTCGCCGAGCGGGTCGGCCTCGTCGAGCTCGCGTGCTTTGGCCGCGAAATCCGTCCGGTCAGTCATGAGCGCGCCTCTTCCCGGGATGCTCCTCGTCGGTCAGTCGCACCACCTGGGCAGTCGACAGCGCCGTCGCCAACGCGGTCGGGTCGGAATCCAGGCCTTCGGGGATGACGCACGGTGGTGCGGACAGATCCGGGTCGGTCATGGCCAGCAGCACGTCATCGACCGACATGCCGGCTTGTTGCAACGCCGCGACCTCGCGAGCGTTGACGCCGAGTGGCAGTGGGCCGTTGCCCAGATCGGTTCCGTAGCGCACCGTGCCCCCGTGCTCCCGGAAACGACGCAGGTTGTCCTGCGCGCACTCGAGCTCTGCCGTGCGGTGGCCGTAGCCGTGGATGTCCAGCGTGCTGATCCAAATCATGTCGCGGGCCGCGGCCAGTGCCGTCTCGCCGATCCGTTCGGTCCACGGGACGTGGGCGAGCCGGTCGACACCGTGCAGCAATGCCGTCGAGAACGTATCGGCTCCTTCGGTGTGCGCGACGACGTAGAGGTCGTTGTCGTGAGCGGTGTCCACGAGCACCCGCAACACGTCGTCCCCCAGTACCGGCCCGGCACGGGTGTGCAGGGTGATTTTGATCGAGTTCGCACCGAGATCCCGCTGTTCGGCCACGGCGAGGCGTGCGTCGCGTTCGGAGGCCACCTGGCGGTAGAGGTCCGGCTGTGCCCAGCCCCGCCTGCTCGGATAGCCGCCGGGGGCGGTGAGCATCGCCCCGGCGAACCGGCAGACCGGCAGGGACGAGTCCTCGTGGGCGAGCAGTTCGGCGATCCGGCTCGGGCTGCTGCCGAGGTCGTCGACTCGCGCGATTCCGCCGGCTCGAACCTCGCGCAGCTCGACCAGCCCGGAGTGCACGTGCGCGTCGTGAAGTCCCGGCAGCAACGTCCCGGGAAGATACGTTGCCCGCGCCGAAGCCGGCACCTGCTCCCTCGCGCGTGGTGGTCCGGCGGGGAGGCCGTCGTGCAGCGGCAGCGCGCAGCGCCCCCACCACGTGTCCTGCCCCCACCAGGCGGAATCGGCGAGCAACCAGCAGTACTCGGTCATGTACCTCCGACGGCGGGCTCGTCGCGGATCACACACGTTCCGACGATCCGGGTCGGGTGCTTTCCGGCGATGTCGCTGTGCTCGACGTGACTCTGATGGACCCGGTAAGGGTACGTCGGACAGTTACGATTTCGACAGTTTCCGGCACGAAAAGTCCTGTCCGGCGGTGAGAAAGTTCCGCGGCCGGTGGGAACTTCCTACCGGGGGGCGTTTCGGGGCGTGTCGGGGAGTACACGATGCTGGCGAACGAGCAGGGTGAGGACGCCTGCCACGGTGATACCGCCCAGATTGATCAGCAGCTGCAGCATGGCCTCGCCGCAGTGGACCCAGTGGCCGGCGACGGCGGCGAGTGCGGCGAAACCGGCGGCGGGCACGGTCGTCACCGAGATGAACACCCCGATGAGGATGCCGGATTTCTCGGAAGTCAGCGCGAGCATGCCCGCGGTACCGGCGAGCAGTGCGATGATGATCGAGTAGGGGCCGATGTGATAGATGAAGGATGCCGTGTGTAGCCGGCCGAGTTCGGCGGTGTCGAAAATACCGACCACACGTCCCAGAACGGCCAGCACGACGGTGACGAGGATCGCGACGGGGTAGCCGACGCCGAGCGCGACGCCTGCCCGGGTTGCCAGGTCGCGGCGATTACCGATGGTGGCTACGGCGAGTGCGGCCAGCGGGCCGAAGTCGGGGCTGACGACCATGGCACCAACGATGGTGATGGCCGAGTCGGTGAGCACACCGACAGCGGCCAGCAAGCAGGCCAGGGTGAGAAACGCCAGGAAGGTCCCGTTGAGCCGGGATTCCTCACCGGTGGTCGCCACCAGTTCTTCCCAGATCACGGCGTCGGCGGGTTGGCCGGGGGTGGCTGCCTCGACGCTGTCGGCGGTGCGGGACAACAGTGTGTCGATATTGTGCAGACTGATTTCACCGCTGT
This sequence comes from Actinopolyspora lacussalsi, assembly GCA_030803735.1. NCBI lineage: Bacteria > Bacillati > Actinomycetota > Actinomycetes > Actinopolysporales > Actinopolysporaceae > Actinopolyspora > Actinopolyspora lacussalsi. Next base: position 1,011,725 of record JAURUC010000001.1, on the reverse strand, counting down.
GGCTCACCCCGAGCGAGGTGAGCTGGTCGAGCACGTGTTCGGCACTCTCCCGGGCGATCGCTGCCTCGATCAGGTCTCCGGCGGGCCGGACGGCCACCCCGCGGACGACGACCAGGTGCGCGATGCCGGAGTCGGTGCTCAGCAGGTCGATCACCGAGTCGGTGTGTTCGCACGGGCACACCACGCGCAGGTGCAGCATTGGTCCAGTCTGTCCGCTGTCGCTGTGCTTCGCACCGATCGGCACACGGCGATTCGAGTACCGAGGTCGCGATCCGGCCCCTTCCTCGAAGGTCTCACCGACTCGCGCCGACAAGCTGTGGATGGAACCAAACGTTTCGTATAAGATGCGGCGTCACGACTCGTACAGTTGCGGGCTACTGTGATCTGGAGGCCCCGTGTTCGTTCCGTTCAGCGTCTCCGACTTCATCGATCGTGCCGCGCAGGTCTACGCCGACCGCGTCGGTGTCGTCGACGAACCCGACCAGCCGGCACCGTCCCTCGGTGAGCTGACCTATCGTGAATTCGCGGGGCTGGCGGCACGGCAGGCCGCTCATCTCGATGAACTCGGCATCGGAGTGGGAGAGCGGGTTGCCGTTGTCAGTCACAACAGCGCGCGGCTGCTCACCTCCTTCTTCGGTGTGGCGGGAACGGGTCGGGTGCTCGTCCCCATCAATTTCCGGTTGCGCCCCGACGAGGTGCGCTACATCGTCGAGCACTCCGGCGCGCGAGCGCTGTACGTGGATCCGGCCCTCGAAGAGGAACTCGGGGCGGTGACGGCCGAGCATCGCTACACGCTGGGCCAGGACGAGGACCTGTACGCACCGGCCGGTGCCGAACCACGTGCCTGGCAACCGGACGAGAACGCCACCGCCTGCATCAACTACACCTCCGGCACGACGGCTCGCCCGAAGGGCGTGCAGATCACCCACCGCAACATCTGGGTCAACGCGCTGACGTTCGGGCTGCACGCGGGTTTGACCGACCGCGACGTGTACCTGCACACCCTGCCGATGTTCCATGCGAACGGGTGGGGGATGCCGTTCGCCACCACCGGGCTCGGCATCAAGCAGGTCGTGCTGCGCAAGGTCGACGGAGCAGAGATTCTGCGGCGTGTCCGTGACCACGGGGTCACCGTCATGTGCGCGGCCCCGGCCGTCGTCGCGGCCGTGCTCGACGCGGCCCGCGACTGGGAGGGGCAGATTCCCGGCCGCGGCAGCGTTCGGATCATCGTGGCCGGTGCGCCGCCTCCCACCAGGACGGTCGCGCGAGTGGAGGAGGAGCTCGGTTGGGAATTCGTCCAGATCTACGGGCTCACCGAGACCTCCCCGCTGCTGACCATCAACCGCTCCCGCTCCGAGTGGGACGATCTCGCCACCGAGGAGCGGGCCGCCAAGCTCGTCAGGGCCGGTGCTCCCGCACTGGGTGTACGGCTGGGGGTCTCCACCGAGGAGGACAACGAAGGGGAGATCCTGGCCCGCTCCAACGTCGTGCTCGACAGCTACTGGCAGCAGCCCGAGGAGACCGCCGCGGTGCTGCGGGACGGTTGGTTCCACACCGGCGACGGCGGCACCATCGGTGAGGACGGTTATCTCACGATCAGCGACCGCAAGAAGGACGTCATCATCACCGGAGGCGAGAACGTCTCCTCGATCGAGGTGGAGGACGTTCTTTTCTCACACCCCGCGGTCTCGGAGGTCGCTGTCATCGGCGTTCCCAGCGACAAGTGGGGCGAGACCATCAAGGCACTCGTGGTGCTGACTCCCGAGGCCGAGGAGCCGACCGAAGGCGAACTGATCGCCTGGTGCAAGCAGCGGGCTGCCGGCTACAAGGCCCCCACGTCGGTCGAGTTCCGCGACGAGCTCTCGCGTACCGCAACAGGTAAACTCCAGAAGTTCAAACTGCGGGCTCCGTTCTGGACGGAGGAGTGACCCGGCAGGGCATCGTTATGTTCGAACGTGGTTCGACAGGCTGAGGGCGTGTGCTTGCGTGCCTCGGCTCAGCGTTTCAGGAATACCTCTCCCGAACTCAGCGACGGTAGCGGGCGAGCCACACTCCGATTTCGACTTCTTTTCGGACCACAACCACGCCCCGATGGGCGGCAAGCTCGCTGGATCAGCCCGCCCATCACCGAACGATTCGCTTCACAGCGAGTCCTCGCATCGTCTTCCAGGACGAATGCCACTCGGCGCACGGACAGCTGTATACCGATGCCCACCCGCACTTGTCCTCGGTTCTTTCCCTCAACACGATCCAGCCGATTCATTCCAACGACCAACATCCCGGGTAGTTCATGCCGGATCCGCAAGGCCCGCGACGTTGAACAGCGAGGACTACCGCGCTTTCCGCGTTGATCCGGGCCCACATAACCATGCACGGCGCATCCAGACCGACCATGAACAGCCGCTTCGACCTCGGCAGGACGCCTCCGTAAGCGTATCCCTCATTGAACAGGGTCTTGTGTGAGTTCGCCGACGATGGTGTCGAGTTGAGGTGCGAGTGTGTGGCGGAAGTAGCGGCCCCAGTGTGGTTGGCTGCCGTCCGTGTCGGTGAATCCGTATTCTTCCGCCAGATCCCACGTTGCCAGTGACTGTCCGGTCTTGGACAACACGTCGGGATCCGTGGCGAGGGCGACCACAGCGCGGCCGAGGAAGGCCGGTGTTTCCGAATAGGCGAAATGCGGGTCTTTACCGATCCCGTCACGCCAGGTGCGTTCGGTAACGCCGAGGTGTTCGAGCACGGCTTCCGAACGCAGGAAACCGGGGGTCAGCGCGACAGCGGCGACACCATGCTTGCGTAGTTCCGCGGCTTGGATTCGGGCCAGTCGGATCACGCTTGTTTTGGCGAGGTCGAAAAACGGGCTGCCGCGGTAGCCGTCGGGAAACAGCGCGTTGGTGGCTTCGTCGCCGTCGGTGACCTCGACGACCAGGTCGGCGCGGCCAGCGGTCATCAGCGGCAGCGCGAAGTGACTGGTGATCAGGTGTGTGTCGATCGCGCGATGCAGCAGGGTCAGGCCGTCTTCGAGCGGGTGTTGCCACAGCGGCGTCCAATGCACCAGTGCGTCGCCGCCCCACACATCGTTGACGAGGATATCCAGGCGACCATCCTGCTCGGCGTTGATGCGGTTGATCAGGTTCTTCGCCTGGTGGGCATCCGCGTGGTCACACTGCACAGCGATACCCGTGCCGCCGGCGGCGGTGACGTACTCGGCGGTGTCCTCGATCGTTTCGGGACGGCCCAGATCGGATTCGCCGGCGCGAGTGCTGCGGCCGGTGACGTATACCGTGGCACCGGCGGCACCGAGTTCGGTCGCGATACCACGTCCACCACCACGGGTGCCGCCGGCAACGAGGGCAACATGTCCTGCCAAGGGAAAGTTCATGATCCAGGCTTACCAAATACCCACGACTATCTTCTTCGAGTCCCATCTCGTTGCAGGAACCCCTCGCGCACATTTTGAACATGTCCCGGTGACGCACCTCGAATAGACGAAACGCTGACCGGGGCTGTCTCAGATACCCGGTACGACGAACAAGACTTCACCACCCAACATCAACGACTCGAAAACTCGGCGTCGCCGAAGATCCGCATATCCGTCACCGTGACTTTATTGCCTCGTGGAGTTTCACCTGCATTTGTCAGTCCTCTTCGGCCTCATCCGGTTCCGTCGTAGGGTCGGTGACCTCGGTGGTCGATTGCAGGGTGGTGGCGACGAGGTCGGCGGCACTGCGCTCGGGATGGCGGGCCGCGTGGTTGTAGACGCTCTGGGTGGTGGCGATGCTGGTGTGACCGAGGTCGGCCTGGACATCGGCGAGAGCGGCGCCGGATTCGACGGCGGTGGTGACGTAGAAGTGGCGCAGCGCGTGAGGGTGGAGCGCTTCGGCGATCTCGCGCAGTTCGGGGCTGGCTCCCGCCAGTCTGCGCAGCAGCTGCCACAGCCCCTGGCGGGTGCACCGACGCCCGCTGCGAGTACTGATCAGAGGTTGGGGACCGGAGCTGGTCTGGCCGCGTGGGGCGGGGCGGTTGCTCTGCTGGGTGGCGTCGCGGGTGTGCAGGTAGTCGGTCAGGGTGGTCTCGACGCTCTCGGGTAGGTAGACGATGCGGGGTTTGTCGCCCTTGCCGGGGACGCGCAGCGCGCGGCGACCGCGTGTGGTGTGCAGGTCGGAGCGGTTGAGAGCGCACATCTCGCTGACGCGCAGCCCCAGGGTCAGCAGGGCGACCACGGTCGTGGCGCGGGCGGTGTCCTGTGGGGAGGCGCCGCGTCGAGGAGTGGCCGCGGCGGTGTAGAGCGCGCGCACCTGCTCCACGGTGAGGTTCAGCGCGTGGCCGGTCTCGCGGTTTCCGGACAGCCCGAGGCGGCGACGGTTGAGCGCTGCCGGGTTACCGCTGGTCAAACCGGTTTCGGCGAGGTGTGCGTAGAGGGCTTTGAGGGTGGCGAGCATGCGTTCGCGTGTGGTGCGGGCCGCCTCGGCGGTGACCAGTTCGTCCAGCCAGGCTTTGACGTGGGCACTGTGGGCGGACAGGGGATCGATCCGGTGAGCGGCGCACCACCGCAGCCAGTGCAGCTCGCGCAGTTTTCCCGGAGCCGCGGGCGGAGGGCGTCGGGTGGTCCTCGCCGGAGTCGGTGTCCGCGGGTCGAGGCCGAGGACGGCAGCATAGGCATCCACCGTGGCGCCCCAACCGGGTGGGCCTGATTCCGCGGCGGCCCAGTCGGCCAGTTCCTCGGGTCCCGCGGGCAAGCCGAGGCCGGTGGCGTAGGTGCGGCGGGTGGCGACATTGCCGTAACCGGCCAGCCAGTCGGCGATGGCGGCCAGCAGTCGCACCGGTTGTTCGGCGCCGGGCCACGGCTCATGGGGGTGCCCAGTTTTCGGTGCCCTCGATGCGGCTCGCTCCAGCGGGCTGTTCTTAGTCATTTTCATCTTTCGAATCCTCCTGTGGCACGTCCCATCCAGGTTAGCAACAAAACAACACTTTCGTAGCAAAGGTAGTTATGTATATCTAAACTCAAAACCAAGGTTGCGATATATATAACTTAAAACTAGGCTGATGGGTCATGGAAACCGCCACCGACGACACGGCCCCGCAGAGCCGGTGCAAGCTGGCCGCCTGCCGCGCCCCACTGCCTCCCGCCGGCCCGCGCGGTGGCCGACCGCCCGAGTACTGCCCGGACCGCACCTGGCCCGGCGGAAAGACCTGCAAACAACTCGCCGCCGCCCAATCCGCCCTGCACGAGGCTTTCGGCGACACCCCCGGTGCCACGCTGGACAGCGCGGCCGGCGACTTCGCCCGAGCCGCTGACGCCCTCGCCGCTCCACTGTCCGAGCTGCACACTGCCCTGGAACAAGTACGCGGCCAGGTCACCGAGGAGCTGACCACCGCCGCGGCGACCGCCACCGGCGCTCGCGCCGAAGCCGCCGAAGCCCACGAGACAACCCGACTCGCTGAGAACGCTCGTACCGAGGCCGAACAGGCCCAAGCACTCGCCGAGCAAGCCCGATCCGAGGCCGAAACCGCCGCGACCGAAGCCCGCGGGGAAGCCGAGCAAGCCCGATCCGAGGCCGAGCAGGCCCGTTCGGAACGAGCCGCCGCCATCGACGCACAACACCGAGCCGAAACCCAGGCCGCCGCGCACGAAGCCACCGCGACAGCCGCCACCGACCGCGCCACCACGGCCGAGGAACGAGCCGCGACCGCGACCGCCGAGCTGACCCAGGCGCGCGAACGCATCGCCGCTCTGGAAGCCGAACGCGACGCGTTGCGGTCCACGCTGGAGACCGAACGTCGAACGCACGAGGCCACCGAGGCAGACCTCCGACAAGCCCGCGACACCGCCCAGACGGCCGCCCAGGCCGCCGAGACCCGCGTCGAACAGGCCCAAACCCACCTCGACCAGGCCCTGACCCGCGCGGACAACGCCGAGACCCGCGTCGAACAGGCCGAATCCCAGCTCGCCCACGTCCACCAGCGAGCCACCGACGCCGCTGCCGACGCCGCCACCGCCCGAGCAGGTGCCGAGACCGTCACCAGTGAACTGACCCAGGCCAGGGCGCGACTACGGAACCTGCACGAGATCCTTCTCGAACCGCACGAGACCGACGAACATCTCCGGAACCGTCTGCTCGCGTCCCTGCTCCACGAACCGGTCGAGCAGCCTCCGGACCCCGACGAGAACAGCGCACCTCCGACCGGGGACACGCCATGAGCGCCCACGGTCATTCCACCCGCCGATCAACAGGTCGTTAGCGCGGCATCCGTGGCGGCGAAGTTCCCCGGTTCCTACGTCGGGCCGCGGGTTAGGACTGCTCGATCGTGGTGTGCGCCGGTGTGTTCGGCGCCGACAGCGCGTTAGCCTGTCGAGGTATGTGCCGGATCGCGGTCGTCGGGAGTAGTGGGGCGGGGAAAACGACGTTCGCCCGTGAGCTCGGGCGTCGTACGGGGATCGCTGTGGTCAACCTCGACGAGTTCTACTGGCGCCCCGGCTGGCGCCGTCCCGACCGCCAGTGCTGGCGCCGGCGGCAGGAAGAGGTGCTGGCCGGTGAGTCCTGGATCGCTGACGGTAACTACTGGTCCACGCTCGACATCCGATTGAGTCGGGCCGATACGGTCATCGTCCTCGATCGACCCCGCTGGGTGTGCCTGCTACGGGTGTTGCGAAGAAACTGCTGGCATCACGGGAAATCAGTGCAGGCCGCCGGCTGTCCGGAACGGGTTTCTTGGGACTTCCTGCACTACCTGTGGTCCTTTCCCCGACAGCACCGGCCACTCCTGTTCACCGAGATCGACCGGCACATCCCCGATCACGTGATACTCCTTCGGTCGAACCGGGACGAGCAGCGGTTCCTCGCCGCGGTGTAAGAGCGACCGGGGAACCTGGCGCAGTCGTCGTCGACCTGGAAGAGCCGAGACCTGCGCCTCTCGGAGGACGAACTGGTCAAGTGGTGCGTGCGGATGTTCGTCACCGTCGGCGACACGTTCCGAAACGCAGGTTCCGGGGCCATTCGTCGCCGCGTCCGGGCCGAGCTCCTCTCGGGAACCGCGGCTGGACGTTCTTGACACCCACCGTTCCGGGCCATAGCGTGAGATCATTACTTAGCGAGCGATAAGTAAGCTTCGCGAGTGCCCGGTCGAGACACGACCTCGACACGTGGCGGGTCCTCCGTCGGGGACCGCAGGAAGCACCCACCGGGCCGTTCGGGAGGAATCGGGATGCTGATCGAGGGAAGTTCAGCAGTGGTGGCAGGTCGAAACCCCATGTTCAACGGGGAAACGAGCCGACTGGACGGCGCCCTGCGCATGGCACCGCGCTGACCGGTGACCTCCGCCACCCGTATTCCGCTTTCCCCGAGCGTCCCGAGACCACTACGTCGCCGAGTAGGCACCAGGAGACATGCCGTGCGAACGCGCTTCTGTGACATGTTCGGAATCGAGCACCCGATCACCCTCGGCGGGATGCAGTGGGTGGGCCGCGCGGAACTGGTCGCGGCGGCAGCGGAATCCGGAGCGCTGGGATTCCTCAGCGCACTCACCCAACCGAGCCCCGAGGACCTGGTCAAGGAGATCGCTCGGTGCCGGGAGATGACGGATCGACCGTTCGGTGTGAATCTGACGATCCTTCCCTCCATCAACCCACCACCGTACGAGGAGTACCGCCAAGCCATCGTCGAATCGGGCGTGCCGGTGGTGGAAACGGCCGGGGCCAACCCGGCCGAGCACGTGCCGGTCTTCCACGAGGGCGGAGTTCGGGTACTGCACAAGTGCACGAGTGTTCGACACGCCGTCAAGGCACAGCGCGTGGGAGTGGACGCGGTCAGCATCGACGGTTTCGAGTGCGCGGGCCATCCGGGTGAGGACGACATCCCCGGCTTGGTGCTGATCCCGGCGGCGGCGAACGCGATCGATGTTCCGATGATCGCCTCCGGCGGCTTCGGAGACGCCCGCGGTCTGCTCGCCGCGCTGGCTCTCGGTGCCGACGGGATCAACATGGGAACCCGATTTCTGTGCACCAGCGAGGCCCCCGTTCACGAACGGATCAAAGAACAGATGGTGCGAGCTTCCGAACTGGACACCGAGCTGATCTTTCGACCGTTGCGCAACACGGCACGTGTCGCGCGGAACGCGGTCAGCCGCGACGTCGTGCGGATCCTGGACTCGGGCGGGGCGTTCGAAGACGTCAGGGAACTGGTTTCCGGGGCACGGGGCAGCCAGGTCTACGAGACCGGTGACCCCGACCACGGGATATGGAGCGCCGGTCTCGTGCTCGGGTTGATCAACGACGTTCCCACCGTCGCGGAGCTGGTGGACAGGATCATCACCGAGGCGCACTCGATCCTCGACGAGCGGTTGAACGTGCTCGCGAACTGAAGGATTCGCCTCGCTTCGCCGCACAGGGGCGGAGTCGGCGGGTACGTGTGTGATGGGATGTCTGCCGTGCGAGCTTCACGGGATCCCGCCGCGGACGTGTCAACATCCGATTGGCGCGTATTCGCCGGTGAGGAACTGTCACCGATCCTGCGTGGCGCCCTGGAGATGTTTCACGAGCACGGGTACCACGGAACGACCGTACGGATGATCGCCAACAGGGTAGGGGTCACCGTACCCGCGCTGTACTACCACTACGAGAACAAGCAGGCGATGCTCGCCGCGCTGCTGGAGTCCGGCCTCCGGGAACTGGTCACCCGTGCGCACCAGGCGGTCGCCGAAAGCAGCGAGGACCCCGTGGAACGGTTCGCGAATCTGGTCGAGTGCCTCGTGCTGTGCATGACACATCGATTGCAGTGGGCCTCGTTGGACTCCGAGCTGCGGCACCTCGACTCCGTCAACCGGGAACACTACGCGGCGCTTCGCAAGGAGATCGAGACCCTGTTCGCCACGATCCTGCACACGGGTACACAACGGGGGATTTTCGACACCGCTGGTGTCACGGACACCGCACGAGCGCTGCTCGGCATGTTTCAGGCCATCGTGACCTGGTACGACCCGGCCGGTTCAGTATCGCCGGAGGAGCTCGCCGAACGCTACGTCGGGATAGCCGCTCGCTGTGTGGGCGTCAGCGAGCAGATGCTGCGACGGCTCGATTCACGGGGTGGTACTCGTCCGGATCGGACCGAGTAGCACCACGCGCCGTGCCGCCCGGCCCGCGCGGGGCCTCGACCTGGCGGTCGGTCGCCCTCGGACCCATCTCAGGGCCGGTGGTGACGTTCGGAGTTTCACTGTCACTTCGTGCACGCCTCTGTTGAGACGATCTTCTCGGAAATGATGCCGCGTACGATTGAGACGGTTTTCTGTCCCACTGGCGAAGAACCAACGGAGGCACGATGAAAATCGAGATCGACGAGGAGAAATGCATCGGCGCCGGGCAGTGCGTCATGAGCTCCCCGGAAACCTTCGACCAACGCGACGAGGACGGGGTCGCGTTCCTGCTCGAGGAGTCACCGGCACCGGAACGTCGGGCGCGGGTGCGTGAAGCCGCGACACTGTGCCCGGCCGCCGCGATCACGGTTGTCGAGGACCACTAGATCTGGTTCCTCGGCAGGGTGTTCTCCCGGAGCCAACTCAACACCTGCCCGGCGTGCTCTCGCGGCGCGGAGATCGGGTGGAAGACGTGCTCGACCAGGCCCTCGTGCACGATCAGGGTCAGCCGCTCGTACAGCCGCAGCCCATCCGCCCGGAACGTGGGAAGCCCGAGTGCTCGGGCCAGGTTGTGCGTGGGGTCGGACAGCATCGGAAACGGGAGGTCTAATCGCTCGACCAGTTCACGCTGGTACTCGGAGTGCTGGCTGGACAGGCCGAACACCCCTGCCGCGCCCGCTGTCAGCAGTTCCCGGTGGTGATCGCGGAAACCGCAGGCCTCGGCAGTGCAGCCGCGTGCTCCGGGAATCGTGTCCCAACCGTCGGGCAGATCGACCCGCGGGCTGCCGGTGAGCGGGTAGACATAGATCACCGTGCGCCCCGCCCCGAGTGCGTCGAGGCGGACCGTCCCGCCATGGGTGTCACGCAACGGTAGATCCGGCATCCGCGTGCCGGGCAGCTGCTCGGCGCTGCCACCGTCAGGGGTGGGCGAGTCATCGGGCGGGGCCGGGCACCCGGTTCCCGCGTGCCGAACCGCGTCGGCCGACGAGTCGGCATCGCCCCGGTTGGCGGCCCGCGCGAGCTGCTCGCGCAGCGCGGCCCGCCGGTTGGTCAGTTCGTCGATACGCCGCGTGAGTTCGTCGATGGCGTCCCGGTAGGTGGCAAGTGAGGCGGGGCAGTCGTCGGCGTGCCCGTGACCGGCCGTGAGGCAGTCCAGGAACGGCCGGCTACGTCCTGCGGAGATTCCGAGCTCACCGAGCTCCCGGATCTGCCGCACCAGCCGCACGTCGTGCTCCCCGTAATTCCGATAACCATTGGCCAGCCGCGCGGGATCGAGTAAACCCAGCGACTCGTAGTAGCGCACCGCTTTGGTCGTCACGCCGGCCCTGCGGGCCACCTCACCGATCCGTATCCCTGTCACCACCACGAACGCTAAACCCTGCCCCCGAGGGCAAGGTCAACTCGAAACCACCGGGCACGGCATCGCGGACGCCGTGCCCGCGCACTGCTCTGGGAGCGTGCCGTTCGCCCGAACCCGGATGCTTCAGAACGCCGCTGTGCGCGGACAGCGTGTCGACGGGCGCGCACGGAACCGCCACGTGTCGGCTGGGAGACATCACCGACGAACGGGAAGAATGTTCCACCGCCGTCGGTGATGTCGACGCAGCAGGATCCGGGGTTCATGCTCGCCGAAAAGTCCGCGCGAGCCGCCTCAGACGAGACGATGGCCGTTCGGGACGGGGAACTCGAAGCCGGCGAGCACGACACCCCCTTGGTCGTCGTGAACACCGGTGACCAGCACTTCCGATTTCACACCCGCTACGCGTCTGGGTTCGAAATTGCAGACGCACAGCACCTGCCGCCCCAGCAGGTCCTCGGGCGTGTAGTAATCGGTGATCTGGGCGCTGGACGTGCGCACGCCGTGCTCACCGAGATCGACCGAGAGCACGTAGCAGGGGTTGCGTGCTGCCGCATTCGGCTCGGCGGCGACGACGGTCCCCACTCGAAGCTCGACCCGTTCGAAATCGGACCACTCGATCGTCGTCATGCCATACCCGTCAACATCGGCCCGTCACGTCTCCGAGGACAGTGCGTTGTCCTCGCCGAACGGAGTGTACTGGTGCCACTGGCACCGATGTCCGAACGATCAGCGGAACGACCGCAGCGCCACCTCGGCCGCTCGGGCGATGAGCGCGTTGTCGTACTCGGCGTCGGCGGCGTCCCGGTCGGACAGCACCGCGAGCACGATGGGTGCCCGTTCCGGTGGCCACAGCACGGCGATGTCGTTGCGGGTGCCGTAGTCGGCGGCGCCGCTTTTGTCCCCCACTCGCCAACCGTCGGGGGCCCCGGACCGGATGAGCTCGTCACCGGTGGTGACGTTGCGCAGCATCCTGTTGAGCACGGCGCGTTCGTCTCTCGGCAACGCGTTTCCGACGGTGAAAGCACGCAGGCTGGTTGCCAGTGCGCGCGGAGTGCTGGTGTCTCGGATGTCACCGGGCTCGGTCGCGTTGAGGTCGGGCTCGATCCGGTCGACGTGGGTGGTGGCGTCACCGATCTCGCGCAGCACCGCGCTGAGCCCCTCGGGGCCGCCGAGCTCGTCGAACATGAGGTTCGCGGCGGTGTTGTCGCTGTAGCGCACGGCGGCGTCGAGCACGGAACGCAGGGTCATACCGCTGTCGACGTGTTTCTTCGTGACCGGCGAGTACGCCACGAGATCGGAGCGATCGTAGGTGATCCGCTTGTCCAGTCCTTCCAGCGAGGTTCGCCGCAGCACCGCTGCCGCCGTCAGCGCCTTGTGCGTGGAGGCGTAGGCGAAGCGCTCATCGGCACGGTAGGACAGTTCCCGTCCCGTCGCCGTGTCGACGGCGTAGACACCGAGGCCGGCGTCGAATTCACGTTCGAGTCGTTCGAAGTCCTCGTGGGGGACCGATGCGGCGGAGGGCACGGTCGTCGAATTCTGTGGCGGAGCTGACTGCTCGGCCTCGACACCGGTGCAGCCGACCAGGGTGAGCAGGGCCGCCGAAGCCAGGAGGGCTCCGCGGGCACGCCGTACGAACAAGGCGGTTCCTTTCGTCGTCGCTTGTCCCGAGCAGTCTCATCGGCCCCGACTCATCCTGTCCAAGTCACGAACGGATGATTCGATGCCGAATGCGTATAAGCTGTGGCTGTGGACCTGGTGGGCAGTTGCAAGGCGTTCGTGGCAGTCAGCGAAGCGGGAAGCTTCACTCGTGGGGCCGCCCTGGCCGGCGTCCCCCAGTCAGTGGCCAGCCGTCGGGTTTCGGCTCTGGAAGGCCATCTCGGCGAGCTGCTGTTCGACCGTTCGAGCAGGAAGGCGGTACTGACACCGTTCGGCAGGGACATGCTTCCCTCCGCACGACGCCTGGTCCGACTCGCCGACGCGATGGAGCAGGACGCCCACCACGCCAGGTTCCGTCCGCTACGGATCGCCGTCCCTGAAACCTGCACCACTCGCGACCTGGCCGAACTCGACTCCGAAGCACGTGCTCACGAGCTGTTCCTCGAGTTCCGCCCGGCTCCACCCGGCGAACGTTCCGAGCTGGTTCGCACGCACCAGGTACGGGCGGCCGTCACGGCGGTGCCCGCCGATACCGGTGTGTGGACCGTTCCACTGGGGCTGGCCGGCACTACCGCACTGGCCCCGGGTTCGCTCTACTTGGAAAGCCTGCGTGTGGGACGATCCGGCCGGTTACCACGGCGTCGGGTCTGGATCCAACCGGAGGACGATGTTCCGCACATCCGGGACCGCCTCGTGCGAACCCGCGACGCCGTCGGACTGCGGCCCGCCCAGGTCACCGTCGCCGACTCGCTGACCGCGGCCACAGCCGAGGTGCTGGGCTCGGCGGACCTGCTGGTGTGCTCGGCCGCGCAGGCCCGTGAACTCGGAATGACATGGCGGGCGCTCGGTGAGCTGCGGGTCGAACGTGGTTTCGACATCGAGGCCGTTGTCGCCGCCGACGCCACACGCATCCGGGAACGGCTCCGGCACGTCGTCGCGCGAGCACTCGGAGCCACAGTGGGCGGACAGGAGACGGCATGAGCATCGAATCACTGACCAGGGGACTGCGAGCGGAACTCGACAACGGGGGGCTACGGGGATCATTCCTCGTACGCGACCTGCACTCCGGTCACGAACTCGGCATCGCCCCGGACGTGTGGTACCCGATCGCCTCATTGATCAAGATTCCGCTGGCCGCCGCCACACTCGAACGCATCCGCATCGGCGAGCTCGACGGCTCCACCACGGTCGAAGTGCGACCAGGCCGCATCACCACACCGGGCCCGACCGGACTGAGCCGGTTTCACCACCCGGCCCGCGTGGCGCTCGACGATCTGCTGTACCTGAGCACTTCGATCAGTGACGGAACGGCCGCCGACGCACTGTTCGACCTGACCCCACCCGAGGAGGTCACACGGCTGATGCGGCAGTGGGAACTGCACGGCATCACCGCACGCCACCGGATGAGTGACCTCGCCGACACCCCTGCGGAACGCCTCGATCCCACCGAGGTCTCCCTCGCTCACACACTGGCCATCACCGCAGGTACCGCCGGGAACGGTCACCCGGTGTCCCAACTCGACGTCACCCGTGCCAACGCGGGCTCGGCCAGAGCCCTCGTCGACCTGCTACAGGCACTGTGGACCCCCTCCGGCATACCGCGAAGCATCGGCACGCGGATACGCGAACTCATGACCAACAACCTGCTGCGACAACGCCTGGCCCCGGAATTCGTCTCCGATGCCTCGACATGGGCGTCGAAGACCGGAACACTGCTCAACCTGCGCCACGAGATCGGCGTGGTCGAACACGCCGACGGACGATCCTTCGGAATCGCCGCGCTGACCGAATCCCGGGTGGCCGCTGCCAACCAGCCCGAAGCCGACGCGCTGATGGGATGGGTGGCGCGAACACTGCGCGACCAGCTGCGGCGCGGCTGACCCGAACACTCCCGCCAGAACAGCGGTGTGCTCGCTACCGGCACGGCGCGGTGCTCTCGACCTGGATAGGCTGAACGGCCGCGACGGTGTGAAAACCGGTGCGGAACGGTTGTTCGGGTCCGGCTCCTCGCACCGTTGCCATCACCGTCTCGGACGAAAGGACAGGGTTGATGACTGCCGTACAGGGAACCATGGTGGACGTACCCACTCCGGACGGAGGCGCCGACGCCTATCTGACGCATCCCGACGACGGGGCCGCGCATCCTGCCGTGCTGTTGTACATGGACGCCTTCGGAGTACGTCCGCACCTGACCGCGATGGCCGACCGGCTGGCCGCCGCCGGCTACACCGTGCTGGTGCCCAACGTCTTCTACCGCCACGGGCGTGCCCCGGTCGTGGAGCTGCCCGAGTTCATCGATCCGGGCAGGCGTCCCGAGATCTTCGACGAGATCGGCCCGATGATGCGGGCGCTGACCCCTGAACTGGCGATGCGTGATGCCGGTGTCTACCTGGACTGGCTGCGACAACGGCCGGAGGCCGACGGGGGAGCGGTCGGTGTCACCGGCTACTGCATGGGGGCGGTACTGGCGTTGCGCACGGCCGGGACCTATCCGGACCAGGTGACCGCCATGGCCGGTTTCCACGGTGGTGGTCTGGCGAGCGAAGAGCCCGACAGCCCGCATCTGCTGGCCGGGAACATCACCGCGGAGCTCTACTTCGGCCACGCCGACCAGGACCACGCCCTGCCGCCCGAGCAGATCGAGCGGCTCGACCGGGCGCTGGCGGAAGCCGGGGTGTCCTTCCACAGCGAGGTGTACCCGGGTGCCGGACACGGCTACACCCAGGCCGACACCGCCGCCTACGACGAGCAGGCCACCGAACGGCACTGGGCGGCGTTGCTGGACCTGTTCGGCCGTACGTTGAAACCGGGCTCGTAAGGTCAGCAGCCCGTAATGGGCAGCGGGTGCACATTCCCGATGTCGGGCCGTGTTCGTCGGTTGGTCCCGTGGCGCGGCCCTGTACTTTCCTCATTGGTGGGGGACCGCTACGCCCGCCGAGCGGAGTTCGGCCTCGATGAGCGCGGTCAACCGGGCCGAGATCGGCATCCGGTCCTGCCGGTGGTAGTTGATCATTCTGTATTGCGGAACAGCGTCGGACCAGGTCCGCAGACCGGTGGGATCCCCCAACAGAGTGGGGTTGGCGAGAAAGTGTTCGGCCACGTCGGTCGCGAGTTCCTCGATACAGGGGTCGTCGGGCTGCCAGTTCTCGGCCTCCCAGCAGCGTTTGGCCAGGTTAACGTAGCCGGGGTCGTCGAGCCGGCGTTCGAGCAGAGTCAGGAAACTGTCGAAACCCTCGGGTACCAGCGCCAGGGACAGCACCAGGGCTTCCCGCTGGGTGGTCACATAGTCAGCTTCGAATCCGAGGTCGGACATCCGGTGCAGCAGGTCGAGAGCACGGTCGGGCAACAGGGCCCGGTCTCCCTCGGCGAGCTGGTGCAACGTCTCGCGCCGCGCGATCAGCTCCGTGATCTGTTCGGTCAGGCGCCGCTGCACATCGGCGATCGCCGCACCGAACTGCTCGACATCCGCGTCGAGCACGGCCCCGACCTCGGCCAACGGCACGCCCGCGGCCGCCAACGTACGGATCTGAACCAGCCGCAGCAGCTCGTCCGATTTGTACCGCCTGTAGCCGGAGCGGTCACGCGGTGGCTCCTCGAGCAGGCCGATCTTGTGATAGTGCCGCACGGTCTTGACCGTGACGCCTGCGAATGTCGCCGCCTGGCCGATCGTGACGCCATAGGCCATCTGTCAGGTCACCTCCCGGGCACGTGGGGCTTCGCGGGTGGAGGCGATCTCGCGAACCGCGTCGGCGACGGCCCGGAAATCCTTGCGCAGGATCTTCGAGTGATTGCTCGCGACCTTCGAGCTCACCTCGAGGTGCGGGTTGCGGGTGAGTGCGGGGGTGAGAGTGGCGCGAGCCCGTTCCATCTCCTCGGCTCCGCCACCGAGATTGCCTCCCGAGGCGATCACCCACCGGCCCGGGCAGGCCAGGCCGTCCAGCACGGGACCGAGGGCGCCGAGGCTCTCGTTGATCTCGATGTTGACCTCGGCGTGCTGCTCGGCGGAGAACCGTGCCGCCAGGCCCAACCGACGGGCGATCGGAAACATCCAACTCAACCGGTGGAACAATGTCCGGATCCGTTCCCGGGCCGCGTCGTCGATCCAGTCGTACGGCATCGCACCGTCGACCGGGACCACCCCAAGGACGCGGTCCGGGTTGCGGTTGGCCCAGTGCACGGCGAGCGCGGCCCCGTAGGACCAGCCGACGAGTATCGGCCGGTCCACGTTCCTCGCCTTGAGGACGGCGTCGATGTCACGGACACACGCCTCGAACGAATAGTCCGCGGACCGCTTCGATCTGCCGCGGGCACGCTCGTCATAGGTGATGTGTCGCCAGCCGCTGCCGAGTTCACCGATGACGCGCCGCCAGTGCGACTGATCGGCATAACAACCGTTGAGATAGACCACGGGACAGCCGGGTCCACGCGTATCGGTCACGGCGAGCGCGGTGTCTTCGACCGGCACCATACCGGTCCAGCTCGAATCGGACGAACAGGTCGAGTTCGAAAGGTTCATGCGAAAAAGTGTGACCCCTGACCCTGGGTCAACCTCAACACGTGCCGCGACCCTGGAGAAGGGATTCGGGACTTGAGGAACATCCGAACGACAACGGCGCTAAGCCGTGAACCGCCATTCTGTTCATTATGCTCGGCCGCTACTCATTCCTCCTGCCGGATCTGGCTGGACTGCGGCCACTGCGTGGCCCCTCGGTCCTGGATGCCGATGAGAATGGCTGATCGAGTGGTGGCTCATGGGCTGGTCGATGGGGCTGCTGGCTGATGACCGCCGGAGGGCGAGGTGCTGTTGGTTCGTGTGGCGAGCACGAGGAGGGGCAGCAGGATCACGGCGAGAAGCCCTCCGACCAGGGACAGCAGGGTGTAGCTTCCGGTGGCCACGATCATGCCGGAGGCCAGTCCGCCGCCTGCTCCGGCGAGGGCGATGGTGACGTCGACCAGGCCTTGGATTTTGGCGCGGGTGACCAGTGAGGTGTTGTCGGTGATGATCGCGGTGCCGCTGACCAGCCCCAGGCTCCATCCCAGCCCCAGCAGTCCGAGCGCGATTGCCAGCAGCACGACTGACTGTGGTGGGGCGAAGGCGGCCACTAGGCCCGCCGCCAGCAGAGTGAGGCCGGAGGCGCCGGCGATGGGCATTCGGCCGTAGCGGTCGACGAGGAAACCGCTCAGGGGAGACGGCAGGTACATCGAGGCGATGTGCACCGCGATGACGGCTCCGGCCGCTCCGACGGAGTGTCCGTGGTGCTGCATGTGGATCGGGGTCATGGTCATGATCGCGACCATGACCAGCTGGACCAGGACCATGACCGCGGCCCCGAGCAACACGAGGCGCCTGTTGTCGCCCGAGGAGCTCGGGGCTGCGGGGCTGTGCCCGGGTCGGGGTGTGTCCGGGTCGTCCAGGGTGCGCGCTGTGAGCAGGGGGTCGGGGCGCAGCAGCGTCCACAGCACGACTGCGGCGGCGCCGTAGGCGACGGCGGCCAGCAGGAAGGGTCCGGCCAGCGGCGGGATGTTCCAGGATCTGGCCAGCGTGCCCAGCGGGGTGACCAGGTTGGGGCCGACGACGGCGCCGAGGGTGGTGGCCACCAGCACGGTGCTCAGCGCGCGAGCACGGTGGCCGGGGGTGGCCAGGTCGGCGCCGGAGTAGCGGGCTTGCAGGTTGGTGGCGGTGCCGGACCCGTAGATGATCAGGGCGATGAACAGCAGCGTGACGTTGTCGATGGTGGCGGCGACCACGACACCGAGCGCTCCCAACGCCCCGACGGCGTATCCGGCCGCGAGGCCCGTGCGACGTCCCCGGTTTTGGGAGGTGCGTCCGATCACCGCGGCCGCTGCGGCCGATCCGGCGGTGAACAGGGCGCTGGGCAGGCCGGACAGGCCCGTGGTGTCGAGCATGTCTTCGGCCAGCAGGGCACCGACGGTGATGCCGGCGGCCAGCCCGGCCCCGCTGAGGATCTGTGCGGCAACGAGGACGGTCAGGATGCGTCGTTGGGCAGTGTGCAGTGCGGCCGCGGTCGCGGTGTTCATCACGGTTCCTTCAGGGAAAGTGGTGGATCAAGCAGCGGTGCCGGGGGCCGTCGTGGCAATTCCGCGTCCAGTTGACCGACGTCGCGCTCGGCGGCCTTGCCGTCGGCAGGCGGGGTCGGCTCGTCAGCGGGCGCGCTGCGGACGCGGGGCGTGTGGTGCTTATCAGGTCGTGACCACGGGCAGGTCGGCGAGTCGCCATTCGAGGATCCCGTCGTCCAGGCGGTGGGCGGTGCGCCCGTGGGTGGTCAGCAAGCGCACCGCGTCGTGGGCGAGCACGCAGTAGCGGCCGCGGCAGTAGGCGACGACCTCCTGGTCGGCCGGGATGGTGTCGAGCTTGCCGGCCAGTTCCTCCAGCGGGATCGAGACCGCGCCGGGGATATGTCCGGCCTCGTATTCCTCACGGGGGCGCACGTCGAGCACGATCACGTTATCGTCCTGGGCTCGGCGGAGCAGTTCCTCGCGGCTGACGTGCTCGGCATCGTCCGGGCCGAGGTAGGCGGTGCTGGCCGTGGCTACGTCGGGCAGGTGAGCACTGGCCACGTTGCGTACCAACGCGTACAGCGCGGCGACGTCAGTGCCGGCCAGCCGATAGTAGATCTTGGTGCCCTCCCGGCGGGTGGTGACCAGGTTCGCCTGCTTGAGGGTCTGCAAATGCGCCGAGGCGGTGGTGGTGCCCAGCTGGGCCGTGCGGGCCAACGACTCCACGGTGCGCTCGCCCTGGGCGAGCAGATCGAGCAGTTCGAGCCTCTTGCCACTGCCCAGTGCCTTGCCGACGCGGGCGAACTGGTCGAACAGCGCTGCCTTGGCATAATGATCAGCCATCTTTCCTCCAATATTCCGTGGAATAGCGTATAACGGAGACTGCGTCAGGAAAAGCCCACTCCGACGGGAGGTGTTGCGATGAGCACGGTGGATCTGGTTCCGCTGGTCGATGAGGGGCTGGGCAACTCGGCCTACTTGGTCGATGTCTCCGGCATGCGCCAGCTGGCGGCCACCGAAGGCACCCAGGTACTCGCCTCTGCGGCCGGGCACCGCGACCTCGCCGTCCTCGAAGGCGGCCCGCAGGACTGGACCACAACCACTGGACGTTCCCTGGAGGAAGGGGAATGAGCACCACCGCTCTGCGGTTGGGTCTGCGCGCCAACCTGGCCCAGTTCAGCCTGCTCGTCGTTGTCAACGCCCTGGTCGGCGGCATGGTCGGCCAGGAACAAACCGTGCTGCCGCTGCTGGCCGAGCAGGAGTTTCACCTGACCGGCTACACGTTCCTGCTGAGCTACGTGCTCGTGTTCGGGCTCAGCAAGGCCACCACCAACTACTTCGCCGGCACCTGGTCGGATCGCTTCGGCCGCAAACCCGTGCTGATCGCCGGCTGGCTGATCGCCATTCCCGTGCCAGCGATGCTGATCTTCGCTCCCAACTGGAGCTGGATCGTCGCCGCAAACCTCCTGCTCGGCATCAACCAGGGGCTGACCTGGTCAACCACTGTGATCATGAAAGTCGACCTCGTCGGACCTCGCCAACGTGGACTGGCGATGGGCTTCAACGAAGCAGCCGGATACGGCGCGGTCGCGGTCACCTCGGCCCTGGCCGGCTATCTCGCCGAGCACTTCGGGCTGCGCCCCATACCGTTCCTGCTCGGCGCGGCCTACGTCGTGCTCGGCCTCGCCCTGTCGACGCTGGTGGTCCGCGAAACCCGCGAGCACGCCCGCCTCGAAGCCGCCCACCACGGTTCCGACGACGGCCACACCGAGCTGACCAACCGGCACGTCTTCACCCGCACCACCCTCACCGAACCGGCTTTGTCCTCGGCCAGCCAGGCCGGCCTGGTCAACAACCTCAACTTCGGTTTGTCCTGGGGCCTGTTCCCCCTGCTGTTCGCCGGCGCCGGACTGCCCGTCGGCCAGGTCGGCCTGCTGGTCGCGCTCTACCCCGCGGTCTGGGGAGCGGGCCAACTCGCCACGGGAGCGCTGTCCGACCGGTGGGGGCGCAAACGCCTCATCACCGTCGGCATGCTCACCCAAGCCGCGGCCCTGGCGCTCATCGCCGTCGCCGGCACTTTCCCCACATGGGCACTGGCCACCGTGCTGCTCGGTACCGGAACAGCGATGGTCTACCCCACACTGCTGGCCGCCATCGGCGACGTCGCCCACCCCAGCTGGCGCGCGCGCTCCGTCGGCGTCTACCGCCTCTGGCGCGACAGCGGATACGCCGCCGGTGCTGTCCTCGGCGGCATCGTCGCCGACCTCACCGACCTACGCGCTGCTGTCTGGGCCGCCGCCTCCCTGAGCCTCGCCTCCGCCTGCGGCCTCGCCCTGCGCATGTACGAAACCCATCCCCGCACCCAACGGCGAGCCTGCTCCCAGGTCGACGAGCACACTACCCGCAGATGATCATGCCTTGTCTGCGGAACCAGCACACAGCCTTCAGCACGCCAACAGACAGAGTCTCCGACCAGGAGCGTGGGCGCTTAGCGCCGTCTGTCGTTCGATGGCAAGCATCCCGTGAACACCTTCCCGATCCCTCGAGGTCGAGACCGTGGCATTCACCGGTCCCCGCACTCCACTCATCGTCACCGTGACGAAATCATTGCCAACCCCTTCATCGTTCTTCTGCGCCAAGCTCGAGATCCACTCGCGCGGGGGCCTGCCTGAACCCGCGATCATCAGACCCGGCGTCAGGCGTTCCAAGGCCCGATGCGATCCAGGCGGCGACGCACCGCACACCTACCTCGGAACGGGCACCGAGGTCTGCCGTCTGATCATGACCGTTCACCTGCCGCCTGCTCCTGCTAGCACCTGAGCCGCGCAACGCACGCGAGGATCACACGGGCAGTGGTTCTGCCACGGCAGCTGGACCATCCGCGCATAGCGGAAGTCACCAGACCCAAACCGCACCAACACGATCCGCACCCCTACACGGTCGACGACCGCTAGCCCTGCACTGTCCACTGGGTACGAAGGTGCGGTTGTCCGGTTTCCCGAATCAGACACAGCGGACGACTCCGGCGAGTAACATCCCCCGACACGTTCACGCAGCCGGATCCGAGGGGGCTCAATGGAGTCTGATCGATCCCTCCCGCATTTCACGGGGTTGCACGCGCTTCTGACACTGATCCGGAACCTGTACCACCGGCCACGGTTGTTCACCGCGCCGTCACCACACGATCGGCGTGGTGACCAGCCTCTTCCGCTCGTCTGCCTGCACCGGGACCACTCGGTCACGGATTTCCTGCCGACGCTGAAGGAGTCCCTGGACACCGCACTGCCGCAGGTTCCCCACGCCCTCATCGACGCGGACGAGGTCGTCGACACCACCACCGACGATCCAACCCAACGTCTGCTCCCCCTCCTGCACGCGATCCAGCAGGAACTCGGTAAGGACGAGTTCACCTCCGGCGGCATCGGCGAATTCGACAACTACAAGCTCATCGAGTGGCTGACACGGCAACACCTGCCGCCGGAACAGGGAAAACGCGACAAACCCGTACTCCACCTGCTGCGGGAGTGGACCGGCGGCCGCCCGGGAACCGGAGGGTTGCGCACGCTCATCTCCGAAGTTCCGCACGCTCTGACCCGCTTCGTGCTGAGCGTATTCCTCTGGATCGGCCAACTCCTCGGGATGCGGTGGCTGGCGGGCAGAGTCCCGGGCCTCGGCCGCGAAGCACGCTGGATCATGCGTCAGCCGTTCATGGTGCCGCGGCACTCCATCGGCCTCCAGGGCTTCGCCGAGCGCCTAACGCTCGACCGGCGCGCCTCCGAAAGCCAGGAACAGATCAAGAAACTGCTGCTGCACGCTTTCCTGGAGGACCTCCGCATCGCCTACCGGCGCAGACGATTGCGAATCCTGCCGCACAGGGCCGGCTGGCGCCGTACCACCTACGCCACGGTTCTACTGGACAACGTCCGCGACACCAACGGTGGCTGGGAATTGTTGCGACTGATCAACGAAGTACGCAACGAGACCGGCAAACTCGATCCGCTCCTCGTCGTCGCGGCCACCGACGACCCTCCCCAGGCCCCGCAGGACCCCACCCCCTCGCTGACCGCCGCCGTACACGCGAACGAAGCCCTCTCCGAATGGCAGCGACGGCTGCCCACCCGGCGGCAGAAACTCGCTCCCGACGCGCGCTACCTGCACATCGAACTTCCACCCGCCACACCCGAGCCCGAAACCACCGGCGAGGACCGACAAGCCTGGCAGGAGGCGGCGAGCTGGCATCCCCGACGTGCTCCGCTGCTGGCACGACGGTACGTGTGCGAGGCGCTCGTGCTGGTCCTGCTGGCCGCGGGGCTGATCCAGCCCGCCATCACAGTCAGCCAATCCTGGACATCGAGCTGCGCCGCGTTCGAGCGATGGGCGGCAGGAACGGTAGCCACCCGCGTGAGTCGGCTGGGTGCCGCCGGCGAGCAGTGTCTCGGCTACAGCGACAGCACCGCACAGGTGTTCGGTGCCAACGAGCGGCTGCGTTACGCGCAGTCCGCCGTACACACGCAGAACGAACGGGCGAAACGGCTGCATGCCGGTAACCCTGATCGGCCTTACGTCACACTGATCTATTTCGCGGGGTTGACCAACAGCCGGTTCGGTCCCCGCACCGATCACGCCGTGGCGGAAGAACTGGAAGGACTGCTGCTGCGCCAGCGAGAACAGAACAAACGGTCCGCGACGGAGCCGCTGCTTCGGATCATCATCGCCAACGGTGGGACGGGAATGCGGGGTGCGCCCGAGGTGACACGGGAGCTTCTCGTGCCGCTCATCGAATCCGATCCCACCATCCTCGGCGTTGTGGGAATGGACCGCAGCGTGACCGAGACCGAACAGGCCATCCGCATCCTCGGCGAGCACGGCATCCCCGTCCTCGGCTCCACACTGACCAGCACCGAGCTGGCCGAGCTCACTCCGCTCTACTTCCAGCTCGTGCCGGGAAACGAGAAACAGGCCGAGCTGATCGTCAACTACGCGGCACACCTCAACTCGCCGAAGGTCACCCTGTACCACCCGTCCACGAGCGGACGGAACATCTATGCGGCGACGCTCGTCTCGGCGCTGACCGAGAAGTTCGACAGTATCGACATCGCGCTGGAAGAGCGCACGTGGCAGCGTTCGGTCAGCGAGTTGGCACCGTTGTGCGCCGAGGACACCGACCGCAGCCGGGAGATCGCGTTCTACGCGGGCCGGGAGAACACTTTCGGCGACTTCCTGCGCACCGTCCGCCGCAACTGTCCGGACTCAGCCGAACTCCCCATGATCGTGGCTTCGGACGCGGTGTCGCGGTTCGTCTCCGACCAGCGCAGCCGCAAAACCACCGAGTTCAACGGTGTGACGATCTCCTACGTCGGCATGGGAAGCCCCGTGATCCTGGCGGGCGAGGACTGCGTGGCCGGCCGTGCCAACTCACTACCCGCGGGAGGAACACAGCTCAACGCGTTCTGCAGCGGCTACCGCAAGCTGCGCGAGACACTACGCGCACAGCTGCCGCGAACGGAAGCGCCGAACATGCCCTGGCCCGGCGAGCGGGTCGGCGGCCTGTACGACGCCGCGGGATTGTTCGTCAACACCGTCATCGCCATCCGCCACGACCGGGGGCCGACGAAGAGCGGCCTCACCCCACACCGCGCCGAGGTGGCCCAGCAACTTCGTGACACCTCGTTCGAGGGAGCCACGGGCACGATCGACTTCGGCCGTTCCCGAATCGCCGATGACCGCAGTCTCGCCCTCCTGCGCATCGACAACATCAGCGAGCTCCGCGGCCCGGCGGGAACACCGACCTGCGCGTACCTCATCGGGACCGTCTACGACGGACGGCATCCCAGCACCGCGACCGGATGCCCGCGGATCGAGTAGCACCGCGGCCGGCGGAGCTGCCGGAGGACCGGTGGTTGTCGGGCAACGTCACAAGCGCGGGTGAGCGGTCAACTCGGCGACCTCCCGGCGGGTGTGTGAACCGATGCGGCCGCGTCACCAATAATGCGATCATGAATGGTACGGATATCGACGTCGTGGGCGTGACACCGTGGTGCCTGCGCCCGCCGGACAGCGGATCGGCGACCAGCGGAGAGGGGAGTGCCACCGTGGACCGATCCGACCTGCGCGTTCGCTGTCGCAGACGGGTCGACGAGCTGCTCGGCCACATCGGTGTGCCACACCCGTGGGACATCAACGATTTCCTCGACCGGCTCGAACAACACCGCGGCCGCGACATCGACCTGTGCCCGATCGTGTGGACCCGTGGGGACAGCTCCGGGTTGTGGCAACAGCACGCCGACCACGACGTGATCGCCTACGCCGCCAACACCAGTGGTTTTCACCAGGACCACATCATCCTGCACGAGGTCGGGCACATGATCTCGCGCCATCGTGGCCACTGTGTCCTGTCCGAACAGGAGGCACAGCGCATCGCACCGGATCTGGCTCCGGCGGCGCTGGCGCACCTGCTGGATCGGGCAACGGGGGAATCGCAGGAGCACGAGGCCGAAACAGTGGCCTCGCTGCTGCACCAGCGGGCACGTCGACGTCCCCACGTGGCGGGCGAGGCCCCACCGATGACCGCACGACGCCTCGCCCGGGTCGACTACATCTTCGGAGGTTGAACATGGGCGTGTCCGTGCTGTTCCTGACCACCGGCTTCGTGGTGTTCTCGGTGGCCGGTTACCGCATCGTGCTCTGGAACCGAGGACGCAGGCGCCCCACGGAGATACCGCTGATCACGCTCGCCTGCGCACTGGGAACGGCCTTCATCACGCTGGCACCTGTCGTGCAGGCCGCCGAGAGCGCACTCCTGCCCAGTCTCGGACGGCTGCTGTCGAACATGTGCACACTCGTGGCGGCGTTCGGATTTCTGCACCTGATGCTCTACGTCGGACACCCCGCCGAACAGGTACCCCGCAAGGTCCGTACTCGCCTGCTGACCCTGCTGCTGACTCTGCTGGGCATGATCGCGATGTTCGCGTTCAGCGACCCGCCCGGCGGAACCGGTGTGTTCACCGGGCTCTACGCCACCCAGCCGACCCTGGCCGGCTACACACTGCTGTACTCGCTGTACCTGGGCACAGCCGTGATCGAGCTGATCGTGCTGACCACGAGCTCGATCCGCTACACCCGAACCTGGCTACGTGCCGGGATGGTGCTGCTGGGCGTCGGCAGCACACTGGCCGCCGGATATCTCGCGCACAAACTGTGGTCAGTGCTGTCGGAACTACTGACCGGATCGGTGGCCGAGCCCTACTGCCCCTCGGCGTTCGCCACGGTCGACTGCACCTTCGCGGTCGGTCTTCCGGCGCTGTCCGTGCTGGCCATCGTGCTGGGGGCCGCTGTGCCCACTCTCGGGCCGCGCTGCGAACAACTCGTCCGTTCACTGGCCCACCGACGCTCCCACCGGCGGCTGCACCCGCTGTGGCACACACTGCACACCGCGATGCCGAGTATCGCCTTCACCGTCGAAGACCCCGCGCGAACCGCCCCGACACCGGAACGTGGCGGTTCCGAACAGCTGTACCGACGTGTGGTGGCCATCCGTGACGGCCTGCTCCTGCTGCGGCCCTACCGATCGGTCGAGGACACCCGCGACCACCAGGCCGCGGTGCGGCGGCACGGTGTCGCCGAGCAGGACCGCGCCGCCGTCGTGGAGGCCCGAGACATTCACACCGCGCTGTCCCGCCACCACCGTGACACGCCGATCCCCGAGACCGAGCGGACACGCGCCGCCGAACCCTACGACGACCTCACCGACGAAATCAGCTGGCTCGTGCGGGTCTCGGAAGCCCTGGCTCGACAACCGGACCCGGCCGACGCGGACAACGAGCGGCCGCAGCAATCCTACTGACCACGAAAGGCGAACCGCTCGTGCAGCTGCCACCGCTGCCGCAACACCACCAGCCACGCCTCGTCCAGCTCCACCGTCAGCGGCACCGACTCCGCCACTTCCCGCCGCATCGCCGCCGCCGTCTCCTCCTCGGCCCCCATCGCCACCGTCACGTGCGGCTCCAGCACGTCGTAACGCCCCTCGTAGGGAACCAGCTCCGGCCAGTGGCGCCGGACTGCCTCGGTCAACTCCCGCAGCGGATCGAGCGGGTCGGGAAGCAGATACACGAACCCGCCCCGCCGGTGGCACCGCTCCAGCACCACCCGCAGCGGGGGCTGCCGGTCGAACAGCGTCCGCAACGTGGTGACCACCTCGGTATCGAGCTCCTCGGCGGCGAGGAACGGATACAACACCGACAGGTGCGCGGGAACCCCCTCACGCACCGCCTGCGGATACCGCTCGATCAGCGGGGCCAGCGCCTCATCGGCGGCGGGAACAGGAACGACCAGACCAGTACGACCCTCTCGTGGCATGGCTCCGTTGTACCCGATCACGAAAGCCACACCCCACCGGTTCGACCTCGGCCGCACCGCCGAGCTCCGGCCACAAGGCGCCGCGGAACAGCCCCCACTCCAAGTGGCGATACCGTCTCACCGATGACGCTGACGCTGCCCGAGCTACCCGACCTGCCGGTCCGGCCCGTTCTCGGCGACATCAACGCCGAGCTGGACCACAGCGGCACCGCAGTGCTGGTCGCCCCACCCGGAACCGGCAAAACCACGCTGGTGCCGCTGGCACTGGCCGAAAGCGGGCTGCGGGTGGTGGTGGCCGAACCACGCCGCCTGGCCACCCGCGCCGCCGCCACCCGCATGGCCGACCTGCTCGGACAACAGGTCGGCGAACAGGTCGGCTACGCGGTGCGCGGCGAACGGCGCGGCTCACCACACACCCGCGTCGAAGTCGTCACCTCCGGACTGCTCGTGCGCCGGCTGCAAACCGACCCCGAACTGTCCGATGTCGACGCCGTCGTCCTCGACGAGTGCCACGAACGACACCTCGACGCCGACCTGCTGCTGGCACTACTGCTCGACGCCCGCGACGGCCTACGCCCCGACCTGCGAGTTCTGGCCACCTCGGCCACCGTCGACAGCGACCGACTGGCCGACCTGCTCGGCGACCACGAACCAGCACCGGTCCTGCACACCACCGGCGAAACCCACCCGGTCGAGACCACCCACATCGCCCCGCTACGCAACGAGCGGACCGAAAACACCGTGGCACGCGCCGTACGCACCGCGCTGCACGAACAACCCGGCGACGTGCTCGCCTTCCTACCCGGCGCCCGCGAAATCACCCGCACCCGCGAGCTGCTCTCCGACGAAACCGACGTGGACGTGCTCCCCCTGCACGGCAGACTGCCCACCAACGAGCAGGACGACGCGCTCACCCCCAGAACACGACGCCGCGTCGTCCTGGCCACCGCCGTGGCCGAATCCAGCCTCACCGTGCCCGGCGTACGCACCGTGGTCGACTCCGGCCTATCCCGCGTCTCCCGCGTCGACCACCGCCGCGGCCTGTCCGGGCTGGTCACCGTCCGAACTCCCAAGGCGGTCGCCGAACAACGCGCGGGCCGCGCCGGCCGCGAAGCCCCCGGCAAGGCATACCGGTGCTGGCCCGAACACGAGCACAGCACCCTCGCCAGCTACCCCGAACCCGAGATTCGCACCACCGACCTCACCCGCCTCGCACTCGAACTGGCCTGCTGGGGAACACCGGACGGGCAGGCGCTGCGCTGGTGGGACACCCCACCGCAGGGGCCGCTGACAGCGGGACACCAGGTGCTCTCGGCGCTGGGAGCCCTCGACAACCACGGAAAGATCACCGAACGCGGACACCGCATGGCCGAACTCGGCCTGCACCCCCGCCTGTCCCGCGCGCTACTGGACGGCAGCGCCCGCGCCGGACGACGCACCGCCGCCGAAGTCGTCGCGCTGCTCGACGACGACACCCTCTCGACCGAGACCGAACTGAGCACCAGCCTGCACAAACTCCGCGACAACGGGCCCGGTTCCCGCCGCTGGCGACGCGAGGCACGACGACTGGAAAAAATGGTGCCCGTCACACCGAACCCACCCGAGGCCGACGACGAGGCCCTGGTGGTGGCCCTGGCACACCCCGAACGACTGGCCAGGCGCCGCGCACCCCGGTCCCGGGTGTATCTCATGGCAGGCGGCACAGCCGTGGAACTGCCCCGCTCCGAAGTACGCGAAGACCCCTCCGGCATGCCCACCTCCGAAGGACTGGCCGGCTCGGAGTGGCTGGCCGTGGCCGTGGCCGAACGCGACCCCAGCCGCGCACACGGCTTCGTACGGCTGGCCGCACGCGCCGACCAACGACTCGCCGAACAAGCCGCCCCCGGACTCGTGGAACACACCGACGAGATCGACTGGCACCAAGGCGACATACGCGCCCGCACCCTGCGCCGCCTGGGATCGATCGTGCTGTCGGACACACCACTGCGACAGCCCCCACCGGAACAGGTGCGAGCAGCGCTGCTCGACGGGCTGCACGACGAGGGACTACGGCTGCTGACCTGGGACACCGAAGCACACCAGCTCCGGCAACGACTGGCCTTCCTGCGCCGCACGTTCGGCGAACCCTGGCCCGGCACCGACGAAACCGACCTGCTGGCCACGGTCGACACCTGGCTGGAACCCGAACTCTCGGCCGCACGCTGCCGCGCCGACCTGGAACGCATCGACATCGACCAAGCGCTGCGCCGCCTGCTGCCGTGGCCCGAAGCCGGGCGGCTCGACGAACTGGCCCCGCCACGGATGCAGGTGCCGTCCGGTGCGCGGATCCACCTCGACTACGACGACGAACAACCCGTCCTGCCGGTGCGGCTCCAGGAAGTCTTCGGCTGGACCAGCGTGCCCACCATCGCCGACGGCCGCGTCACGGTGCTGATGCGGCTGCTCGACCCCGCCGGACGGCCCGCAGCCGTCACCGGCGACCTGACCTCGTTCTGGAACAACGGCTACCACCAGGTCCGCGCCGAACTGCGGGGCCAGTACCTCAAGCACCCGTGGCCGGAGGACCCGTGGAACGCCGCACCCGACCGACCGCGCGGAGGCTGACAAGACCGGCTACCGGAGACGGTAGCGCACATGGACCATGCCGTTGCCGAAACGACGCTGGTCGAGCAGCTCAAGCTCGGCAGGCACCCCGCGCGGAAAGAACGACTTACCACCACCCACCAACACCGGAGCGAAAAACAGCCCGCACTCATCGACCAGCCCCGCCTCAAACGCGTGAGCCGCCAACTCCGGGCCGCCCACGGCGAGATCGTGCTCGGCCGAGTTCTTCAGACGCCGCACCGCCTCGACGTCGAAGGTTCGTTCGATCCGGGTGCGGGTGGTGACCACCCTGTCCAGCGTGCCGGAATAGACGATCTTGTCGGCCGCCCGCCACAGTCGCGCGAACTCACCCATGGCGGGGGAGCGTTCGGCCAGCGCGGGATCGGTCTCCCAACCGGTCATCAACTCGTAGAGCCTACGCCCGTACAGATGCGTACCGACCGGCCGCTCCAGCTCGTTGATGAACGACAGGACCTCCTCATCGGGCACTGCCCAGTCAAAACGGCCGCGCTCGTCGGCGATGTAGCCGTCGAGCGAGGCCAGCGCGGAACAGATCAGCCTCGCCATGGCACTCCCGTCCTGTGCGACGTGTCCGCTGCGGGCGCTTTCCCGCGGTCTCGTCACGACAGCACTTCACTGCGGTAGTGGTACCGGCACACCTCGGTAAACCCCATGCTCTCGTACAACCGCAGCGCCGGCGAGTTGCCACCGTCGACCTGCAGATACATCCCCCCAGTTCCCAGGTCCGACGCCCAATCGGCCAACGAGCGCAACACCTCACCAGCCGCACCCCGTCCACGTGCTCGCGGCAGGGTGGCCATCCCGAACACACCGGCCCACCCGGAGTCGACGACCGCACGTCCCACCGCCACCAGTTCATCACCGTCGAACACGCCGACATAGGCGCTCGGCTGCTCCACCCGGACGAGCCTCTCCCACTCCGGCCGACAATCACCACCATCACCGTGCACCGCGCGCCACACGTCGAACCACGCCCCAGTGGGTAACTCCGTCAACCGGATCCCCGCACCGCTCGATCGCGCCCGGAATCGGACGTCGTCCACCGACGCCGCCCACAACGATATCGGAGTGTGCCGGTAGTAGCCGCGTTCGGCCAACAGCGCATCGAGCTCGACCGGGCAGACACCCGGCGTGAGCTGAAAAGTCGTCACCCTGCCGAACCCCGCGTAGAACCTCTCTGCCACCGAAACCGCACGCACCAGATCGTCCCGCCCGGGCACACCGTGCGGCAACACCGTGGCCGTCCACCACGACGAGCCGACGTCGTGGCGCAACCACCAATCACCGACACGTTCCACCCGCTCGGCGGGCAGCGCCCGAGCCACCCTCTCCTGCAACCGCCGCGCCGTCTCCGAACCGCACACGGAAATCGGCACCACCCTCGACACATCGGCAACCGGGCCACAAAGCGATACGGCCCCGCCCCTCAGCGCATCCCACCGTGGCGCACCGGACGTTCACGCGGCCAAGTGCCGCCAACTGTCCGGCTCGGCCCGCAGATACTCGGCGAAACTCCACGGCCGCCGCCCGGTGACGTGCTCGACCGTGTGGCTGGTCACCGAGGTTTCCCCCGAGGCGATGGCCAAATACGACCCCACCCAGGCGTCGACCTCCCACTGCTGGGCACCGGCCCGCGACTGGCGCGCCTCCTGCTCCGCCTCGGCATGATAGGTGATGTCACGACCGGTGACCTCACCGAGCAGCCGAGCGGTTTCGTGCAGATCCAGCGGCTCCGGCCCGGACACGTCGTAAACCCGGTCGGCGTGGTCGTCGTCGAGCAACACCTCCGTCGCCAACCGCGCCACGTCCCACCTGGCCACCCAGGCGGCCCGACCACTTCCAGCCGGCCCTCGGATCACCCCGTCGTCACCGACGAAACGCGGCACCAGGTCGGCATACATCGAATTGCGTAGCGCGGTCAACCGCATCCCGCCGGCGGCGATGGCCTGTTCAGTGGCCGAGTGCTCCCGAGCGAACGGAAACGTAGCGTGCGGAGCAGCCCCCATGAACGAGGTGTAGACGACACGACGCACCCCGGCCTCGGCCGCCGCGTCGATCACCGTGCGATGCAGCCACAACCGGGCCGGATCCTCGTGAGCGGAAACGAACAGCACCGTGTCCACACCACGAAACGCCCGCAGCAACGCCGCCTGGTCCGCATAGGACGCCCGCACCACCGAACAGTTCTCCACCCGGGGAAGACGTTCGGGGCTACGAGCCACGAGCCGCTGCGGCACACCACGCCGCTCGAGCAACCGACAGATCCCACTGCCGAGTTCACCGGTGACGCCGGTAAGCGCGATCGACTCCGCCAACATCGCACCCTTCAGCCGTGTGTGATCGATCGTATCCGACACACCACCACCACGCCGCCCACAAGGGCAACGACACGGTTCAGAGCAGGCTCAACTGCCGAGCAGCGGAGCGTTTGCCCCCCTCGTCACCATCGCGCACCGCCGTGTCACCCAGTTCGGCCAGGAACGGACTGGGCGTGCGCTGCCCCGCGGTGGACGTCTGGCCACGACGCGCCGCACGGGTCAGGTACAACCGCCGCTGGGCCCGCGTCATCCCCACGAAGAACAACCGCCGCTCCTCGGCGGTGTCGTCGCGCTGCTCGCCCGGCCAGCGCAGCGGCAACAACCCGTCCTCACAACCGGTCACGAACACAACCGGGTACTCCAGCCCCTTCGCGGCGTGCAGCGTCAAGAGCGACACCGCGTCCGCACGCGGATCCAACGCGTCGACCTCCGCGCCCAGCATGACCTCCCGGCAAAACCCGACCACGTCCTCACCGAAACGCGAAGCCAGCGGGGTCAACAACTCCACGGCCGCGTGCAGCTGTTCAACCTGCTCCCCCAGCGTCCCGGCCACAGTGGCGACGGCCTGCTCCAGCTGCCGCAGCACCGTGCCGGAGCGACGACCGCCATAACCGAGCTCCCGCAGCAACGGCTCCACCCCGGCGCGTGCCGACAGCGGGTCGTGACTGCGTTTCTGCACCGGAAATCCGTGCCGGGTCAACTCCTCGGCCAACACCCGCGACTGCGCATCGGTGCGGTAGACCACCGCGATGTCGCCGAACCCCAACGACGAGGTCTCGTAACCGTCGGCGCTGCCGCTGTCCAACGAATGGAAGGTGGCACCGCCGAGCATCCCGTCGACAGTGCGGGCCACGAACCTGGCCTCGGCCCGCTCGTCGGACGACCGATGCAGCACGATCGGGTGGTCACTGTCGGCACCCACCGGCCGCAACGTCCGCTCCGGAACCAGACTCTCCGGACGAATCGCCCGCACCGCGCCCTCGACGATGCGCCGCCCACTGCGATAGTTCCGCGTCAACGCCCGCACCGGAGCATCCGGATAGTCCCGCTCGAACCGCAGGAAAAACCCCACATCGGCGCCACGGAAACCGTAAATCGCCTGATCCGGATCACCGATGACAGTCAGATTGGCCGCAGCGGGCGCCAGCAACCGCAACAGGCGGTACTGCACCTCGTCGACATCCTGGTACTCGTCGACGCTGATCCAGCGATACCGCCGCCGATACCACTCGGCCAACTCGGGATCGGCCCCCAACAACTCGACCGGCAGCACCAGCAGATCGTCGAAATCCACCATCCCCTCCCGCCGCAGCGCCGCGGTGTAGCCGGGCAGCAACTCCGCGACCTCACCGGAAACCTCACCACCCCGACGAGCACGGGACAACCCCGAGACACACTGCCGCGCCCTGCGCTCGTCACCGGTCAACGACACCAGAATCCGGTGTCGCCGGTCGGCGTCGACGAGGGCGACGTCCTCGGGCAACCCCAGTGCGGCGTGGTTGTCCCGCACAATGCTCAACCCCAACGAGTGAAACGTCGCCACAGTGACCTCCCGGCCCTGTTCTCCCACCAACGCGGTGATCCGCCGGCTCATCTCCGCCGCGGCCCGCCGGGTGAACGTGATGGCCAAGCAGCTCGAAGCGGGCACATCCCGTTCCACGACCAGGTGAGCGATCCGGTGCGTGATCGTGCGGGTCTTACCCGTACCCGGCCCGGCAACGATCATCAACGGCCCGGACTCCACCTCGGCCGCGGCCCGCTGCTCGGCATCGAGCTCGGCCAGCATCCCAGTGGCCGGGGCCACGTCGACCCCTGCATCATCCGGGGTATCCGGAACATCCCGGGCGCCGGAGAGTTCCCGCTCCTGCTCCTCGATCGGTGCGGTGACCTCGCCAGCGAACGGTGGGGAAGTGGTGACGACCCCGTCGCCGACCGCCCCCGGTCCGCCCGCCGCGTCCGGCAGGGTAGGGGTGGTCAATTCGTCGTCGGCGAATAACGAGGCGGCACCGCCACCGCGCACCCGCGGGAGCTCTTCCGGCTCGAACACGCGAATCGTGCCGTACTCACCGTCAAAACCGGCTTCCCGGTGCACCACGCCCGTACGCAACCGCTCGATCGCCTCGGCCAACGCACCGCTGTCCCGCCGCAACCGCTCGACCGGAACATCCTCCAGAATGGCCAGTTCGGAACCGTGCCGCGCCGTGAGCTCGCTGATCTCACCGAAGACCTTCTTGCTCTTGGGCCCGACACCCCGGATCTCACCGACGATCTCCGGAAGCGGTATCAGATTGCGGTATCCCGCCGCACCGGACGGGCGCACACCCTCCGGACGATCCGCCAGCGCATCCACCCGGTTGAGCACCCCCACCGTCAACGGTTTGCCACAGTCCGGACACCTGCGCCCGTGACGCCGCGTCTCGGCCGGATCGAACCGCACCCCGCACTTGCGGTGCCCGTCGAGGTGATACTTGCCCTCCTCGGGGAAAAACTCCACCGTCCCCTCGAAACCAACACCGGTCTCCAACGCACGACGCATCGCGAAATAGTCAAGCTCGGTGTCGAACACAGTGGCTTCCCGAGCCAACATCGGCGGTGAATGCGCGTCAGAATGGCTCACCAGGGTGTACCCGTCCAACGCCGACAGTCGCCAGTTCATCTCCGGGTCACTGGACAACCCCGTCTCCAGCGCGAAAACGTGGCCCGCCAGATCCCGGTAACACTCACCGATCGAATCGAACCCGGCCTTGGATCCCAGAACGGCGAACCACGGAGTCCAGATATGAGCGGGCACCAGATACGAACCCGCCCCGGACTCCAACGTGATCTCCAGCAGATCCCGCGCGTCCAACCCCAGAATAGGACGCCCGTCCGAACCCAGATTGCCGATGTTTCCGAGTCTGCGGCTGAATTCCTCGGCCGCGTCGAAATCCGGGACATAGCACAAATGGTGAATCTTGCGGGTATAGTCCCCGTACTTGTAGATCGTGGCGATCTCCACCGAGAGCATGAACCGCACCGGAGTGTGACACTCGGTGGGCAACGTGCGCAGCACCGCACGCTCGTACTCCGGACGCAGCCGCAACAGTCCCGGCTCGGCCGGCTCCAGAACCTCACGCAGATGCGCACGCCAAGCCGGATGTGTGAAGTCCCCGGTACCCACCACCGTGACCCCCTTGCGACACGCCCACCAGGCCAGATGCTCGATGTCGCAGTCCTTGCTGCACGCGCGGGAATACTTGGAGTGGATATGCAAGTCAGCGTAGAAGCGCACCCGTCGATCTTGCCAAACCAGCCACCCCGGTCACGCCCGGGCCACACAGCACCCCGCACGAACCCGACGCGGCTCCTCTCGACAAGGCCGACACCTTCGGGGACCCCGACAAACACGCGGGGCCGGTGGAAACATCCGCAACCACCGACCCCGCACACCGCACGAACGGATCAGACCAGGCCCAACCCGCGCACGGTCTCACGCTCGTCGACCAACTCCTGCACCGAAGCGTCGATACGCGGACGGGAGAACTCGTCGATGTCGAGTCCCCGAACGATCTCGTAACGCCCGTCCCGAGCGGTCACCGGGAAGGACGAAATCAGACCCTCCGGCACACCGTAGGAACCGTCGGAAACCACACCCGCCGACGTCCAGTCACCCTCGGCCGTACCGTTGACCCAGGTGTGCACGTGATCGATGGCCGCGTTGGCCGCCGACGCCGCCGACGAAGCCCCACGAGCCTCGATGATCGCCGCACCACGCTTGGCCACGGTCGGGATGAACTCATCACTCATCCACTGCCGCTCGACCTGCTCCGCGGCGATCTTGCCGCCCACCTCGGCGTGGAACAGATCCGGGTACTGCGTCGCCGAATGGTTACCCCAGATCGCCAACCTGCGGATCTCGTCGACACCCACACCCAGCTTGAGCGACAACTGCGCCAACGCACGGTTGTGATCCAGCCTGGTCATCGCCGTGAAACGCTCCGCGGGCACATCCGGAGCGTGAGCCTGGGCGATCAACGCGTTCGTGTTCGCCGGATTGCCCACGACCAGGACCCGCACATCATCCGCCGCGTTGGCATTGATGGCCTCACCCTGCGGTTTGAAGATGCCACCATTGGCCTCGAGCAGATCACCGCGCTCCATCCCCTGCGTACGGGGACGAGCACCCACCAACAAGGCAATGTTGGTGCCCTCGAAGGCACGCCGCGTGTCATCGGTGACCTCGATACTGCGCAGCAACGGGAACGCGCAGTCGGTCAGCTCCATCGCCGTCCCCTCAGCGGCCTTGACCGCCTGCGGAATCTCCAACAACCTGAGATTGATCGGGGTATCCGGACCGATGAGCTGGCCGGACGCGATCCGAAACAGCAACGCGTAACCGATCTGACCAGCAGCGCCGGTGACAGTGACGGTAACGGGGGAACGAGTCATGGAGTTCTCTCCTGGTCGCCGGGTATTGCCGAAGCGATGCTATCCACCCGAACACCACGATCCGGGCGCCCCCGCCACGGATCACACTCCAGCCACCGGCCATACCGAAACGAAACCGATTCAGCCGAAACCCCCGCACAACGATCCAACGACACAATCGACACACCCGGTCACCACCACCGCACGACACACGTCGTGTTTCGCCACACATCACGATCCAACAGAATGAAGTCATGCTGCAGGTCTGCCTCAACGGTGCCCGGGGCATTCGGGAACACCACCACCTACCCGTGCAACCACCGAACCTCGCCGCGGCCGCAGCACACAGCGTCGCCGCGGGTGCCGAGGACATCCACGTACACCCCAAAACCCACGACGGCGCCGACAGCCTCGACGCCACCACGGTGGCCGCCGCCGTCAACGCGATCCGCGCCGCCGCCCCTGGCATCGCAGTGGGAATCCCCA
The DNA here is from genome assembly GCA_030803735.1 of Actinopolyspora lacussalsi. Classification (NCBI taxonomy): domain Bacteria; kingdom Bacillati; phylum Actinomycetota; class Actinomycetes; order Actinopolysporales; family Actinopolysporaceae; genus Actinopolyspora; species Actinopolyspora lacussalsi. Next base: position 975,374 of record JAURUC010000001.1, on the reverse strand, counting down.
CCACCGCCTGGACCACCCCCGACACATCCTCCCGGCTCGACGCCATCGCGAGCTGGACCGTCCTCCCGGACCACGCCTCGGTCGACTGGCACGAACCCGACGCCGAACGAATCGCCCAGGCACTGCTGAAACGCGGGATCGGCATCGAAGCCGGCATCCACTCCGGAACCGATGCGAGCGAACACTTCGCCCAATGGCCCCACCGCGAGCAGGCACTCCGCATCCTCGCCGAGGTCGTCGACCCCACCGCCACGGGCGCGACAGCCACCGCCGAAACACTGCTGGCACGAATCCGCCCCACCCGCACACCCATCCTGCTGCACGGCAGGGCCGCCGGTGCCTGGCCGGTACTGCGCCTCGCAGAACAACAGGGCCTGCACACCCGAATCGGGCTGGAAGACACCCTGCTGCTTCCCGACGGCACCATCGCCGACGACAACGCCCAACTCGTCACCGCCGCACTACACATCAGAACGGCACGTGGCTGACCCCACGGCACGACTCTTCGCAGGGACTCGTCGCAGGGACTCGTCGCAGGGCAGGGGAGCAGTAGTACCGCGTTTTCGGATCACCGCCCCGTACGCCGCGCTCGAGGGGATCGCACTGTTCTACAACGGACAGGCACCACAACCGGACAACCGTTCTCGCAGCGGGCAGTAGACCGCACCGCGGGTTCCGAGGAGCACGACCACGAACCACGCATCGGCGCTCTACCTGCTTTCCCGGGCCCGTACAGGACAGGGCGCAGCTCGGGAGGAGAGCGGACCCGCCACTGCGAAATCCATTACTTAACATAATGTGTATTATCGGCTAAATTGGTGCCCGGCGTATCCGATGGTCGCGGCGACCGCTCTCGGCGTTCTTTCACCTTCCAACTGTTGGCGGTGCCCGCAAGGTGCTGAGTGCCCGCTCAGAGGACCCTGAGGACGACTCCGACGGTGCTTCCGCTGTCTGGCGGGCCGGGACGATGATCTCGGGATGTCCATGGGTCCGTGGAAGTGCGGATTCGTCACCGTGATGACGCTGTCTCGTGCGGAGAGAAATCGGAACGTGTCACCGTGCTTGTGCCGATGTCGGCCGAGAGACACCGACACGTCCCCACTCCGAGCCGACCCTCCGTCCCCTCCCGTGAAACGTGGATAACAAATATTATCCATCATTTTGGGGTGTCGACTTTTCACGCCGAGGTCGACCGGTGACATGCTCACCGAGGGTTCCGGGTGCACGGATCCTGGCAGGCGTGGTTCACCGCCGGCAGCGGCAGTGAACGCACCCGGGCGGCGTTCTCGACCCCGACCGCCGCTGTCACCGCCCCCGCCACGCACAGTCCGGCGGAGATGAACATGGCTGTCGCGTACCCCTGCCCCAGCGGTTGCCCCGCGGCGATCCCGGAGAGCCCCGCCAGCGGCGGCAGTACCGCCACCGCCAGCAGCCCGGCCATCCGCGATATGGCGTTGTTGACGCCGGAGGCGACACCGCCGTGTTCGCGTCCGACCGAGGCCAGCACGGCCGAGGTCAGCGGTGCCACCGTGACCGACAGTCCGAGGCCGAAGACCAGCACGGCGGGCAGCACGGTCGTCGCATAGTCCGTTCCGGGCATCACACGTGTCATCAGCACGAGCCCGCAGGCACACACCAGCGGGCCGATGGTCATCGGCCACCGCGGACCGATCCGCTGCGCCAGTGCTCCCATTCTGCTGGACAGCAGCAGCATGACCACGGTGATCGGCAAGGTGGCGAGTCCCGCGGCCATCGCCGAGTAGCCGAGCGTCTGCTGCAGCTGCAACGACAGCAGGAACAACGCCGAGCTCAGGGCACCGTAGACGGTGAACGTGGTGAGGTTGGCCCCGACGAACTGGCGCGAGCGGAACAGCGACAGCGGCAGCAACGGTGCGGACTGCTTCGCCTCGACGAACGGGAAGGCGAGCAGAGCCACCGTCCCGACGATGGCCGCGAGCACGGTGATCGGGTTCCAGCCGTGCGCGGGGGTTTCGATCAGCGCGTACACGGCACCGGTCAGTCCGAGCGTGACCGCCATCGCGCCGATGAGGTCGGGCGGTCCCGAGATGGTGGGATCGCGGGTCTCGGGAACGTGGCGCCGGGTGACCAGCAGGGCGATCGCGGCGATGGGAAGGTTGATGAGGAACACCCAGCGCCAGGAGGCGGTGTCGACCAACCAGCCGCCCACGAAGGGTCCGATCGCGGCGGCGATGCCGGTCAGTCCCGCCCAGGTGCCGACGGCTTTACCGCGGTCGTCCTGGCTGATGGAGGCGTTGATCAGGGCGAGGCTGCCCGGAACCAGCAGTGCACCACCGATGCCCTGCACCAGCCGGGCCGTGATCAGTTCCGCTCCCCCGCTGGCGAGTCCGCAGCCCAGTGAGGCCAGGGTGAACAGCACCAGTCCGGCGCTGAAGACGCGTCTGCGGCCGTATCGGTCCCCGAGTGCTCCTCCCAGCAGCAACAGGGAGCTCAGTGTCAGCAGGTAGGCGTCGAGCACCCACTGCAGCAGGGCGAAGGTGCCGCCGAGGTCACGGCTGATGGCGGGCAGCGCGACGTTGACCACCGATCCGTCGAGGAAGGCGACTCCGGAGCCGAGCATGGTGGCGAGGATGATCCACCGTCCTCGTGCGGAGCGCAGTGGCACGGGGTCGTCGGCGCGGTGAGCGCTCATCGGGTGAGGATAACCGTTGTGGGCGGCTTCGGCCGGGGTGTTGTCGCGGACTGTGGTTCCTAGTGGTGTTCAGGGGCGCCACCGGTGGTGGTAGCCGGGGCGGTCGTTGTAGGGCAGCCCGAGCAGGGCTCGGGTGAGACATCCGCGTTCGTCCTCGTGGGGGAACGAGGTGTTGAGGGCGTCGCAGGGGCCGTGACCGGTGCCGCAGTATCGGTGCTGGTCGAGGACGCGGGCTTTGAGTTCGCATTCGCGGAATCCCCGGGCGATGCGGGTGGTGGAGCAGGTGGCGGCTCCGGATTCGCCGTCTCGTCGGGCGTCGGTGAGGCGTTCCAGGTCGTGCAGGATCTGTGTGCGCAGGAATTCCCGGAACCGGTCCACGATCGCCCTCCTCGCCTGGTCCTGGCTTCGGCCGTCCCGTTCGTGGTGCGGCCACGGGCATCATTGTCGATCATGGACCGGGGCGGGTTCGGGTGTGGTGCGGTCAGTCGGGACACGAATGCGCTGGGTATCGGCGTGTGTGGTTGTCGTGATCAGGGTGGGGGTCGCATGCTGTGGTTGTTACGGTCGTTGGTTCCGAGGGGGGCGTCATGGCGTCGTGTGAGGTTTGTGGCAATGACTACTGGATGACCTTCGAGGTGCGTACGGCGGGTGACCAGGTGCACGTGTTCGATTCGTTCGAGTGCGCGGCGCACCGGTTGGCTCCGTCCTGCGAGCACTGTGGGTGCCGTGTGCTCGGGCACGGTGTGGAGGATTCGGGGCAGTTCTTCTGCTGCGCGCATTGTGCGCGGCAGGCGGGTGCGTCGATGGCCGACCAGCTGCGGGACGCGGTGGGGGCTCATCCGGGTTGAGCGGGCCCGGTGAACGTCGTTCCGGCCGGTTTTTCGGTGCCGATGTGTCCGGGTGCCCCCCGGTAGGGGTTTCCCGGGCATCGGCTCGGCGTCGCCGGTTGCTTCGTGGTGGGTGTGGCTAGATGCCGGTGGTGCTGTCGAGGCGTTCCCGCAGTAGGTCGGCGTGGCCGTTGTGGCGGGCGTACTCCTCGATCATGTGCACGTAGATCCAGCGCAGGTTGACGTCCTGGCCGCCGAGGTCGCCGGTGTCGGTCAACGAGTGCTCGCGGCAGCCGCGGCGGGCGTGTTCCACCTCGGTGTGCCAGGTGTGCAGGGCGTCGTGCAGGGTGGTGTGCTCGGCCAGTTCGAATCCGCCGTCGGTTCCGTCGGTTCGGGCCTGCTCGGTGTGGGTGGTGGCCAGTTCCTCGGCGTCCAGGATCCGGCGGAACCAGGTGCGTTCCACCTCGGTCATGTGTTGGACGAGGCCGGTCAGGGTCAGTTCGGACGGTGGGACGGTGGCGGTGGCCGCCTGGGTGTCGTCCAGTCCTTCGCATTTTCGGGCGAGGGTGGCGCGGTGGAAGTCGAGCCACCCTTCGAGTACGGCGCGTTCGTCGGCGTCGAGGGGTGGCATGGGGCGTTCGGTGCTATTCACCGGTTGATTATCGCACCTGGTGTGAGGAATTCACTTTTCAGACTGGATCGGTGCGTTTGCTTCGGCGTTTCGTGTGACGATGTGTGAGTGAGTCGGCTACTGCTCGCGGGCGTGTGCCAGCGCGGCGCTGACGCTGTCGTGGCAGGTCAGGCTGGCGTTTATGCCGGTGAGGTCGAGCAGGCGGGGCACGCAGCCCTGGCCGGGGACCACGTGCATGTCGATGCCGCGTTGGTCGGCGCGGCGTTGGGCTTTGAGGAGCAGTTCTGCTCCGGTGGTGTCGATGAACGAGACCATGCTCAGGTCCACGATCAGTGTTCGCAGGGCGGCTGCGGTGAGGCGTTGCCGGATGAGTTCGGTGACTCGGGGGGCCGCGGCGAGGTCGATATCTCCGTTCATGCTCACCACCACCACACCGGGGGCGGGGCGTTGCACCGACATGCGCAGCGCTGGGTCGAGTCGGTGTTGCCCCTGTGCGAGTTCCTCTTCACCCGCTCGCCTGGTGGGCACGGTCGGCTGGGGCGGGTTCGCCGGGGTGGTGTCGGGCTGGTCGCTGTGGACCGACTGTGGTGTGGGTCGAGAAACGATCACGTTTCCTCCTGCGGCGTCCGCCGGGTGGCGAGGAGGTGGCGGGCACGGCGCGTTGCTCGGTTACGCCGTGTCGCGTTTTGACTACTTTTCGCCAGATGTGGTTCCCACCGTAGTGGCCCCGTTGGTGGTGCTACAACCGCTGGGGCGTCGGGTCGGCGGATACATGCGGGGTCAGGTGTCGCGGTGGGGGGTGGTTTCGGCGAGCATGGGGATGATTCCCCCGGCCAGCACGGCGTTGACCTGGCGGGGGGACAGCCGGTGGCCGACTCGGTAGTCGGTGCCGCGGGTGGTGTTGTGCAACGTCAGGGTGTGGTGCTCGGGCAGTTGCCGGTGTAGGTCGTCGAGGTGGAGCACATCGCCGTGGTCGATGTCGTCGTAGTCGGCCGGGTCGGTGAATTCCAGTGGCAGGATGCCGAAGTTGATCAGGTTCTGCCAGTGGATCCGGGCGAAGGATTTGGCCACCACCAGCCGTAGCCCCAGGTGGCGGGGTGTGATGGCGGCGTGTTCCCGGGAGGAGCCCTGTCCGTAGTTGTCACCGCCGATCACCGCGTGCGGGTGGTGGTGTCGGCGGGCCCGCTGGGGGTAGTCGGGGTCGAGTCGGGTGAAGGTGTATTCGGCCAGTGCCGGGACGTTGGAGCGCAGCGGTAGTGCTTGCGCACCGGCGGGTGAGATCTCGTCGGTGGAGACGTTGTCGCCGGTTTTGAGTAGCACGGCCGTTTCGAGGTGTTGCGGTGGTGGCGCCAGGTCCGGCAGTGCGGAGATGTTGGGGCCTTTGACGGGCTGGATGCGCAGCGCCTCGGTTTCCTCGGGCGGTGCCAGCAGCATGGCGGTGTTGACGGAGCTGTGTTCGGGTTCTTCGACGGTGTCGTCGGTGAGGCCGAGCCGCTCGGCCAGTTCCCGGGGGTCGGTGATGCTGCCGGTCAGTGCGGCGGCAGCGGCGGTTTCCGGTGAGCACAGCCACACCGAGTCCTCGGGGGTGCCGGAGCGGCCGGGGAAGTTGCGGGGAAACGTTCGTAGCGAGTTCTGTCCCACCGCCGGGGCTTGGCCCATGCCGATGCAGCCCATGCAGCCGGACTGGTGGATGCGTGCTCCCGCGCCGATCAGGTCGGCGACGGCGCCGGAGCGCGCCAGGTCCTGCAGGATCTCGCGGGAGGTGGGGTTGATGTCGACGCTGACCGCGTCGCTGGTGGAGCGGCCGCGCAGCATGCGGGCGGGGACGGCGAAGTCGCGCAGCCCCGGGTTGGCCGAGGAGCCGATCACGGTTTGGCTCACTTCGCGGCCGGCGACGTCGCTGACCGGGACGACGTTGTCGGGCGCGGAGGGTTGGGCGATCAGCGGCTGCAGGCCGGTCAGGTCGATTTCGTCGGTGAGGTCGTAGGTGGCGTCGGGGTCGGCGGCCAGCTCGGTGAAGTCGTGTTCGCGTCCTTCGGCGCGCAGGAACCGCCGCACGGCCTCGTCGGCGGGGAACACGGTGGTGGTGGCGCCGAGTTCGGCGCCCATGTTGGCGATGACGTGGCGGTCCATGGCCGACAGCTCGGCCAGGCCGGGGCCGTGGTATTCGATGATGCGGTCGACTCCCCCTGTGACGGTGTGTCGGCGCAGCATTTCCAGGATGACGTCCTTGGCCGAGACCCAGGGGGGCAGGTGTCCGGTCAGGCGCACTCCCCAGATTTCGGGCATGCGCAGGCGCAGGGGTTCGCCGGCGATGGCCAGGGCGACCTCGAGTCCGCCCACCCCGATGGCGAGCATGCCCAGTGATCCGGCGGCGCAGGTGTGCGAGTCGGAGCCGACCATGGATTTGCCCGGGATGCCGAACCGCTGCATGTGGGTGGGGTGGGACACGCCGTTGCCGGGTTTGGAGTACCACAGCCCGTAGCGCTGTGCGGCGGTGCGCAGGAATTCGTGGTCCTCGGCGTTTTTCTCGTCGGCCTGCAGCAGGTTGTGGTCGACGTACTGCACGCTGACCTCGGTGCGGGCGCGCCGCAGCCCCAGTGACTCGAGTTCCTGCATGACCAGTGTGCCGGTGGCGTCCTGGGTCAGGGTCTGGTCGACCGACAGCGCCACCTCGTGACCGGGAGTCATGTGGCCGTCGACGAGGTGTTCGGCGATGAGTTTGTGCGCCAGGGTGCGTGCGGGCACGGCGGGACTCCCCTTTCGTGATCGTGCGCTCACCGGGTGCCGGCGCCCTGGTTGGGGCTCGGCCCGGGTGGGCCGTGTTCGGGTTACCCGCCGTGGTTGGTGTTGAAACGATCAGCCGGGCAGCACGCGGCGCGGTCGGGGATGTTCACCGCCGGTGGGTGCGTCAGTGTGGGGTCGCGGGCTCCAGCGGCAGGGTGGCTACGGCGCGGCTGGTCAGGCTGCCGAGGTAGAGCGTGCCCCGGTGCTGGCGCACTCCGGTGACCATCCCGAAGTCGCCCACCGGCGCGGCGAGTTCGTGCATCACTCGCCCGTGGGTGTCGACGGCCAGCAGCCACAGCGTTTCGGCGGGCTGTGGTTGCAGCGGTTGCGGTAGTGCGGCGGCCAGGCGCAGCAGCGCCGGGGCGTGGGTGTGGGCGGTGTCGAGCAGGCGGCTGCGTGCCGCGGCCTGGGTCACCCAGATCAGCCCGTCGGTGCCGGTGGAGATGTTGTCGGGGAAACCGGCCATCGCCGACAGCATCGTGTCGCTGCTGCCCGCGCGGGGCCCGGTCAGCATCACGCGGCGCAGCCGGTAGGCGCCGGTTTCGGCCACCACCACGCTCGTCTCGTCGGGGGTCAGTGCCACCCCGTTGGCGAATTGCAGCCCGTCGAGCAGCACCTCGGCGGGCCCGTCCGGCGGTAGGCGCCACAACCGGCCGGTGCCGGAGTGTTCCATGAGGTCGTGCCGCCACCGGGACAGTGGGAATCGGCGGGAGGAGTCGCTGAAGTACACGGTGCCGTCGGTGGCTACGGCGGCGTTGTTGCACAGTGCTGGCCGTCCCGGGCCGCCGCCGGGGAGCAGGGTGTGGACGTGGCCGTGCCGCGGGTCGATTCGCAGCAGCCCGCGTTCGGCGTCGCAGACCAGCAGCGCCCCGTCGGGCAGCGTTTCGATGCCCAGCGGACGGCCGCCGGTGTCGGCCAGCACCCGCAGCTGCCGCCCGTCCTGGTCGAGGGCGAGCAGGCGGCCGTCGTCGACGCCGGTGATGATCCGGTCGTGTTCGTCGAGCACGACGTCTTCGGGCCCGAGGCCGTTGACCGGCAGCAGGCGCGGGGCGGCGAGCCGTCGTGGCTGGGTGCGGCGGGCTCGGGGTGGGCGCCACCCACGGGGGCGGATCCCGGTGGTCATGGTCGGCTCCTGGTGTGTGGGCGGCGGTGTGGGGACAACGACGGCGCTGCCGTCGGGTGACGCGGCGGTGGCGTGGCGGGTCCGTGGTGGTTATGTGTCCTGGTCGGCGGGTGTGATGTCGAGGATCTGGTCGCGGTCGATGTCGAGGTGGGCGGCGGCCGAGGCGGTGTTGACGGCCACGGCCAGATGCCCGGCCGAGTCGGCCAGGACCAGGCAGTCGCCCTCGGCGACGTCGCCGAAGGTGCGGCCGTACCGGGCGGTGAACCGGCCTGTGGGGGTGGTGATCAGCAGCGGGTCGCCGTGGTTCCAGGGTGCCCGCGTCGCGGGCAGCGCCAGCTGCAGGTTGCCGAAGTGGTCGATGGTGATCACCTGGGCCCGCACGTTGCGGCCGTGGCTGCTGGAGTGGGGTGTGGGGGCTGGCACGAGTTGTTCGGGAGAGAGCACGGGTCCCGCTGTGCGGATGTCGGCGCCCAGCGCGGCGGCCGCGGCCACGGGGGCGAAGACGTCGCGTCCGTGGAAGGTGGCCGAGACGTCGGGCAGCCACCAGTCCGGTTCGGCCAGTTCCACGGCGGTGGTGATCCCGCCGAGCCGGTCGGCCGGGGCGAGCAGCACACCGTTGTCCGGCCCGACGAGCAGGCTGCCGGAGGTGGTTTCCAGTGCGATGCCGCGCCGGGCGGTTCCCACACCGGGGTCGACGACGACCAGGTGCACCGCGGTGGGCAGGTAGGGCACGGTCTGGGTCAGCACCGCCGAGGCGGCGGTGATCGCCTGTGGGGGAATGTGGTGGCTGATGTCGATGACCGACGCGCCGGGGGCGTGGCGGGCCAGCACTCCTCGGCAGGCGGCGACGAACCCGTCAGCGGTGCCGTAGTCGGTGGTAAACGAGATCCACGGGTAGCGCGGTTGATCGTTCATGGCTCCATCGTGGCACCGTCGCCGCCGGCCGGGGTGGTGACCGGTGTGCTCGCTCGGCCCGGCTCGGTGGGGCGGTCGCCGTCGGTGTGCCGCTGTGCCCCGGCCAGCCGCACGGTCAGTGTTTCCTGTTCGTCGAGGTCGACGTGCACGGTCTTGCCCTCCGGGGCGGGGTGTTCGGTCAGCAGGGTGGCGATGCGGTTGTGCAGTTCCCGTTCGATGACCCGCCGCAGCTGCCGCGCCCCGAACTCGCGGTGTTCGCCGCGGTGCACGAGCCATGCCACGGCGGGCTCGGTGATCTCCAGCCGCATACCCCGGCTGCGCAGCCGCTGCCGGGTGTGCTCCAGCAGCGACTCGGCGATGTCGACCAGCGCGTCGGTGGTCAGCGGCTGGAACGGCACGATCTCGTCGATGCGGTTGACGAACTCCGGTCGCAGCCGCGCGCTCAGCGCGGCGACGGGGTCGAACGGAGACTGGTCGGGCTCGGCGGCGAGCAGTGCCTGCTCGGCTCCGATGTTGGAGGTCATGATCACCACGGTGTTGCTGAAGTTCACGGTGGTGCCGTTGGAGTCGGTGAGCCTGCCCGCGTCGAGCACCTGCAGCAGCGTGTTGAGGATGTCGGGGTGGGCTTTTTCGATCTCGTCGAGCAGCAGCACGCTGTAGGGGTGGGTGCGGATGCTGTTGGTGAGTTGGCCGGGTTCGTCGTGGCCGAGATAGCCGGGTGGGGCACCGATCAGGCGGGAGACACTGTGCTTTTCCTGGAATTCGCCCATGTCGAACCGCACTGTGCGGTCGCTGTCGGAAAACAGCGCGGCCGCCAGCGCCCGCGCCAGTTCCGTTTTGCCCACCCCGGTGGGGCCGGTGAACACGAAGCTGCACAACGGGCGGTCCGGGTCGGACAGGCCGGTGCGGGCGCGGCGGATGGCGTCGGCGACGGTGCGGGTGGCCTGTGGCTGGCCGATGACGCGTTCGGACAGTCGGGTGTCGAGTTCGCGGAGTTTGCCGCGTTCGGTGGTGCCGAGTTCGGTCAGCGGCAGGCCGGTGCGCTCGGCGACGACTTCGGTGACGGTGTCGGTTCCCAGTAGTGGCCGGGTGGCGGTGCCGGTGGGCTCGCGGTCGTGCCGTAGTCGCAGGCGGGCGCAGGCCTGGTCGAGCACGTCGACGGCCTTGTCGGGCAGGAAACGGTCGGGGATGTGGCGCTCGGCCAGCGTGGCGGCGTGCCGCAGCGCCCGTTCGTCGATGCGGATGCGATGGTGCTGCTGGTAGCGCTGCCGCAGTCCCCGCAGGATCGCGGTGGTCTCGGCCACCGTGGGTTCGGGCACCGTGACGGGGTGGAACCGTCGTTCCAGGGCCGGGTCCTTTTCGATGTGCCTGCGGTATTCCTCGGTGGTGGTGGCGCCGATCAGGGGAAGTTCACCGCGTGCCAGGGCGGGTTTGACCACGGTGGCCGCGTCCAGCGCGCCGTCACCGGCTCCGGTGCCGATCAGCGCGTGGATCTCGTCGACGAACACGATCAGGTCCTGCCGGTGTTCGGTGACTTCACGCAGCAGTTCCCGCAGTCGTCGTTCGAAGTCCCCGCGGTGTTGCGCGCCCGCGACGAGGCCGGTGACGTCGAGGGAGACGAGTCGGCGGCCCGCCAGCAGCGGCGGCGCGGTGTTGGTGCTGATGCGGTGGGCCAGCCCTTCCACGATGGCGGTTTTGCCCACTCCGGCCTCCCCGAGCAGCACGGGGCTGTTCTTGCCGCGCCGTGCCAGCACCTCCACGATCTGGTCGATCTGGTGGTCCCGTCCTGTCACGGGGTCGATGTCGCCCGCGGCGGCGCGGGCGGTGATGTCCACACCGAACTCGTCCAGCCACGGCGTGGCGGGGTGCGTGGTGTCGTGGTGGTCCTGCTCGGTGTGCTCGGCGGGGCCGGCGCGGTGGTGCTCGCCCTGTTCGATCGCCCGTGCCAGTGCTCGCCCCGCCGCGGAGTCGGCGTCGGTGGCCACACCCAGCAGCAGGTGCCGCGTCCCGAGCTGGGCGGCGCCCTCGTGCCGCGCCTGCCGGTAGGAACCCAGCAGGGCGTGCCGTGCGGCGCTGGTCAGCCAGGGGCGCGGGTCGGCCGAGCCGCCGGTGGCCTCGTGCGCCCCGGCCAGGGTGCGCAGGCTGCGGGCCAGCCGGTCCACGGCCACCCCGGTCTCGCGCAGCATCGAGGCGGTGGGGCCGGTCTGGGTCAGTGCCCACAGCAGGTGGGTGTCGTCGAGGGCGGTGTGGCCCCAGTCGCGGGCGGCGTGCACGGCTGTGGACAGCACCGTGCGGGCCTGCTCGTCGAGCACACCGGTCTGCCCGCGGTGGGTGGTGTCGCTGCCGGTGTCATCGCCGCGGGCGCGCAGCAGTTCGTCGAGCAGCGACTCGACACCCGGTGACGGTTCGAAGGCCCGGCCGCTACTCACGTCGCACTCCCGATCGGCGTGGCTGGTCGTGGTGTGGTCCCACGGTGATCACGCTGTCCATCCTGGCCAATACCGATGTGGCGGTGTGCGGGTGGTGCCTATCCCGGCACGCCGTGGCCCAGCAGCCGGTGCAGCTCCTCGTCGGTGACCGGCCGGAAGTCGCGGTACCACTGCCCCACCGCGGAGAACGCGGTGGGAGTGCTGGGGCACACCAGCAGGTCGACCTCGCCGGACAGCGCCGCCACGGCCTCGGGAGAACCGACCGGCACGGCCAGCACGACGCGGGCCGGCTCGTCCTGGTGGACTCGCCGGATCGCGGCGCGGGCGGTGGCGCCGGTGGCCAGCCCGTCGTCGACGACGATCACGTCCCGGCCGGACAGTTCCACCGGCGCCTCGTGCTGGTAGGCCCGCTCCTGCCTGCGGGCCTCGGCCCGTTGCTGCTGGCACTGGGTGCTGAGCTGTTCGGCGTCGAGCCCGAAGGCCCCCAGCAGCCGCTGGTCGTAGGTGGGCGGGCCCTGCGCGGCCACCGCGCCCAACGCCAGTTCCGGCTGGCCGGGTGCGCCGATCTTGCGGGCCACGCAGGCCCGCACCGGGGCGTGCAGCGCCGCGGCCACTTCCGCGGCCACCGGCACCCCGCCGCGGGCCAGCCCCAGCACCACCGGCTCGACCAGCCGGTGCTGGGCCAGTTGCCCGGCCAGGACACGCCCCGCGTGGGCGCGGTCGGTGTAGACCGTGTCGCTGTCGAAGGCATCGCGGTTGCCCATGGTCGGCCTCCTTCGGGCCGCGGTGCGGGTGCGGCGCCGTCGACGTCCCGAGGTCCCTGGTGTCAGGGTGCCCACCTCGATGTGCGGGGAAAACCCACCTGACACGGTGCGGGCGGGGTTGTCAGTCCCGGAAGGCCCCGACGCGCAGGGTGCGCAGCCGGTTGAGCGCGGCGGCGAGTTCGAAACGACGCGGCACGGCGAAGTCGCCGACGTAGCGGTCGTCGACGGCGTGGATGCCGCGTTTGGCGACTTCGGCGTCGTAGGCGTCGAGCACCTCGTGCACGGTGCGGCTGCCGTCGAGCATGCCGGAGCGGGCGCAGGTGACCAGCGCCAGGCCGATGCCGGTGACCTGGCTGGGGTCGACCAGCTGTTCCACGGCCCGCAGTTCCACGGTGGACTGTCCCAAGGTCAACGCGTCGGTGCCGCGCGAACGCACCTTCGGCCGGTCGGTCTCGATCGACCTGGGGTCGGGCACGCGGGCACGGGTGTCGGGAAACGTCTCGGCTTCCCGATGCCGCCCGGTGGGGGTGGTGGCCAGGGCGCGGGCTCGGTCGGTGACCTCGTAGCAGCGGTAGGAGTCCAGCATCAGCACCCGGTCGGCGACGTCCATGTAGTCACCGGAGCCGCCCATGACCATCACGGTGGACACCCCGTGCCGCTGGTGCAGCGGGCGGATGAGGTCCAGGAACGGTGTCAACGGCTCGGAGTCCTTGGCCACCAGTTCCTGCATCCGCGCGTCGCGGATCATCAGGTTGGTCGCGGCGGTGTCCTCGTCCAGCAGCAGCGCGTTCGACCCGGCTTCGACCGCTTCGACGATCGAGGCTGCCTGCGAGGTCGAGCCCGAGGCGTTGTCGGTGGAGAAGTCGCTGGTGTCCGAGCCGGTGGGCAGGTGGCTGACGAAGGGGCTGACGTCGACGCGGTGCACGCGCCTGCCGTCCTCGGCGCGGACCTTGACGGTGTCGGGGGTGCACACCACCAGCTCCCGGCCGTCGCCGGGAACATGGTCGTAGATGCCGTGTTCCAGGGCGCGCAGCAGGGTGGACTTGCCGTGGAAACCACCGCCGACGATCAGGCTGATGCCTTCGGGGATGCCCATGCCGGACACGCGCCCCCGGTTGGGCAGGTCGAACTCCACCCGCAGCGATTCCGGGGAGGAGAAGGGCACTGCCTGCTGCAGCGGGCGGTCGTCGATGCCGCTGCGGCGGGGAAGCACCGCGCCGTCGGCGACGAAGGCCACCAGGTTGTGCGGGGCGAGTTCGCGCCGCAGCGCGTCGGTGTCCTCGATGGAGTCGACGAACTCACGCACCCGGGACTGGTCGGCGGTGTGCCACCGCAGCGCGGCCTCGACGGTGTCGGGCAGATCGCGGCACAGCGCCTGCTCGGCCTGCTTGCCGTCGATGCTGCGTCCGCGTCCGGGCATGTCGATGCCCAGGCGCAGGACCACGGTGCCGTCGACGATCTGGCAGGCGCTGCGGTCGAGGACCTGTTGCCTGCCCGCGTCGACGCTGAGTTTGCTGTCTTTGAGTCGGCGGTGCACCGCCCGCACCAGCACCCCGGCGAGCCCGCGGGCTCGTGCCGGGTTGGACCACAGGTCGGGGGGAAACCCGGCGTGTTCGGGGGTGACGCGGACTTCGCAGCGGCTGGCCGGGGCGTAGGGGTCGGGCTGGACCCGCTGTATCTGCAGCGTGAACCCGTCGAAGGACCAGGTGCCGGTCAGCGACTTGTAGCGCCCGTAGCTGGCGCCGTGCATCGACCTGAGTTGGTCGCGTAGCCCCTGGGCGGTGCGATTGGTCGGTTCGGCCGATTGACCACGCCCACTCGGGCCACGATTGTTACTCGCTCGTTGTGCCATCCCCCGATGGGTACCCGAGCCGTCGGTGAATATCCAATCGAGTTCTCCCCGGCGCGTGTGACAGGGCCTGACGGGGCGCTTTCGGTAGCCTCCCAGCCGGGTCACGGCGACACGGTGCGTGTTTGAACGCGCGATCGTCACCACCCGAATCATCGAGGAGGATCACCGTCGTGAGCGATGTCAGCTCCGCAGCCAGCCGATCACGTCGACACCCCGGGACGAAACCGCGCCGCGCGGCCCGCCTGGCGGGTGTGCTCGCTGTCACCGTGGTGGGACTGGCCACACCCGCCGCAGCGGCCACCCACGCCCCCAGCCCTCTCACCTCCGGCGCCACCGTCGCCGGGATGGACGTCAGCGGGCACCAGGGCACGGTGAACTGGAACTCCGCCTGGCGCCGGGGCGCCCGATTCAGCTACGTCAAAGCCACCGAAGGCACCGGGTTCCGCAGCCCGACCTTCTCGTCGCAGTACGAAGGGGCGCTGCGTGTGGGAATGCTGCGCGGGGCCTACCACTTCGGCCGCCCCGACCTGTCCGGCGCGGCCGAACAGGCCCGGTTCTTCGTCGCCAACGGCGGCGGATGGTCCCCCGACGGGCACACCCTGCCGGGAGCGCTGGACATCGAGTACAACCCGTACGGGCCCGACGACTGCTACGGGCTCTCCCCCGCCGCCATGTCCGACTGGATCGCCGAATTCAGCGACACCTACCGTTCGTTGACCGACCGTTTCCCCGCCATCTACACCACCCGGCACTGGTGGAACACCTGCACCTCGGCCAACCCGGACTTCGCGGGCAACAATCCCCTGTGGGTCGCGCGGTACGGCCCACGGGTGGGGGAGCTTCCCGCGGGCTGGGGCAGTCACGCGATCTGGCAACACGACAACCGGGGAACGTTTCCCGGCGACCAGAACCTGTTCAACGGCGACATGGCCGCGCTGAAACGGTTCGCCACCACGGCCCCGTGACACCCGCAGTGTGAGACCAGCAGCCCCACATCCCGAGTCCGGACGGGCACCGGCCCCAGCCGGTGCCTCCGGTGGCCGCCGCTAGCCCAGCATCTGCTCGGAAACAGCCCGGTCGGCGGCGATGGCCTCGAACAGCCGGGACGCCCGCTGCGAATCCCACTGCACCACCGACTGGCCGTTGAGACTGTCGAACCCGGCGATGGGCACCGTGCCGGACAACCCCTCGCCGGAGGAAATGTCGCCCATCGCTCCCGCCAGCCCCGCCAGGTGCCACACGTGATCACCGTTGTCGAGCAGGAACGTGTCGCCGGTGGCCGAGATCAGCGGAAACGTCCGGAACGGGTTGAGCAACGTCGTCGGGCTGGTGGTCTTGTCGATCAACGCCCCCAGCAGTTTGCGCTGGTTCTCCACCCGCTGCAGATCCCCGTCGGCGTAGGCGCGGCTGCGCACGAAACCCAACGCCTGCGACCCGTCGAGCCGCTGGCACCCGGCGGAGAGGTTCACACCCGCCTTGGGGTCGTCCATCGGCTGGTCCAGACACATCTCGACCCCGCCGACCGACTCGACCAGATTGGCGAATCCCCCCAGGCCGATCTCGGCGTAGTGATCCATGTGCACCCCGGTGATCGTTTCCACCGTGCGCACCAGCAGCTGCGGGCCGCCGAACGCGAACGCCGCGTTGAGCTTGTTCCGCCCGTGCCCGGCGATGGGCACCGAGGAGTCCCGCGGCAGACTGACCAGTACCGGTTTGCCTCCACCGGCGGGAATGTGCATCAGCATCATGGTGTCGGTGCGCCTGCCTCCGGCATCGCCCGCCGAAAGCTCCTCACGCTGCGACTCGTCGAGTCCCTCACGGCTGTCGGAACCCACCAACAACCAGTTCGTGCCGGGCGTGTCCTCGACCCGCCCCGAGTAGTCGGCCAACGCGTCGGTGCGCTGCAGCGAACTGTCGACATAGACCACGAGGCCCACCAGCAGCAGCACCACCAGCAGCAGCGTGAGACCGATCCCGCGGCCCCACCGTCGTTTCTTCCCGCGCTTGGGGGTCGAAGCCGAACCGGAACCGGAATGCCCGCGGGACGACGACCTCCCCCCGCGCGAACCGCCGGCACGGTAGTAGTCGTATCCGCCCCGTTGCTGCCCGCGGGACGCCGAGCCTCGCCCGTTCGGCTGCTTCGCCGACCAATCGCTCATGCCCGGTAATTTATCCGCGTCCCCCACCCTCGCCGAAACGGGCCATCACCCGACAGACACCCGGAATCACCCGACAAGCCCCACAGCCCCACCGGTCACCACACAACGCGCCCGAACCGACACCGACCGCCACCATCGGCCCTGTCGACTGTCCCGGCCCGAACACCGAAAGGCATCATCAAGTCATGAACACCCACGACCAGCCACACCACCCCAGGGAAACCACCGTCCTCGACACCGTGCCCCGCGGTCTGCTCATCGACGGAACATGGCAGTCCGCCGCCGCGGAACGCACCTTCACCGTCGAAGACCCCTCCACCACCACGACCCTGTGCGCCGTGCCCGACGCCACCGCCGACGACGCGCTGCGCGCACTCGACGCCGCCGACCGGGCCCAGTCCTCCTGGGCTTCGTACCCGCCCCGCCACCGCGGCGAGATCCTGCGGCGCGCCTTCGAGACGATCACCAGCAGGCACGAGGACCTGTCCCTGCTGATGACGCTGGAAATGGGCAAACCGCTGGCCGAGTCCCGCGCCGAAGTCACCTACGCCGCCGAATTCTTCCGCTGGTTCGCCGAGGAAGCCGTCCGCATCGACGGCGATTACGCCGTCTCCCCCAACGGCAGCGGACGGATGCTGGTCACACGCCAACCGGTCGGACCGTCACTGATGGTCACCCCCTGGAACTTCCCCATGGCCATGGGCACCCGAAAAATCGGTCCCGCCGTGGCGGCGGGCTGCACCATGGTGATCAAACCCGCCCACCAGACACCGCTGACCATGCTGGCCCTGGGCGAGATCCTCACCGAAGCGGGACTGCCCCACGGCGTGCTCAACATCATCACCGCCCGGAACGCCGACGAGGTGATGCGCCCGCTGATCACCGACCCCCGCGCCCGCAAACTCACCTTCACCGGCTCCACCCCGGTGGGACGCACCCTGATCGAACAATCCGCCCGACAAGTACTCAAAACTTCCATGGAACTCGGCGGCAACGCCCCGTTCCTGGTCTTCGGCGACGCCGACGTCGACGCCGCCGTCGATGGGGCCATGCTGGCCAAAATGCGCAACATCGGTGAAGCCTGCACCGCGGCCAACCGCTTCTACCTGCACCGCGACATCGCCGAGGAATTCACCGACAAACTCACCCGGCGCATGCGAGCACTGCGCCTGGGACGCGGTGTCGGCGACAACGTCGAAGTCGGCCCGCTGATCGACTCCGCCCAACGCGACAAAGTCACCGAACTCGTCGACGACGCCGTCGGCCAGGGCGCGAGCGTACTCACCGGCGGCAAAGCCGAAACCGGACCCGGCTACTACTACCCGCCCACAGTCCTGACCGATGTCCCCCCATCCGCCCGCCTGACCAGCGAAGAAGTGTTCGGGCCCGTAGCGCCGATCAGCACCTTCACCGACGAGGACGAAGCCGTCACCGCCGCCAACAACACCGAATTCGGGCTGGTCAGCTACGCCTACACCCGGGACATGCCACGCGCGCTCCGCGTCAGCGAATCCCTGCAGACCGGCATGGTCGGACTCAACCAGGGCGTGGTCTCCAACGCCGCCGCACCCTTCGGCGGAGTCAAACAATCCGGCATCGGCCGCGAAGGCGGCAAGATCGGCATCGACGAATACCTGGAAACCAAATACATCGCCGTCGGCGGGCTGTGACAGGGGCGCACTCCCGTATCCGAGCGGCGCCGTCGCCGCCACGACGGGCCGCCCGGATACGCGGGTGCGTCTACTGCTCGAGCGAAGCCGTCAACCGCTGCAACGCATCGTTCATGTGCTCCTCCAACCGCGACAGCAACAACCCCTCGTCCCCGGCCTCGATCGCATCCACCAGCCCCTTGTGCTCATCGACCAACGCCTGCGTGTCCGCCGGATACGTATCAACCAACGCGGCCAGACACATCCGCTTCTCCACCAACAACGTCTGCGCCATCCGCTGCAGCCGAGGGCTGCGAGAAGCCGCCACGAGCGTCTCGTGAAACTCCTGATCGGCCTCGGTGAGCCCGTCACGGTCATCCTTGGCCACGGCAGCGACCATCTTGGCGTGCGCCCCGGTCAGCTCCGCCACCGCGTCCACCCGGTGATGCCGCACGATCTGCTCACACGCGCTGCGCTCGACCGCCAGCCGCGCGACATACACATCGTGGACATCCTCGGGCTCCATCGTGGTCACGAACAGACCCCGGTGGGGTTCACTGTGCAGCAGTCCTTCCTGAACGAGGCGCTGCATCGCCTCCCGCAGCGGCCCACGACTGACACCCAGCTGCGTGGCGAGATCGGCCTCACCCAGCTGACTCCCCGGAGCCAACGAGCCATACATGATCGCCGCACGCAACTGATCGGCGACGATCGCCGCCGTGGACTTGCGCTGAACCGGTTCCAACTCCCCGGCCTGGTTCTGTTCGTCGACTCCCAACATCTCGCACCCTCTCGTCATTCGAGGTCCCCACCCCTGACCGCGGGAGCGGGGCGGTTGCGGCACGTCGACGACGCGCTCCCGGAAACAAGTCCGACCGGCCACCCGGACAGAACCGGCCCCCGACCGAACAAGACCCGGTGAACACGCATGACACACCACATCCGCGTCCGAAACAGCGACAGGAACGACACCCGAACGCGGAACACCCCCGCGCCCGTTTCGCCACCCGCACAGGTCTCGGCACGATCGGCGTCTCGGTGACGGACGATCCTCGCTCGTCACGAGTAGCGGAGGCACGCGTGCCGCCAACAGCGCATTCGCGCTCGCGGTACGCGCCACCGAAAACTCCCTTCACGTGTGCGCGCCCGAACGGGCACGCACAACGGCGCCCGACCATCACAACTCAAGACGCCGATTGTTGACAATGCTACCCCCTTGGTCACCGGTGCCCTAACCACGAAGGGCACTCGACCCCGACGAAAAAACCGACCGTGACCAGAAACCCACAACCCGTCACGCGACGCTCCACAACCGGACGCGACAGCTCCACCACCACCGGGTGACGCAGAGCACACCACCCCGCCGGGCGCCAACCACAACGCACCAGGACCGGCCGGACACCACCGACAATCGAACGGACACCACCAACACCCGAAACCGAACGGCCCCGAACGCACGGATTCGCTCTCCGCGCAACACCGATCGGTGCCACACCGCCCCACACCAGTGACACGGTGTGCCCGTGACGGACGAACGGATCGAGATCTCGGTACAGGCCACCCCGGACCAAACGGACACGTGGACACAGCTGGCACGCCGCTGCGAGGACCTGGGCGTTCGGGCGCTGCTGGCAGCCGACCACCCAGGTGTCGGCGCATCACCGTTCGTGGCCCTGGCCGCGGCGGCAGCCGCCACCTCGACACTGCGAGTGGGCACCTACGTCCTCAACACCGGCGTGCGGGACCCGCTGCTGATCGCCACCGACGCGGCCACCCTGGACGTGATCTCCGACGGTCGCGCCGAGATCGGCCTCGGAGCCGGACACACCCCCGCCGAATGGGAAATGACCGGACACACCCGCCCCTCCCCGGCCGCGCGAGTGCGCAGGCTGCGCACCGTGGCCACGGCCGTACGCCAACTGCTCGACGGATCCACCGTTCCCGCCGAGGAGCTCGCGACGCTGCGCGACGTGTCCCTGCAGGCACCCCGACCGATCCAACAACGAATACCGCTGCTGGTCGGCGGCGCCAACCCGGACCTGCTGCGCTGGGGCGGGGCGCACGCCGACACCGTCGGGCTGTCCGGACTGGGCCGCACGCTGCCCGACGGGCACTCCCACACCGTGTCCTGGTCACCGCAACGCGTGGACGCACACGTCGAGCGGATCCACCGCGGCGCACGGGCCGCGGGCACGAACCGACCGAGCGTGGAGGCAATCGTGCAGCAGGTCGTGGTCACCGAGGACCGGCACGCCGCTGCCGCGCCCCTCGCCGAGCAGCTCGACACGCCGATCGAGGACATCCTGGCCGTGCCCTACCTCTGGATCGGCACCACCGACGAAATCATCGAGCAGCTCCACCCCGCCCGCCACGGGTGGGGCATCACCCGCTGGGTCGTCCGCGGCGACGCCCTCGACCGCGCCGTGCCCGTCCTCAACCGGCTATGAACCACCCACCGCCACTCCCCGCCCGGCGCACATGCGCAGCGCGGCGTTCAGAGGCCGATACGACAACCCGATAAACGGATTGCTCGACCACACGGCGAACGGCCATCGTCTCGGGACATGGACCGCGATGCCGGCATGATCCTCTCGCGGGCGGCTCGTGTACGACCCCGGCCCGCGGTCGCTCTGGGCGCGCTCGGTATCGCCACGTCCGGAATTTTCATCGACCTGTCCGCCGCGTCACCGGGCACTGCCACGTTCTTTCGGTGCGCGCTCGCGTTGCCGTTGCTGTGGCCGCTGGCCCGCGGTGAACGGCGCCGGACGGGTGGGCTGTCGTGGCGCGGCGGTGCCGTCGCGGCGGCGGCAGGAGCCTTCTTCGCCGGGGACGCGATGTTGTGGACGCAGGCGATCCTCGAGGTCGGCGCCGGGGTGACCGCGGTGCTGGTCAACACGCAGGTGATCATCGTTCCACTGCTGAGCTCACTCGTCGACCGCGAGCGTCTACCGCGCTCCTTCCCGGTCGTCGTTGGCTGCATGGGCACGGGCATCGTGCTCACCGGCGGAATCCTCGGCACCGGAGTCTCCGGCGACGCTCCGGCACGCGGAACGGTCCACGCCGTGCTGGCCGCGTTGTGCTACTCGGGATTTTTGTTCCTGCTGCGCCGCGGCGGGCGCACCGAAGGAGTGGTGCAGTCCTACTGTGGCGTGCTCATCTCGGCAGTCGCCGTCTCGGTCACCGTTGGAGTGCTGTGGCAGGGCATCACTGTGACACCCGGCTGGGCGGCGTTGGGATGGTTGGCCCTGACGGCGGTGTGCGGCCAGGTCGGCGGCTGGCTGTTGGTCGCCCTGGCGGCCTCTCGGCTGAGCAGCACGGTCAGCTCGGCTCTGCTCATGCTGAGCCCGGTCGGTGCTCTCCTCCTGGGGGCTCTCGTCCTCGGCGAACGGCCGACGCTCCCGCAGCTGCTCGGCTGCGCCCTGATACTCGCCAGTGCCTACGCCGCCTCCGCGTCCGGCTCGTTCCACCGCCGCTTCACGAACACCGGTGAGAAACCGCGTGACAGTGCCTCCTGGACCGATCGGGCTGAGCAGCGGGACCGGAACGGCCTCCCCTGACCGCACCGTGAGGGTTATTCCGATTCGGGAACGAGAGCCCGTCCCGCGCCCGACATCGCCGACGCGGGACGGACGGCCTCGCCACTGTCGGGATCCGGCAGTGGCGACAGGTCATTCGAACGTGATGTCGGACTGGTCGTAGAGGCAGTTCACCCCCGGACCGCTGCCGACCTCTTCGGGCTCGCCGGAGTCCTCGATGCCCTCGTACCAGGAGCAGATTCCCATCTCGGAACCACCGACGATCGTGATGTCGGAGAACTCGGCGGTGTCACCGTAGTTGATATTGACACCGGCCAGCGTGTCGCCGGGAGCGGTGGCGGTCACATCGTCGATGACCACGTGGCGGTCGACCTGATCGCTGCAGTTGCCGCAGGAGCGGTACAGCTTGCCGAAGTCCTCGACCCGGAAGTCACTGATTGTCATGGTTCCCGCGCCGTTGGCCTGAAACACCTTGTCCGCGGCGTACTGGGCACCGCCGCCCCGCACGGTCATCGTGGCCGAGGCGTAGTCGGCGTCGAACGTCGCGGCGTCCTCGCCGACGTCCTCCCACCACACGTTGCGCAGGGTGCAGGAACCCTCGCAGTGGATCCCGTCGGCGGCCGGGGCGCCGATGATGACGTTCTGCAGCGTGGCCCCGTCGGCGAGCTCGAAGATCGGTGGCTGCCCCTCGGTCTGGTCACCACTGCCGAGCTCTCCCTCGCCGTAGTATCGGGTCAGACCACCGTCCATCGTGCCCTCGACAGTGATCGTGGCATCCACAGCCTGCTCTCCCCGCGCATCCGGTACGGGCACTTCTGCGTGTCCGTACGGAACCGCCACCACCGTTCCCAGCACCGTCATCGTGGACAACGTCGCCAGGTACAGACTTTTCCGAATTCGGGACGAAATACCTGTCAACAAAGCTCTTACCTTTTCCTGCCGGGAAAGAAAACGCTTTCCAAAACAGGCTAGGTCGGACCTGCCCCCTGCCCCAGTGCCCGATCTTCCCCGCCGACTGCTCCGAACGCTCCGTGCGCGCTGGTTCGCACGGTCCTCACTCACGCGCCGGGCAACCATCGCGGACCGCCGAGCCCCCACCACTGTCACTGTCGAGAACTGGGCAGTCACCGGCAGCGCACGTAGAGTGTGGCCGACAAGATCACCCGACACCGAACGCGAGCACCCCATGGACGAGAAGACAGCGGAACTCAACGGGGACCGCCCGAACTCAGCCAGGCTCTACGACGTGTTCCTCGGCGGCAATCACAACACCGAAGCCGACCGGCAACTGGCCGAACGCATCAAGAAATCAGCGCCCCGCTGGTCACTGGGAGCGCAGCTCAACCGTTCCTTCCTGCGCTGCGCCGTGCATTACATGGCCGCACAGGGAATCGACCAGTTCCTCGATCTCGGTTCGGGCATCCCCACCGTGGGCAACGTTCACGAAATCGCGGCACAGCACAACCCACGAGCGCGAGTCGTCTACGTCGACTACGAAACGATCGCCTACAACACCTCCCGCGCCGAACTGGCCGACAACCCCAACGTCACGATCCTCAACGCCGACCTGCGCGACCCCCGGTCCGTCCTCGACCATCCGGAAACCCGCGAACTGCTGGACTTCTCCCGCCCCGTCGGGCTGCTCATCGTCGGTGTCCTGCTGTTCATCGGCCCGCGGGACCGGCCCGGTGACATCATCGCCACCTACCGCGAGCGACTCAGCTCCGGCAGCTACCTGGCGATCTCACAAGCCAGCGACGACGACCTGCCCGCCGACCTGCGGGACGAGATCGACCAGGTCGTGGCCTCCTACGAGCACGCCGACGAACAACTGGTGCTGCGCAGCCACGACGAAGTCGCGGGCTGGTTCTCCGGAACCGAGCTGGTTCCACCCGGACTCGTGCACTACCCCGACTGGAGTCCCGCCCAACAAGCCTTGAGCGAGGAACAGCAAAGCTGCCGATACGGCTACGTCGGAGTCGGACGCGTGCCCTGAAACCGAGCTCGCCCCCGGCCAACCCCACGGGCGCGCCGCGACTGCCGGAGCTGGCCGAGCGCGCCCACCACGATCACCAGCAACACCGGCACGTAGGCCAACCGGTAGGACGGGCCCGCCGCCAGCCCCTCGGCCACCCGCAGCACCCCACCAACGGCGAGCTGGATCAGCACAGCGGCGGTGAAGCCACCCATGTTCGCGGTACCCACCGCCAGCCCCGACCGGTGTGCCGCGTTGACCGTTCTGGCCCCGTCGAAAGCCAGCATCGCCGCCCCGCCACCGATTCCGATCAGCACCAGCAACACCGCCAGCAACGCGACGGGCAGCACTCCGGGCCAGCCGATCACGGTCAGCCACACCACGGCCAGCAGCAACGACAACACCAGCACGAACCGCTCCCGACGTGCCGGTCGCCCCGCCACGAACTGCCCACACGCCCAAGCCCCCACCAGGAACCCCGCCACACACAGCAACACCCAGTTCCCCGCCGCCGCGGCACCGTAGCCCTGCGCCCGCATCAACCACGGCGGCCCCCACAGCACCGTCACCGCCACGAACTGCCCCATCATCACGAAGTGCACCCAGAACGAGTGCCACGTGCCGGGCGTGGTCACCACAGCCCGCAGCGCCACCCGCACCGGCTCGACCTCCCGAGCCGACGATGGCCGGCCGACGGCATCACCGGAGTCCACCACCCGGGGCCGGTCTCGCACCATCGCCCAGGCCGACACCGCCAGTACCGCGGTCAACCCGGCCGCCCCCAGAAACGTGCCCAGCCACCCCAGCACACGCAGCGAGGTGGCGAGCGGAGCGGTGGCCGCCAACTGGCCCACACCGCCGACCAACCCGGTCAACGCCGCGATCCTGCCGAACCTCTCGGCCGGGAACCAATGCGCGGCCAGCCGCAGGACGTTGGTGAACAGGAACGCGTCACCGAGACCGATCAACGCACGTCCCGCCAACCCGCCCACGAGGGACGCGCTGACCGCGAACACCGCCGAACCCACGGCCAACGCCAACGTGGCCCCGGTGATCAGTCGTCGCGGGCCGATCCGGTCGGCCAGGACACCCGCCGGGATCTGCAACGCCAGGTAGATCCCCAGCTGCAGCGCCGAGAGAACAGACAACGCGGCAGGGCCGGCCGAGAACCGATCCAGCGCCGCATCGGCGGCCACCGCCAGACTCGCCCGGTGAAACAGCGCCACGAAGTAACACGCCGCCGCCACCGACCACACGAGCCAGGCCCGTCGTGACGTCGCCGTCGGGACGGACTCGGTGACCGAGGATTCCGAAGGGCCGATCGTGACGCGCACACCCACCTCCAAACTTGTATGCATCTTAGATACAAGCCGGGTGGAAGTAGAATGACACCGTGTCGAACACAACACCCTCGGAGACGGCCCCTCCCCCCTCCGGCGAGCGGCAGCGGCAACCCGCCACGGACCGCGCCTACCGGCACGTCAAAGCAGGACTGCTGGACGGCAGCCACCCCGACGGGCACCTGCTGTCCGAAGGGGAGATCGCCCAAACACTGGGCATGTCCCGCACCCCCGTCCGGGAAGCCTTCCTGCGGCTGCAGAGCGAGGGATTCCTACGGCTGTACCCCAAACGGGGTGCCCTGGTCGTACCGATCACCCCGGCCGAAGCGCATTCACTGCTGGAAGCCCGTCTCGCCCTGGAAAGCTTCGCGATCGACAAACTCGCCGCCCTCGGGGAGCGACACCTCGTCACGGTCGGACGACGGCTGCTCGACCACCCCGCCTGCGACCCCGGCGAACTCTCCGACTCCGAGATGCACGAGGCCGACCGCGACTTCCACGCACAGCTGGTCGCCGCCGCCGACAGCCCCGTGGTCACCGACCTCTACAGCGCGCTCCGCGACCGCCAACTACGCATCACATCAACCGCCCGCACCCACGAAGCATCCCGGCGTACCGCGGTCACCGAACAGCACAACGGACTGGTCACCGCCCTCCGCGACGGCGACGCGGCCGAGGCCAAACGTAGGCTGCGCGAACACCTGACCCACACGATGCGAGCCATCGGCATGAGCGAGGACTTCCCCACTCCCGGGCAGTGAGCCCAGCCCCGCCCCCGGACGACGGCAGGTGGGAGGGCAAAGACACCCGGCAAGGCTGTGTCCGGGGCGTATCCGCACCGGAAACAGCGCCTCACCTCCGGCGGGCGGCGCGCGAGCACCTGCTCGGCGACCCGCACCAGCACCTGGTTAGCACGACCTCGTTGAGCACAGCGACCTGTGGCTCCGCGGACAGGAGTTCGGCGAAGCGGCGCGCGTGGGCACACGAGGCCTCGATCAACTCGACCACACCGGCCCGCCCCAGCCCGCGCAGCGCGGCCCACACCGGAAAAGCCCGCGCACGTCGCGAACTCTCCGGAGTCCAGTCGGCCCCGTTCCGCCCCGGCTCGTGGAGCTTCCGGCACCGGCCGGATCGGACGACGATTGGGAGCGCATCGATCCCCGTTCGGCCTGGATCTACTCGGTTGGAGTCCGCGGCGGACCCTGCGGCACGCGGTACGCACCCTCTGGAGTGAGATCTCGGTGCACAGCTCGGGCAGTAGCTCAGCGGGCTGACTACGAACGTGCCGCGACGGGCCGGGAGGGCACCTCGACACCTTCCAGGTAGCCGGGAGACAATCACCGCCGCCAAACGGCGGCGGCACATGATCCACTCACCTGGTGAACGTGACGACCGATGGGTGCGTGCCGAACAGGCTCAGCCGGCGGATGTCGTGGACCTGCAGCCCGCTGGCCTTCGCCACGGAACACTGTTCCTCCACGTCGTGCAGCAGTAGCACCGCCTGCCCCGTGGCAGACAGAATTCTCCGGATCTCCGTGAAGAATCGATCCGGATGCGCGGTCAGCGAACCGTGAGCGGGCACCTGGCGGTTCCAGGGAGGATTGCTCACGATCCGATCGACCCGACCGGAATCGACGGGCAACCTGCCCGCATCGGCCAGAAGCCAGGTCGCTGCGGTGCCCATCAAGGCGGCGTTCGCCGTGGCCGCTTCCAGCGCATTCCGGTCATGGTCGACACCGAGCAGCCGTGTCCCCAGCCCCAGATCGGCGGCCTCGATAAGGATCGTACCCGTTCCGCAGCAGGGATCGAGCATGGTATCCCCCGGACTGGCACCCGCCAGCAAGGCCATGGCAGCGGCCATCGGTGGGTGCAAGGTCCCCGGCGTCGAGGCTTGTTTGTAGCGTCTGCGGTGCAGTGGCCGGTCACGGATGCGTAGGGCCAGTACCGCCTGGGTGCCCTCGATCGTGACCCTGAACGACGATGACCCTTCAGGCGGAGCACTGCCCTCTCGTCGGGAGTAGTAGGGCAGCCCGACAGCCTCCGCTAGCTCGGTACCGACGGCGTCCTCGATGTCGTAGCGGTTGTAGTTGCGCTTACCGAGGAAAGATGCGGCGACGTCCACGCTCGTCGTGGTGTCGGAGCCGCCGCAGCGGCTCCGACACCACAGCAGCTCGTTCGAATCGCTCGCCCGGGCGGCATCGACCAGCCTGGCCAGATCCGTCTTCGTGTGCCCGACGCCCTCGATGACCTCGGCCAGCAGGAACAGATCGTCGACGGTCCGAAGGTCCGACAGGCGGGGGTCGGGACGGTCCGTGGTGAACCACACCTCGCGATGACGGCTGTGTTCGACCCGGCCGAAACCAAACTCGTCTATTTCCCTGGCGGCGACGTCCTCCAACCCACGCAAGGTCCGCGCCAGTAAACGCATCGCCACCGTCCTTATCCCTTCCGTCGGCCAAAATACCAGCCGAAACCGCATGATCAGCGAGTGGAATTCCAACCCGCTTGTCGCCCGTACGTCATGGAGGCGATCTCAGCGGTTCAGGATTATGCCATAGCTGTTCAGCGGGGATGATGGTTGGGAAAGCGGGGCTCCGGTGGTGATGAGTTGCCGCGAGACGTCCGAGGCTGACCACCGACATCCTCACGGTGTCTCGGAACTCATCACTGCATGAGACATCGAATCACGCCAACCCCATCGGCGATCTCGGTTAACCGGCAAACGCCATACCCCACCCCACCAAAACACCGAAAAATGGAAAACTCGCCCCGGACAGAGAAAAATCCAACGCGGTCACAGCTTTCCCGAAATACCCGGTCGAGCGCACCATCTCCCACCTGAAAACAGGAACATCCTGGCCAGTCGCTACCGTCGCTCACTCGTTCGTCTTCAACGAAGAACCCACATCGTCACCGGAATCCAGCACCTCCGAGCGACCCCCGCTCACCGATTGAGCGCATAACCTTCACAGAACACGAACCAGGTGAAGCGCTCAGGCACGACGTGCGTCCGTTGTTACATGCGGCGCGTCTGCAGCGCCACCGGCACGTGGGGCTGTACGCGGGGATGCGCTCGAAGTCGCCTTCCTCGGCGACCAACACCCCGTGCCCCTGGATACGGGGTGTTCATGACGACCGTCGTCTCCGGGAGGATCAGGATCCCCGCGGGAACAGCGGCTGCCCGCCTCCCCTGCGGGCAGCCGCAGCCTTGCACGACGACCGCGGCGGTCGTGCCGACACCAGCACCGCGCAGCTGATCAACAGCGCCAGCACCACGAAAACGGTGATACCGACCTCGACGAGAACTTCGATGAGCATGCTCAGCCCCCGTTCGCCGACTCCTTCTCCACGGCCCGGCTCCTGGCCCGCAGGCTGGCCACCGTCACCACCACGAGGATGAGCACGATCACCGACAGCGAGACCGGGGTGGCGATCTCGGGAACGGCGGGCCAGACCCCGTGCGCCCAGTGCAGCATCAGCTTCACACCGATGAACGCCAGGATCAGTGCCAGTCCGTGGTTGAGATACACCAGTTTACTCAGCACCGAACTCAGCACGAAATACAACGCCCGCAGTCCCAGCAGCGCGAACGCGTTGGTGGTGAACACCAGGTAGGGATCCTCGGTGATGCCGTACACCGCGGGCACGGAATCCACGGCGAAGACCACGTCGGTGGCGAACACCGCCACCACCACGACGGCCATCGGTGTCAACGCACGACGGCCCGCCTGCCGCACCGTCAGGCTCGCCCCGTGGTACTCCTCCGTGACGGGCATCAACCGGCGCAGCAACCGCACCGAACGCATCTGCGACACGTCGCGCTCGACGGAATCACCGCCGAGCGCCTCACGCAGAATCTTCACCGCGGTCACGAACAGGATCGCCCCGAACACCAGGAAAGCCCAGGTGCCCGCCTGCAGCAGCGCGGCCCCCATCGCGATGAACACGCCCCGCAGCACCAGCGCTCCCACGATGCCGTACAGCAGCACACGCTGCACCAGCGCCGTAGGAACGGCGAAAGCGGTCAGCAGCAGCATGAACACGAAGAGGTTGTCCACCGACAGGGACTTCTCCACCACGAACCCGGCGAAGAACTCCAGGGCCTGATCGGAGCCGAACCACCACCACAGTCCGAGCCCGAACACCAGCGGAAGCGCCAGGTAGAACACCGACCAGCCGACCGCTTCCCGCATCTTCACCTCGTGCGGGCGGTGCGTGACCGCGAAATCGGCGATCAACAGAGCCAGCAGCACACCGATACTGATCGCCCACAACCACGGGGTGCCCACCGACTGCGGCCCCGCGGCGACCATCAGGGGGGTATCCGACATTCGAGACCTCCCGAACAACGTCGTTCGAGGTCTCCTTCACCCCTGGGCGGGGCCGCTTCCCGGGGACACCGTGTTGATGTCCGTACTGACCGGGTCAACGCGAGGAAGTACTCCCCTCTCGATGGAGTATAGGAGACGATTCGTCCGTCTCGACAACTCGGTACCTTTTGTCTTTTTTGCATCTTTTGGTTGTTTTGTTTTGTTCAGTACTGAAACCACAGTATTCGGTTACGTACAACAGCGTTCGCCACACTGACCACCGAAAGGTCAACCCCGCCGCTGTCGCCGCAGCAACCACACCAGCGCCGTTCCCGCGACGATGAGGATCCCGGCGCTCGCGGCCAATTTGCTGTACGGGACCGGGCTGATCGCGACCGGCCCCGCAGGCTCCGCCTCGCGCATGCGTTCTTCGGTCCAGTACTCGCTGGTGGTGTGCTCGGTGTGCCGCGGCTGGACGCGGTGCGAGATCGTTTCCCTGCTCTCCTCGTCCGAGGAAAGGAGCTTGGGAACCGTGAAGAGCGCCACGATCAGCGCGACCGCGACGACGGCGATCCCGGTAACCAGCCAAGTGGTACGTGCCCGTGTCCTCATGAGACTTCCCCTCCCCGGCGATTCCGGAGCGTCCCCGGGGGACCTGACGCTATCCGCCGCGGTTGTTCCTGTACATGTTGTCGCGAGGATCCGCCGCCCGAGGCGCGGCTCGTCAAGCAGCTCCGCGAGTGTCTCGGCGACGTCCGCACGAGCTATTTGGCCGTGAAATTCGGCCGGGCCGAGTGAGACGGTGCCGCTCCCCGGTTCGTCGAGCAGGAGCGAGGGACGAAGGATCAGCCAATCCAGCTCGCTTCCAGCTCGCTGCGGGAGAGCGCGATGTCCGCGTTCTTCTTCACGGCGAAGTAGTACTCCACGTTCTCGCCCGGATCCCGCTCCCGCCAGGATTCCGGGAGCACGGAGACCAGCGCGAAGCGGTCCACCCGGGCGAGGCGGGCGGCACTCACGGCTTTATCGATCCCCTCGCCGTCGATCGTCTTCGTGATCTCCTTGGCACCACCGTTGGACCCGGCGGTGAAAACGATCGTGTCGACACCGGCCAACGCCGACGCCAGCTCTTCCTCGTTCAACGCTGGGCGAGACCCTCGAAGAACTCATCGAGGCACTTCTGCACTGGAGCACCGTGAACATGCCCGCCGTCCAGCGCGCACGCGCCCGATTCGACGACGAGGCACAACCTTGACGCTCCGTCTCAGCCGGAGTCTGGCCTCTACAGCTTACAGTCGTCCCAGCTGGGGATCCCCGAACGAATGTTCCTCAAGCCCCTTCACACGGTTCGCCGGGGCCTTGTCCGGGGACGGGGCCTTGTTCGGGGATCTCGTCGGGACGGGCAGCATCGTGGGCGCGGCGCCGTGCCCACGACACGAGATGCCCGGCCACACACACGTCGGCATCCGGACGGAAGTACTGCAGCAGCCGCGCGTCGGCGCGGTCCCAAACGACCAGCAGCACGTCGAGAATGCGCCGGTGTTCGTGGTCGGCCAGCCAAGCCTCGACATCGACGACCGGGTCGGTGGCGCGGTGGTGGTACCGGGCCAGCTGGCGGGCCACCTCGTGGAGCTCGGTGCGGCGGTCGGTACGACGGTCCATAGAATCACCCGACACCCAGCACACCGCACCACAGCGCCCCAGCGATACCGATGATCGAGTACGTCGGACCCGCCGAGCGGGTGACACACCCTGGCCGCGAGCTCTTAGCGTTCGATCTATCCCGATTCCCCCTGGCCGGCTCGTGCCGCTGTCAGGAACGGACCGGTGTGCGGAAAACACCCACCTGAGCCCGAGCCGCCTCCCCCTGTCCTCGTGGGAAGGCGGTTGTGGGGCTCGGTCAGCCGCCGACGTAGGACGCCAGGTGCCTGCCGGTGAGGGTGGAACGTGCGGCGACCAGCTCGGCGGGGGTGCCCTCGAACACGATTCGGCCTCCGTCGTGGCCCGCGCCGGGGCCGAGGTCGATGATCCGGTCGGCGTGAGCCATCACCGCTTGGTGGTGCTCGACGACGATGACCGACTTGCCGGAGTCCACGAGCCGGTCGAGCAGCCCGAGCAGCTGCTCGACGTCGGCGAGGTGCAGCCCCGTGGTGGGTTCGTCGAGGATGTAGACACCGGCTTTCTCACCCATGTGGGTGGCCAGTTTGAGTCGCTGCCGCTCGCCGCCGGAGAGCGTGGTCAACGGTTGACCGAGGGTGAGGTAGCCGAGCCCGACGTCGGCCAGCCGCGTCAGGATCCGGTGGGCCGCGGGAGTGCGGGCCTCTCCGGAGCCGAAGAACTCCTGAGCTCGGCTGACCGGCATCGCCAGTACCTCGCTGATGTCACGACCACCGAGGTGGTGTTCCAGCACCGAGGCCTGGAACCGATTGCCCTCGCACTCCTCGCAGGTGGTGGCCACGCCGGCCATCATCGCCAGGTCGGTGTAGACGACGCCGGCACCGTTGCAGTTGGGGCAGGCACCTTCGGAATTGGCACTGAACAGCGCCGGTTTCACACCGTTGGCCTTGGCGAACGCCTTGCGGATCGGATCGAGCAGTCCGGTGTAGGTCGCCGGGTTGCTCCGGCGTGAGCCGCGGATCGCCCCCTGGTCGATCGACACCACCCCTTCCCCGGCGGATATCGAGCCGTGCACGAGCGAGCTCTTGCCGGAACCGGCCACACCGGTGACCACGCAGAGCACCCCCAGCGGCACGTCGACGTCGACCTCGCGCAGATTGTTCGCCGCGGCACCGCGAATCTCCAGTGCGCCGGTGGGTTCGCGCACCGCTTCCTTGAGCCCGGCCCGGTCGTCGAGATGACGTCCGGTGACCGTGCCCGATGCCCGCAGTCCGGCGACGCTGCCCTCGAAACAGACACTGCCCCCGGACGTTCCCGCACCGGGACCGAGGTCGACGACGTGGTCGGCGATCTCGATCGCCTCCGGCTCGTGCTCCACGACGAGCACCGTGTTGCCCTTGTCCCGCAGCCGCAGCAACAGATCGTTCATCCGCCCGATGTCATGCGGATGCAGCCCCGTGGTGGGCTCGTCGAAGACGTAGGTGACGTCGGTCAACGAGGAACCGAGATGGCGAATCATCTTCACCCGCTGTGCCTCACCACCCGAGAGCGTGCCCGCTGAGCGGTCGAGACCGAGGTAGCCCAGTCCGATCTCCACGAACGAGTCGAGCGTGTGCCGCAGTGTGGCCAGCAACGGCGCCACCGACGGCTCGTCGAGGTCGCGGACCCACTCGGCCAGGTCGCTGAGCTGCATCGCGCAGGCGTCGGCGATGCTGATGCCCGCGATCTTCGACGAGCGGGCGGCCTCGCTCAGCCGGGTGCCGTCGCACTCCGGGCAAACGGTGAAGGTCACCACCCGCTCCACGAACGCGCGAATGTGCGGCTGCATCGCTTCGACGTCCTTGGACAGCATCGACTTGCGGATCTTGGGGATCAGCCCCTCGTAGGTGAGGTTGACATCGTCGACCCTGATCTTGGTCGGCTCCTTGTACAGCAGCGCGTCGAGCTCTTCCGCGGTGAAGTCGCGGACCGGTTTGTCCGGGTCGAAGAAGCCGCAGCCACGGAAGATGCGACCGTACCAACCGTCCATGCTGTAGCCGGGAACCGTGAGAGCACCCTCGTTGAGCGACTTGTCGGCGTCGTAGATCTGTGACAGGTCGAAATCGGTGACCGAGCCGCGGCCCTCGCAGTGTGGACACATGCCGCCGGTGATGCTGAAGTCGCGGCGTTCCTTCACGGTTTTTCCGCCACGCTCGAACGTGACCGCCCCCGCACCGCTGATCGAGGCCACGTTGAACGAGAACGCCTTCGGCGAACCGATGTGCGGCTGCCCGATCCTGCTGAACAGGACACGCAACATCGCGTTGACGTCGGTGGCGGTGCCGACCGTGGAACGCGGATCGGACCCCATCCGCTCCTGGTCGACGATGATGGCCGTGGTCAGCCCGTCGAGCACATCCACCTCGGGGCGAGCCAGCGTGGGCATGAACCCCTGCAGGAAGGCGCTGTAGGTCTCGTTGATCAGGCGCTGCGACTCCGCGGCGATCGTGTCGAACACCAGCGAACTCTTTCCCGAGCCCGACACCCCGGTGAACACCGTCAACCGACGCTTGGGGAGCTCGATGCCGACATCGGTGAGATTGTTCTCCCGCGCGCCGTGCACACGGATGAGATCATGACCGTCGGCAGCGTGCGAAACGGGTGAGTGCGGGTGTGTTTCCTCGGTCGTGCTCATCGTGCCTCCCAGTGTTGGGCGCGTCTTCGCCATCGCTGTCGACGGTTGTGCTCCCGAACGCTTCCGAACAGTGTGTCCGATCGCGCACCGTCGACACGACCGGCGACGACTCACCGTGACCCTGCCGGTGACCTCGACGACGGTGGGGCCGCACCCCGTCGTGCGGTCGGTGTCCGTCCCCACCGGCCGCGTCAGCGCGACTGCTGAATACGGATCAGATTTCCGGCGGGATCGCGGACGGCGCAGTCACGAACGCCGTAGGGCTGCTCGACGGGTTCCTGAACGATCTCGGAATCGCCGAGTCGCAGCCTGCCGAAGGTGGCGTCGAGGTCGTCGGTGGCCAGCAGCAGCATGGCGTAGGTCCCCTTCGCCATCATCTCGGTGATGACGCGGCGTTCCTCGTCGGTGACCCCCGGTTCTGCCACGGGCGGAGCGAGAACCACGGACGTGCCGGGCTGCCCGGCGGGGCTGACCGTGATCCAGCGCATCCTGCCGTTTCCGACATCGTTGCGGACCTCGAATCCCAGCACGTCCCGATAGAAAGCCAGGGAGGCTTCCGGGTCCTCGTGCGGAAGGAAACTGGAGTGAATGGTGAGGCTCATGGCGGTTCAGACTAGTTGCGGAGGGGTGATCCCTGCTTCTCGATTCCTGATCGGTCTGCTCACCCGCTTGGCCACGCACGCGGGCACACCGGCCGTGCTGTGCGTCGCGGTGCGCCGGTAAGCACTGGGAGGCATGCCGACCAGCTCGGTGAACCGCGTGCTGAAGGTGCCCAACGAGCGGCAGCCGACCGCGAAACAGACCTCGGTGACGCTGAGATCGCCTCGACGCAACAACGCCATCGCGCGCTCGATACGCCGCGTCATCAGGTAGGAGTACGGTGACTCGCCGTAGGCGCGACGGAACGCGCGACTGAGGTGACCTGCCGACATGTGCACCCCCAGCGCGAGCGCTGCCACGTCCAGCGGCCGGTCGTACTCCCGGTCGATCCGGTCCCGGACCCGGCGCAACCGGGCCAGTTCGTCCAAATGTCGCGATACCGTGCCGCTGCTGGTCACCCGATCGATGCTGCCACGCCGCACGCGAATTTCCCACCGTCCCCCACGGCGGGAGCGGCGAACCGTGTCCTTCCCGCCACGCGACTTTCGCCGATCGAGCCGCATGAGAAAACCGGTTGACCTCGGCCGATGGTAGTTTGCGCCGGCAGAGTTCGAATCGTTCGCGGAACTTCCCGGTCCGCCCAGGGGGCAGCAAGTGATCAATGGTTTGCATGTGTCATGGCAGACGCTGGCGCTCGTGGCGCTCTCGACAGTGTCGATCTACATTTCACTGATCGCGTTCTCCCGGATCGCCGGGCTGCGTTCGTTCTCACAGATGACGAACTTCGACTACGCGGCCACCGTGGCCTTCGGGTCGATCACCGCCACCACCGCGGTCAGTTCCGAGGTGTCGCTGCTGCAGGGCATGTTCGCGCTGGCGGCGCTGTTCATCACGCAGAGCCTGCTGGCGTACCTGCGCAAGCTCCGCAGGGTCGAACGGGTCACCGACAACCGGCCGTTGCTGCTCATGGACGGTTCCCGGGAACTGCGCGAGAACCTGGACCAGGCGCAGATGACCCGCAACGACCTCTACGCGAAACTGCGGCTGGCCGGGATCACCCGCCTGGAACAGCTCGAGGCGGTCGTGCTGGAGACCACGGGAGAGGTCTCGGTACTGACCGTCGATCCCGAGGGGCGCCCCGTGGACAGCAGACTGCTTTCCAGCGTCGACGGGCCGCAACGGCCGGTACGCAGCGGGCTGCCCACCCACACCGCGGACTCCCCCGAGCCCACCGGCCCCTCCTCCGAACCGTCCACCGACCCGGAAGCGGACCGGTAAGGTAAACCCCGGGGATCAGTGTCACCGGTCCGGCACGACCGGGCAGGACCACCGGGGGCGACACGCGGCTACTGCATGGCGGTGACGCAGGGGTGCCTCCGGTCACGGCTACAGCAGTAGATCTGCAGCGTGTAGCCACGTCCGATCCGAACCCCCGGGTGGCTCTCCGGGTCAGGAACTTCACCGAGCTCAGCGTTGTCCTCGACGGCACGCCAACTGGAGGTGAAGTTCCCTCCTTCCATCATCAGCAACGGTTCGACGTCGGCCCCGCACTGTTCGCAGCCCAGCGGAATCGGATCGCAGAACGTCCACATCGATTCCCAACCGCCCACTTTCCAACCGGGCGGTATCGACAGATCGTCGTCGTAATCCATGTGCCGTTCCTGCTCCCACTCGCGGATGCGTTCCGCGAGGTTCTGCGGAATCAGATGCGACGGTGGGAATTCGATGACCCGCTCCGGATCGAGCACACACGGGTGAGGAACGAACTCTTCATCCACCACCAGGGCCGGTTCCGGTGGCTCCAGCAGCACCTGTTCGATGTCGGCCGCACGGCGCCAGTACAACCACACGTTCGGGGTGTAGTCGTCCTCGTGGTCGAAAGGACACCACAGCACCTGCAGCAGATCGGCGCCCGGAGGGCAGAGCAGGTCGGGGATCTCGGTGGCGTAGAGCTGCGCCACGGGCAACAACGGCATCGGGCTGAGCGCGTGCTCGGCTACCGGGACTCCTTCCCTCGAACGCCGCAGCGTTTCCAAATCCGCGGCCGACAACGGGCACGGCTCGCCGGTGGCGAGCCCGCGTGCGGCTCGGACCTCGTGCAACGAGGTCAACTCGGGCGCGAAACGGTACTTGTTGTGGTGACAGTCGTGGCAGTGTGGCCACGGTTCCTCGACGGGCCACAGCAGTGGCCCACCGATCGAGCTCCGCTCCACGGTGGGGTCGCCGCGTCGGGGGTGGAGCCTGGTGGTGGTTCTGGTCATCCCGGCCAGTTCCGGAAACACCTCGGCCATGTTCACCGGGCGTGGTGGGGTGGTGCGTGCCATAACGGATGGGACTCCTCGTCGTCGGTGGGCACATCCCACCACGCACCACCGACGTCCTCGCCGCGCCCACGACTGCCCCGCTCCCGTCCGGGCGAGCACCGCACCGCGTACCGGCCCGGTCGACACGCCCACGCCGACCGGGCCGGGCGGTGGGACTCACCCGTCGGCGCGCTGCTGCGAATTTCCCGCTCCCCCGAGAGCCTGCTGGTCCGCCGAGCCGCTGGCCCGTGGCGTGCTGCTCAGGTCGGTGGGAACCTCCTTGCGGGCCACCGCCTCGGCCGCGCGCACCGCCTCGGCCACCTCGGGGTTGGAGGCCATGTCGAACCAGGAGGACACCGACGGGTCGTCCTGCTCCGGGGGCTCGCTGGGCACTTCCTGCTCGGGCGGTTCGTAGCGGAACACGCCCTCCTCGTCGGGGCTGCCGAGCATGCGGGCGAAGCCCTCCAGGGACTTGCTGAACTCGCTGGGCACCACCCAGACCTTGTTGGCGTCGCCCTGGGCCATCTCGGGCAGGGTCTGCAGATACTGGTAGGCCAGTAGCTCGGGGGTGGGCTTGGCGCGTTTGACGGCGGCGAAGGTTTTCTCGATCGCCTTGGCCTCGCCCTGGGCGGTGAGGTACTTGCTGGCCCGCTCACCCTGCGAACGCAGAATGTTGGATTGGCGCTCCCCCTCGGCGTTGAGGATCGCGGCCTGCTTGGATCCCTCCGCGGCCAGGATCTGCGACTGTTTCTGCCCCTCGGCCGTTTTGATGGCGGATTCGCGTTCACCTTCGGCGTTGAGGATCATCGCGCGCTTCTCCCGGTCGGCGCGCATCTGTTTTTCCATCGAGTCCTGGATCGACGGCGGCGGATCGATCGCCTTGAGTTCGACCCGGGCGACCCTGATCCCCCAGCGGCTGGTCTCGCTGTCCAGCACCCCGCGCAGCTGGCTGTTGATCTGGTCCCGCGAGGTCAACGTCTCCTCCAAGCTCATACCACCGACCACGTTCCGCAGCGTGGTGGTGGTCAACTGCTCGACCCCCTCGATGTAGTTGGAGATCTCGTACACCGCCGAACGGGATTCGGTGACCTGGAAATACACCACGGTGTCGATGGACACGGTGAGGTTGTCCTGGGTGATCACCGACTGCGGTGGGAACGAAACCACCTGCTCCCGCAGATCGATCTTGGCGCGCACCCGGTCCAGGAACGGAAACAGCATGTTCAGTCCCGGGTGGGCCACGGTGCGGAACCGTCCCAGACGTTCGATGACAGCGCTGGTGGCCTGCGGCACGACCAGTACGGTCTTGGCCAGCAGCACGATCACCAGCAGTACGACCACCAGCAGCACAATCCACACGGCAGGATCCACATCCGCCTCCTCACGGTTCGGCCCACACCACGGCGACGGCCCCCGAAATCTCCATGACCATCACCGTGCGCCCCACATCCAGCACTTGTGTCTCGTCGAAAGAACGCGCCGACCACACGTCCCCGCCGATGCGCACCCGGCCGTCGTGGGCATCCACCGTTGCTTCCACGGTGGCGGGTTTGCCGATGAGCGCATCCACGTTCGTACGCGGTTCGAGTCCCTCGGTCGTCTCCCGCAGCAGTCTGCGTTTGACCACCGGGCGCGCCAGGAACACCAGTCCACCGGAGAGCGCGGCGAAGATCACCGCGTCCAGCCACAGCGGCGCACCCAGCGCCGCCGCTCCGGCGGTTCCCATCGCGGCGAGCCCGAGCATCAGCAGCACGAACTCACCTGAAGTGGCTTCGGCGGCCACCAGGAGCACCCCGGCGATCAACCACACCAACGCGGCCATACACCCATGGTGACAGATCGAATTCTCGTCGTGACCGGTCAAGTAGCCCGCGAGGGGTTGCTGTCGGTGGACGAAGCGGGTGGGCGGCTACTCCTCGGAGAGGGTGACGAAGTCGACGAGCCGTTCCACGGCCCCCAGCAGCGGGGCACGCAGGTCCCGGAAGTCACCGACCGCGTCGAGGATCCTGCGCCAGCCCTCGGACGGATCGGCCCAGCCCAGTTCGCGGCACACCCCGGTTTTCCAGTCCTGCCGCCTGCCGATGTCCGGCCACTCGGCGATCCCCACCGTGGCCGGGCACACCGCCTGCCAGACGTCCACGTAAGGGTGGCCGGTCACCAGCACGTCGTCGCCGCTGACGCGCTCGGCGATGCGGGTCTCCTTGCTGCCGGTGACGAAGTGGTCGACCAGCACTCCCAGCCTGCGCTCGGGGCCGGGAGAGAATTCGGTGACGTGGCGCTGCAGATCGTCCAGCCCGTGCAGCGGTTCCACCACCACACCGGCGACGCGAAGATCGTGTCCCCACACCCGTTCGAGCAGTTCCGCGTCGTGCAGACCTTCGACCCAGATCCTGCTGGCACGGGCCGTGCGCGCCGGGACGTCGGAAACCGCCACCGAACCGGAGGCCGAACGGCTCGACCCCCGGCCGGCGGTGGAAGCCACGGGCACGAGCGTGACCGGTGTTCCCTCGTGGCGGAACCCCCCGGTTCGCATCGGAAAGGCACGTTGCCTGCCGTGGCGGTCCTCGAGAATCACGTTGTGCTTGGTGAACTCGCCACGTTCCAGCCGCACGATCGCGCCGCAGAACTCACCGGCGGCGTCCTCGACGACAGTGCCGGGCTCGGCGGGCAGTTCGGGAGGGGACCGGTGTCGGCGCCGAGCGGTACCGGTGAGCACGTCGCGGCCGTAGTCGATCGAACGCACGACGATCAGCCTACCCGGCCACGGCCCCACGGTGACGGTGCCGGGCCGAGGTGCCACTCGGTTCACGGTGCCGCTCGGTTCACGGGGAGCGCGGCGGAGATCGCACCCGTTGGCGGCGATCACGGTCACATCGGTATCGTCAGTGGACATGCCATGTCCGAGCGCAACGATGGTGGTGTGGACGTCCGCGTGGCTGCACGGCGCGGCCGCGTCGGACGACGTGCTCGATGCCGCGCAGGCGTGGGCCGAGGTTCATCAGGTGTGGGCCGCCGACGAGGCCACGGCGGCGCGGTTGGGACTTCCCGCTCCCGGCGTGAACGACGCGGGGTTGGCGCTGCTGCTGGCGGCGATACGCAAGGCCGGTGGTGATTCCGGCAGCCTGGCGTTACCGGTGGCAGGTGATGTTCGCGGTCTCGACGGGGCCTCGGAATTCGCGCGGCACGCGCTGCGGCAGGGCGAGGCCGCCGTGTTCCCGTGGGCTGGGCTTGGGCTGGTGCCGGAACGTGTCGCCGAAGGAGTGCTGCGCTGGACGGTTCACGAGGTGGGTGAGATCGCCCCCGCCGAGCACACTCCCGTGGGAGAGGCCGAACACGGCATGTCCTCGGCCATGCGCGAGGCGGCCAGCACGCTGACCGAGCTGGACGTCTCACGACGCCGCCCCGGCGTTCGTGGTGAGATCGCCGAAACCGTCTCGGCACGGCCACAGCCCTCGTGGCCGCAGGGGGTGCCGCAACGTTGCCTTCGCGTGCTGCAACGCAGCACGGAAGTGGAAGCGATCCTGCGGGTGGCCACCGACGACGCCCCGGGCGGGGCGATGTCCGCCTCGGCGGACAGAGCGCGCGGTCAGGCACTGAACCCGCTGTTCGAATCGGTGCGCACCGCTCGTCGGGCAGCGGTGGACGAGATGGTGCGGGTGCTGCGGCAGCGGGCCGAGCGGCACTGACACCGCGGCGGCCGCTCCATGCTCAGCAGCACCCCTGCGGCACGCACAACTCACCGTTGACCCCACAGCCCGCCGTGACCAGCGGGGACAACTTGCGGACCCGCTGGTCCTCGACGTGTTCGGAAACCAGTTCGGCGATCATCCGGGCGTAGCGCGGGTCGGTGCCGGCGGTCTCGGCACGGGCGAAGCCCAACCCGAGCTCGTCGGCTTTCTCCGCGGCCTCGTTGTCCAGGTCCCAGACGACCTCGAGATGATCGGAGACGAAACCGACCGGGCTGGTGACCACGGCGGGCACCCCCCTGGCGGGCAGCTGCTCCAGATGGTCACAGATGTCGGGTTCCAACCACGGCACACTCGGCGGCCCCGAACGGGACTGCCACACGAGATCGTAGCCGGTGACCCCCACGGCCTCGGCGACCAAGCGGGCGGCCTCCTGCACCTGCCGCGAGTACCACTGGGGACGACCGTCGGCGCCGCTTCGCTCCTCCGCGCTCAGCGGGACCGAATGGGCGGTGAACACCAGCCGGGCCTGCGCACGAACGTCTTCCGACAGCGCGGCGTAGGCCCGTGTCACCGCGTCGGCGTTGGCGGCCACGAACAGCGGATGATCGTAGAACTGCCGGAGCTTGACCAGTTCGGGAGCCCGCTGCTCCCCCACGGCCGAACGGGCGCGTGCGATGTCCTCGTGGTACTGGCGGCACCCCGAATAGCCACCCCAGGCGGAGGTGGCGAACACCAGCGCACGCCGCACCCCGTCAGCGGCCATCCGCTCGACGGTGTCCTCGACCATCGGATGCCAGTTACGGTTGCCGAAGTACACCGGTAGGTTCAGACCACGCTCGGCGAGCTCACCCTCCAACGAACTCATGATCTCACGATTGAGACGGTTGATCGGCGACACTCCGCCGAAGTGGTGGTAATGCTCGGCCACCTCGTCGAGCCGTTCCGGGGGAACGTTGCGACCACGAGTCACGTTTTCCAGGAAAGGCCGTACCTCCTCATGTCCTTCCGGGCCACCGAAGGAAAGGTACAGCAGCGCGTCAACGTTATCCGAGCTGTTCACGCGACCATGATAGGCAGAGGCGACGTCTCGGCCGCACAGGCGGGGTGCGCGGCCGAGCCGGGTGTTCCGCGCGCCGCGGGAAACGACGCGCGCTCGGTAGCCTCAGGCCCCCAACGCGTGGAAACCACCATCGGTCATGATCATCGAACCGGTGGTCTTGGGCAGCCAGTCCGACAACACGGTGCACACGGTGCGACCCACCGGCTCCGGATCCTCGACGTCCCACCCCAGCGGGGCACGTTCGCCCCAGGTGTCCTCCAACTGTTGGAAACCGGGGATCGACTTGGCGGCCATGGTCCGCACCGGACCGGCACTGACCAGGTTGACCCGAACACCGCGCGGCCCGAGCTCACGTGCCAGATACCGCGAGGTCGACTCCAGCGCCGCCTTAGCCACACCCATCCAGTCGTAGGCGGGCCAGGCCACCCGGGCGTCGAAATCCATCCCGACCACGGAAGAACCCTCACCCAACAACGGCAGGCACGCCCTGGTCAGGGAGTTCAGCGAGTACGCCGAGATCTGCAGCGTGTTGGACACGTCCTCCCAGGGAGCGGCCATGAAATCCCCACCCAGGCAGGACTCGGGAGCGTAACCGATCGAGTGCACCACACCGTCGAGACCGTCGACGTGCTCGGCGACCGAATCGGCCAGCCCCGCCAACTGCTCCTCGTTGGTGACATCGAGCTCGATCACCGGTGCCTTGTGCGGCAACCGGCCGGCGATGCGTTCCACCAGCTTGAGCCGACCGAAACCGGTCAACACCACCTGCGCCCCCTGCTCCTGGGCGACCTTGGCGGTGTGAAACGCGATCGAGGAATCGGTGATCACACCGGTGATCAGGATTCGTTTACCTTCCAGCAGTCCAGTCACTTGCCGTTTTCCCTCTACTGATCGTTGTTTACTCGGTTCGGAAACCACACACGGACACCCCTTCCGACCCGGCACGACGGGACGAAAGGGCTTCAGTGCCCCATGCCGACCCCGCCGTCGACGGGGATGACCGCTCCGGTGACATAACCGGCGCTGTCCGAGGCCAACCACCGCACGGCCCCCGCGATCTCATCCGGCTCGGCATAGCGCCCCAACGGCACCTGCTCCAGAATCTGCTTCCTGCGCTCCTCGGACAGCTCCTCGGTCATGTCGGTGGCTACGAACCCCGGCGTGACCACATTGGAGGTGATACCGCGGGAACCGAGCTCCCGCGCCAACGACCGGGCGAAACCGATCAGTCCGGCCTTGCTCGCCGCGTAGTTGGCCTGCCCCGGAGCACCGGACAGGGCGACCGTGGACGAGATGAAAATCATCCGGCCTTTGCGGTTACGCAGCATGCTGCTGGTCGCGCGCTTGGCCACCCGGTAGGCACCGGTGAGGTTGGCCTCCACGACCCGCTGGAACTGCTCCTCACCCATCCGCAACAGCAGCCCGTCATCGGTGATGCCCGCATTGGCCACCACTACCTCCACCCGGCCCTGGGCGGCCTCGACCTCGTCGAAAGCAGCCGTCACCTGGTCGGGATCGGTCACATCGCACTGCACGCCCAACATCCCCTCGGGCGCTCCCGACCCGCGATGGGTGATCGCCACGTTGTCACCGGCAGCCTGAAAGGCCCTGGCTATGGCCAATCCGATACCCCGATTGCCGCCGGTGACCAACACGGACCGTGTCACTCCCACACTCCCTCCGAAAAACACTGTCAACCGCCGTTCGTCGTCCAGCGGCGTTGACCGGAACCGCCGCTGAGGCTATCGGCCCGTTGCGTGCGCACCGACATCGGATCGGAGCAGGTAGGACGACGAGACCGGCTCATCCCCGGCGGGAAACACCACCGGAGCAGCCGAGCAACACTGCGGCGGAACAACCAGGCCCGGACGACGGGTAGCATTCCCCGGCAACAGCGTCGATCGAGACCACATCGGGCGGCAGCCGCTGACCGGAACGGCGACGGTGGCACACCGCCCTGCTCGGGAGGAGGCCTCGCGGTGAGCAGAACGGCCCCCACCGCCGCGGACGTCCCGGAATTCGCGTCCCCGCTGCGTTCCACGATCTCGGGACAGGCCCGGTTCGATCCCGGCACCCGAGCCCTCTACGCCACCGACGCCTCCAACTACCGCCAGGTACCCACCGGGGTGGTGTTTCCCCGGCAGGACTCCGATGTGGCCGCCACACTGGCCATCGCACGCGAGTACGGACTGTCGATC
Organism: Actinopolyspora lacussalsi; assembly: GCA_030803735.1. Lineage (NCBI taxonomy): Bacteria > Bacillati > Actinomycetota > Actinomycetes > Actinopolysporales > Actinopolysporaceae > Actinopolyspora > Actinopolyspora lacussalsi. The sequence continues at coordinate 932,268 of JAURUC010000001.1, read as the reverse complement.
ACCTCGCGAGGCGCGGGAACCAGCATCGCGGGCAATGCCATGGGCCCCGGACTGGTACTGGACTTCTCCCGACACATGAACCGGATCGAGCACCTCGACCCCGAGCGCCGACTCGCACGGGTACAGCCGGGAGTCGTACTGGACACGCTCCGGCAGGCGGCACAACCACACGGACTGACCTTCGGCCCCGACCCCTCCACGCACAGCCGCTGCACACTCGGCGGCATGATCGGCAACAACTCCTGCGGCACACACTCGGTGGCCTGGGGCAAAACGATCGACAACATCCGCGAACTGGACGTGCTGCTCTCCGACGGCACCCGACTGACCCTCGGAGCGACCCCACCGGACACACTGGACACACTGTGCGCACGGGGCGACCGCACCGGAAGACTGTACGGCGAACTGCGCCGACTGGCCGAGGACTACGAGCCGAACCTGCGCGCGGACATGCCCACACCACGCAGACGCGTCTCCGGCTACAACCTGGACCAGCTGCTGCCCGACAACGAATTCAACCTCGCGCGTGCCCTGGTCGGCTCGGAGGGAACCTGCGCCACCGTTCTGTCGGCCACCGTGGAACTGGTCGAGACTCCCGCCGCCCGCGCGATGGTGGTACTGGGATTCGACAACACCTACGACGCCGCCGACGAAGTCACCCACCTGCTCGACCGGGACACGCTGGCCATCGAGGGAATCAGCGGTGAACTCGTCGACGTCGTCGGTGACCGCAACCCCGACTCCCCCGCGCTGCCCCTGCTACCCGCCGGGCGAAGTTGGCTACTGGTCGAAACCGGCGGAGCCGACCAGGACACGGCCCGACACACCGCCGAAACGATCGCGAACGCGTTCGGCGACCGCGCCACCACCACGGTACACACCGCACCGGAACGGATGGCAGCACTGTGGAAAATCCGGGAAGAAGGCTCCGGATACGCCACCAGAATGGCCGACGGTTCGGAACGCTGGTCCGGCTGGGAGGACGCCGCAGTCCCCCCACACCGCCTCGGAACCTACCTGCGCGAGTTCGACGCCCTGCTGAATCGCTTCGGATACCACGGAGTCAGCTACGGACACTACGGCGACGGATGCGTCCACGTGCGCATCGACTTCGACCTGATGTCACGCGCCGGAGCCGCCGAGTACCGAAACTTCCTGGAATCGGCCGCCGAACTGACCGCCGCCCACGGCGGCTCGCTGTCCGGCGAGCACGGCGACGGCCGGGCCCGCTCGGAATTGTTGTCCCGAATGTATCCCCAGCCCATCCTGGACGCCTTCGAACGGTTCAAAACCGCGTTCGACCCGGAAGGACTACACAACCCCGGCATTCTGACCCGACCGTCACCGGTGGACAGTGATCTGCGGCTGCTGGTGGCACCACCACGCATCCCCAGCAGAACCACGCTCGCCCTGGGATCCGACGACGGCGACCTCGCCCCCGCCACTCGCCGATGCGTGGGAATGGGCAAGTGCCTCAACACCTCGGGCGGAGTGATGTGCCCGAGCTACCGGGCGACCCGGGACGAGAAACACTCCACCCGCGGCCGAGCCCACCTGCTGTTCGAAATGCTCGCGGGCGAAACGGTGCGGGGCGGGTGGCGCTCCGAGGAGGTTCACGAGGCACTGGACCTGTGCCTGTCCTGCAAGGGCTGCAAAACCGACTGCCCGGTCGGGGTGGACATGGCCTCCTACAAGGCCGAGTTCCTGCACCGGTACCACCACAACCGACCACGCCCCGCCGCGCACTACTCGATGGGCTTCCTGCCACTGTGGCTACGCTTGGCGGCACACGCACCGCGGCTGGCCAACCGAATCACACGAGGCCGAACCGCACCACTGCTCAAACGACTCGGCGGAATAACCCCCGAGCGAGAGCTACCGAGCATCGCACCGCGGACACTGCGGCAGCGACACCGCACGCACGGAAACCACGACGGAGAGCCCGAAACGGTGGTGCTGTTCCCCGACACCTTCACCAACTACCTCGAACCGACCATCGGAAGCGACGCGATCGCCGGGCTACGACACCTGGGACACCAGGTCGAACTCCCCACCGGCTCGATGTGCTGCGGCCTGACCTGGCACTCGACCGGCCAGCTGGGCATCGCCCGCCGGGTGCTGCGACGCACCGCACGCAACCTGCGCCCCAAGCTGCGAACCGGAACCCCCCTGGTGGGACTGGAACCCAGCTGCACCGAATTCCTGCGCAACGACGCGCTGGAACTGTGCCCCGACGACGAGGACGTGCGCACCCTCGCCGAATCGACGACCACCTTCGCCGAACAGATCGCCCCGTCACGGCACCAATGGCACCGTGAGACCACCGAGACGGCAGGCGAAGCGCTGATGCAGGTGCACTGCCACCAATACGCGGAGTCGGGCGCCGACGCGGACCGAGCCGTACTGGAAGCCACCGGACTGCGCACCCGAGTACTGGACTCCGGCTGCTGCGGACTGGCGGGCAACTTCGGTTTCGAACGCGGCCACTACGACGTCTCGATGGCCTGCGCCGAGGACAGCCTACTGCCGGAAGTACGCGCGGCACGAGACGACACGACGATCCTCGCCGACGGGTTCAGCTGCCGAACGCAGCTTCGCCACGCCACCGAGGCCGAGCCCGTTCACCTGGCTACCCTGCTCGCCCGCACGCTGGGAGTCGCCACGGACGAATACGACCGGTGAACGGTCCGTACTCCTCCCACCCGGCATCGCTCGCGGCACGATTCGGCCGCTCGGCCCCGAAGTTGTGCGGAGCCACCCACGACGGCGGCTCGGAACAACCACCGCTTCAGGGCAACCGCTGCCCCACCAGCAGTGCCACACCCGCTGCCACGATCGCGGCGAGCGTACCGAGCACGAACCACGGTTTACTCGCGTCGGACCGCTTGATCTCGTAACCGATCTGTTCCTGCAGCGTATCGTAAACCTGCCGCAGCTGTTCGGCGCTGGCCGCCTTGTAGAAGTCACCACCGGAAAGATCGGCGATATGCCGCATCGCATCGTCGTCGACCTCCACCGGCTGCCGTTGTCCCTGGATCCGGATACTGCCGTGCTCGGTGCCGAACGAGATGGTGGAGATGGGCACCCCGGCCTGCTTGGCCGCCTTCGCCTGGGTGTAGGCCCCCCGCGGCGCGTCCAGCTCCCGCGGAATGGTCTGCCCCCCGTCGGCCATCAGCACGATCCGGGAAGGCGGAGGTCCCTGCCCACCACCGAGCATCCGCCCGAAGGAATCGATGGCCGACAGGGAAGCCTTGACCCCCTCGCCGGTGGCAGTGGCCTCCGAGAGCTGCAGACTGTCGATGGCCTGTTTGACGCTGGGCCGATCGGTGGTGGGCATGACCATCACCGTGGCCGTGCCCGCGAAGGATACCAGACCGAGGTTGATTCCCGGCGTGAGCTTGTCGGCGAACTCCTTGGCAGCCTGCTTGGCAGCGCGCAACCGACTGGGGCTGACATCCTGCGCCTTCATGGAAAGCGAGACGTCCATCGTCAGCAGCACGGTGGCACGGTTGCGCGGGATGCGCTGCTCCGACGTGGGACCGGCCAGCCCGATCGTCAACAGGATCAACGCCACACCGAGCAGCGCCATCGGCACGTGCTTGGGCCAGCCCTGACGACTGGGAGCGACGCGCTCCAGCAGCTCGAGATTGCTGAAACGCATCGTGCTGCGCTTGCGCCTGCGCTGCGTCCACAAATAACCGACGACCAGAACCGCCACCAGGATCAGCAGCAGGAACCACGCGGGATTGGTGAATCCGCTCAGACTGGGCATCAAACCACTCCCCCGGACCAGCCGCGTTTGCGGGCGACGACGAAGCGGACTATGTCGGCGATCCAGTCCGAGTCGGTGCGCAACACCAGGTGGGCCGCCCCGACCCGCCGCAGCTCCGCGGCGACCCGTTCCCGGTGGGCCGCGGCGGCCGCGGCGAACTCACGTCGTAACAATGGTGTAGTGCTCACCTCACGCTGTTTGCCGGTCTCGGGATCGCTCAGCTGGACGGTGCCCACACTCGGGAGTTCGACATCGCGCGGATCGACGACCTCGATCGCGAGCAGTGAGTGCCGGGCCGACAGCCCGCGCATCGCTCGTTGCCATTCGACCCGTCCGAGAAAGTCGGAGATCACCACGGCCAGCCCCCGCCGACGTGGCGGCCTGCGCAGCGCCTCCACCAGCGAGGCCAGCTCTCCGGAGGTCCCTTCGGGCGGATGCGGCACTTCGGCGGTTCGGCGGAGCAACGCCCTGGCGTAGTCGCTGCCCCCTCTGGCGGGGATCCGGGTGAGTTCCTGCCCGTTGGAGACCACGGCACCGAGCCGATTACCACCGCCCGCGGTCAGGTGTCCCACCGCGGCCAGCCCCGCTATCGCCAGTTCACGCTTGGTGCATCCGGCCGTTCCGAAGTCCAGGCTCGCGGACAGGTCCACGGCCGCCCAGGTCTCCAGTTCACGGTCGGCCACCGTCTCGCGGATGTGCGGTTCGGTGGTGCGGGCGGTAACGGCCCAGTCCATCCGCCGCACGTCGTCGCCGGGCTGGTACGTCCGTGTCTCGCCGGGCTCGGTCCCCGGTCCCGGCACGAGCCCCAGATGATTGCCCTGCAGCAGGCCGTCGAGCCTGCCGCGCACCATCAGTTCCAGGGAGCGCAGTGCTTCCCGCATACGTCCGGCCTGCAACGCGGGTGGCGCCCATTCGGGGCGGTCACCGCTGGTCGACACGGCGAATCGACTCCTCACTGGTTGGTGATGCCGGGGGACGGCTGCTGGCCATGGGCGGCTCCCGGCACGGCCGAGGCGCCCGCCTGCGGCGCACCGTTGTGCTGCCCGGCGCTCTGCTGGGGACGCGCCGATACCTGCGGCAGCGGGACGGTCTGCAGCACCCGGTTGACCACGTGGTCCACGGGCACCCCGTCGGCCACCGCGTCGTAGGAGAGCACGATGCGGTGGCGGAACACGTCCGGGACCACGTCGACCACGTCCTGCGGCAGGACGTAGTCGCGGCCGCGCAGCAGGGCGAGCGCGCGGGCACCACCGACGACACCGAGGGTGGCGCGTGGTGAGGCACCGTAGGAGACCCAGCCCGCGATGTCGGACAGCCCGTGTTCGTTGGGCGAACGGGTGGCCAGTACCAGGCGGACGACGTAGTCGACCAGCGCGTGGTGTACGAACACGTTGGAGGCCACCTGCTGCAACCGGGAGAGCTCACCGGGGTCGAGCACGGTTTGCGGTTCCGGTGGGGAGACTCCCATCCGGTAGACGATCTCGCGTTCCTCCTCGGCCGTGGGGTACTCCACCAGCAGTTTGAACAGGAACCGGTCCCGCTGCGCCTCGGGCAGCGGATACACACCCTCGTTCTCGATGGGGTTCTGCGTGGCCAGCACCTGGAAGGGTTGTGGCGTGGGATAGCTGTGCCCGCCCAGCGAGACGTGCTGTTCGGCCATGACCTCCAGCAGGGCCGACTGGATCTTGGCAGGGGCGCGGTTGACCTCGTCCGCCAGCACGAAGTTGGCCATGATGGGGCCGAGTTCGACGTCGAAGCGCTCGCTGCCCTGCCGGTAGATCCTGGTTCCCAGCAGATCGGCGGGTACGAGGTCCGGGGTGAACTGCAGGCGGGAGAAGCTGCCCCCCACCACCGTGGAGAAGGTCTCCACGGCCAGTGTCTTGGCGACGCCCGGGATGCCCTCGAGCAGGATGTGTCCCCCCGCCAGCAGCCCCACCAGGATGCGCTCCACGAGTCGGTCCTGGCCGACGATCACACGTTTGACCTCGAAGACGGTGCGTTCGAGCAGTTGTGCGTCCCTGGCGGGCGTACTGGTGTGATCCGGCGAGTGGGCCGGCCCGGCCGCCCCTGTGCCCGCGCCATTGCCGTTACCGCCCTGACCCGGATCGGTCACTGGGAAACCTCCAACTGAGTGCTCGGCACCCCGTGGGGCGCGGATACCACCACAGGGTGATCGCTGTTGTTGCCGATATTGGCACGTGACCGTACTGATCACGCGTCGGGGCGCGTTGTTACTTATATTGCACCCTGCTGGGCGTATGTGTGTTGTGAAGTTTAATTTCACTCAGCACTGAAAATACAGAAATATTAAACATAACGTGTTGCCGCCGTCCTCGATGGGAACCACGGGAGACCGCCTAAGTGTTCAGCGCGCTCGACGCAGCGTCCGAGCCAGGTCCTCGGGAGTGTCCACGTCGATGGTCTCCGCCTGCTCGGCGGGCACGAACAGCGGGTGCAACGGGGACAGCACACCGCGCAGCGCGGCCCCGTGCGGCTGTTCGGGCAAGGCCCGCCCCAGTGCGACCGCCCGCCAGACCCCGACCAACCACTGCGGCCGGTCGTCCGTGTCGACCAGCACCGCTCCCCCACTGTCCGGAGCACGGTGCAGCGCGGCCAACAGTCGTGAGAGCGTGTCGCGGCTCAGCCAGGGGTGATCGGCGGCGAGCACGGCGACCAGTGAGACGCGCGGGGGCAGCGCGACCAGCCCCGCCGACAGGGCCGCCACCGGCCCTCCTCCGGGCGGTGCCTCCCTGGTCCAGCGGACCGGGCGGCCGGTCGACCGCCGGGGCCCCACCGCCACGATCGGTTCCGCGTCGGAAACCGCATCCAGGGTGCGGTCCAGCAGGGAAAGCCCGGAGAGTCGGATGGCGGGCTTGTCACGGCCACCCAGCCTGCTGCCGCGGCCACCCGCCAGCACGATCCCGGCGAATTCACTCGTCGAGGCCATACGAGCAGACTACGTGCCACGAACCGCGGACATCGACGAATCGTCCGCCGGAGCGTCGGGCAGGCCGGGGCGACACCGCGGTGCCGAACTCCGCTCGAAGTCGTGCGGCGCCGAACCCGGGCTCGTCGGAGGCGGGTGTGTCGCCACGATCAGTTCGTCTCGTAGGCGTAGTCGTGCTCGTTCGCCTCGGCGGCGCGCAGTCGCGCTGAACGGCGCTGCAGGATCTCGCTCCGAATCGCCCAGATCAGCCCCGACAACCAGACCAGTCCCAGCACGGTGGTGAGCAGCACGCTGGGAACCTGGGGCACTCCCACGGTGTCGAGCAACAGGCGCGAATTGCTGAACACGATGAGTCCACCGGCTCCCACGCCCAGCACGCGGACCGGCAGGATCCGCACGAGCCACGCGGCCAGCGGAGCGGCGACCACACCACCGATGAGCAATCCGAGAGTCACCGGCCACTTCCAAGCCGAACCGCCGTTGTGCATCAAGAACCCGGCGGTCGCCCCCAGGGAGACGATCAGTTCGCTGGTGTTGACCGTGCCGACGGTACGCCTGGGCAGGATCCGGCCCGTGCTGAGCAGGGTCGAAGTGGTGACCGGTCCCCAGCCACCTCCACCAACGGAGTCCACGAATCCACCGACCGCACCGAGCGGAATCAACCAGCGCCGCCCCGCCGGGGTGAGACCGCTGGATCGCACCGGGGTGGACCACGCCGAGAAGCGCAGTACGACGTAGCTTCCGAGCACCACCAGCAGCAGCGCCATCCAACCGCGGGCCGATCCGGCCGCCACCGAGGACAGGGCCGAGGCGCCGAGGAAGCCGCCGAGCCCCCCGGGCAGTGCGAGCCAGCCGACCATGCGCCAGTCGACGTTGCGCATCCGCCAGTGCGCCGCACCGGAGACGACAGCTGTCCCGATCTTGGCCAAGTGCACCGACGCCGAAGCCATCACAGGCGCGGTGCCCACGGCCAACAGGCCGGTTGTGGCCGTCACGCCGAATCCCATCCCCAGCGAGCCGTCGACCAGCTGGGCGAGAAATCCGGCCACCGCCACGAGCAACAGAGTGGGCACCAATGCCTCCAGACCGTTTCCGCTCGCGTCCGAAGCGCCGAGCGGCTTTTCCAACTAAGTTGATAAAAACGGTACACTTTCCAACGGACCGGTCAACACGCTCCCAGCGTTCGGGACGGCACCGTTCGGAACGGCGCCCCGTGAGTACGTTCAGCGCGACTCCCATACCCCTGTTTCACTGGTGCGCGCCGCGACGTCCGATGGAAGCTCGCCGGAGACGAGTTGGGCTATGGTGACATTCTCGAGCACTTCGCGCAGGCTGCTGCGCACCGCGATCCAGACCCACTGCAGCACGGCGACCGAAGGATCGTACTGCACGTCCTCGGCTCGTTGGCCGTGTATGCTGACCAGCGGGCCGTCGGTGGCGCGAATCACATCGGCTATCGAGACAGTGCTCGGGTCCCGGGCCAGCACCCAGCCACCGGCCTGTCCCCGCCTGCTGGCTACGAAACCGGCACGCCGCAGGTCACTGAGCACGGCCTGCAGGAAGTTTCGTGGGATGTCCTGAGCGAGGGCGACGTCCTCGGCACTGACCGGCCCTGCCTGTGCACGGGCTATCTCAACCAGCGCGCGCAACGCGTAGTCCACCTTGGCCGAAATCCGCATGGCTCGATTGTTCATCACATCCGGGTGGAACAGTGCCCCAGCCCTTCGACCGACGTCTTCTCGGGAAGTTCGGGCGAACCGCCTCCGCGTGGAACGGGGACCAGGAATCGCGAGCATCGGCTGTTTCGAAAACGACTCGCATGAGAGGTGAAGGGGTCAACCACTCCCCTGCCCGGTGCGCGTGCTTCCCGGCGAGGCCTGCCGGTAGGACGAGAGCACGGGAGCCGGGCTCGCACGGTTTTCGGGGCCGCCCGCGCATGCGGACGACCCCGAAACCAGTGGTGGCGGCCGGAACGGCTGTCACAGCGACCCCGAAGGGTTCAAGCGTGGGTTCAGCCGGTCACCAGGCTCACGCCGTAGGCGTTGAGGGCCTCGTTGACGGGCTGGAAGTAGGTGGTCCCACCCGAGGTGCAGTCACCCGAGCCACCGGAGGTCATGCCCTGGGCCTGGCTACCGGAGATGAAGGAACCACCGGAGTCACCGGGCTCGGCGCAGACATCGGTGCGGGTCAGGCCGGAAACAGTACCGCTGGGGTAGCTGACCGTCTGATTCTTGGCCTGGATGGTGCCGCAGTGCCAGCCCGTGGTCTGGCCGGAACGGCACACCGAGGAGCCGACCGCGGCCTCCTGCGAACCGCTCACGATGCTGGCGTAGCCGTCGTACTGATCGACCCAGGGGCGCAGCGTGTCGTCGGAACCGGTCCGCACGTAGGAGTAGTCGTTGCCGGGGAAGGAGGAACCGGCGAACGTGCCGCTGGGGCTACTGGTGCTGTCGCCCGTGCTGCCGCAGTGACCCGCCGAGACGAATCCACCGGAGACGGAGAATCCGACCGAGCAGACCGTGGACCCGTTGATGGTGTAGCGCTGTCCACCGATCACATCGGCGTAGGTGCGCGGCTGCTCGGCGGACTCGACCACGCTCACCGAGTCGCTGTCCACACCGGTGGAAGCGACGAATTCGGCCGCGCGGTCGGCGGTGCCCTTCTCCGTGGTCAACACCACGGAGTTGCTGGTCGTGTCGACGTACCAACCGGTGACCGATTCCGGAGCCCGCTTCGAGTTCCGGTTCAGCGTGGTGTTGGCGGCACGCAGCTGTGCCTTGCTGTCGTCCACGAGCCTGGGAACGGCCTCCTCGGCCCGCACCCTGTCGAATTCGGAACGGTCGGTGACACCCACGACCAGCTTCCCGAGGTCGGCGTCGTAGTGGAATCCGCCGAAACTGCTGCCGAGCTTGTCGGCCATACCGTCGGCGGCCTGCCGCGCCACGGCTTCGGCATCGAGCCGTTGTTCGGCCTGAGCATGACTCAGCCCGAGGTCACGCTGCATGGCCTGCATCATCGTGCTCGCGTGTCGCGGGCTCGGATCCTCGGAAACTTTGGCGCTGTCCGCTGTGGCCGGTGCGGTCATGGCGGTCAGCGTTCCCGCTGCGAGAATCGCGGACGCCGCGATTCGGCCGGGCATTTTCCGCTGCATCTGTGATCTCCCTGTACGCGAAAACGGTTTTGTCTTCGGTAGCAGGGAAGTTTCCGAGGAACACGATTCAGCGACAATACTGCGTTTGCAGCAGCGCTCGGCAATCGGAGTACGTGCCACCGGAACACGCTCCGTACAAAATCTGCTCAGGAGGCAATCACGCCTTGGCGAAAAAACGACGCGTAAGCCGCGGCAGTGTTGACAACACCCTTCGCCCTTTTTAGGATATACGATCCGCTTTTCGCGGCATAAACGTTTTGACCGGCTATTTCATCGTTGAAAACGGAACAACGAGCCCCCGACACCATCTCGAACGACCGGTTCACGTTGTGTATCCGAAAAAACGCGACGGCATTCCACTCCGCGGAACCGAACGTGTAAAACGGGAATGAAAAAGTATGATCAAATCATCGTGGGACTGCGCCGAACGAGTGAGGCGAAGTGGGGCTCGCACGGATCCACGCAGAGTGCCGCGCGAGCCGAGTGGGGCTGCCCGACGTGGACAGCCCCACTTCCGGTGTCAGGTCAACGGACGATCATTGGGTCCGATCGGAGCGGGAAGCGCGTCGCGCCCCGTCAGGTAACGATCCACACCGGCCGCGGCGGAACGGCCCTCCGAGATGGCCCAGACGATCAGCGACTGACCGCGTCCCATGTCACCGGCACTGAACACACCGTCGACACTGGTCATGAAGGAACGATCCCGCGCGACGTTGCCACGGGCGTCGAGCTCGACACCGAGCTCGTCGACCATGCCGGCACGTTCCGGACCGACGAAACCCATCGCCAACAGCACCAGCTCGCACGGCAACTCCTGCTCGGTGCCCTCGACCGGGACGAACTTGCCGTTCTCCTTGCGAACCTCGACCAGCCGCAACGCACGCAGGTTCCCGTCCTCATCACCGAGGAATTCCTGGGTGTTGACCGAGAACAGGCGTTGACCACCCTCCTCGTGTGCCGAGGAAACCCGGTAGAGCATCGGGTAGGTGGGCCAGGGCTGGTTCTCCGGCCGCTCGTTGGGCGGGGTCGGCATGATCTCCAGCTGGGTCACCGACGCCGCACCCTGACGATGCGCCGTTCCCAGACAGTCGGCACCGGTGTCACCCCCACCGATGATGACCACGTTCTTGCCCGCCGCGCTGATGGACGACTGCGACAGGTCACCCTGCTGCACCCGGTTGGCGGGCGGCAGGTACTCCATCGCCTGGTGGATACCGCCCAGTTCCCTGCCGGTGATGGGCAGTTCCCGGGACATCGTGGAACCGCCCGCCAGCACCACGGCGTCGTGCTCGGAACGCAGCTGCTCCACGGTGAGATCCACCCCGACATCGACACCGGTACGGAACTCGGTACCTTCCTGCCGCATCTGGTCGAGCCTGCGGTCGAGCCGGAACTTCTCCATCTTGAACTCGGGGATGCCGTAACGCAGCAGCCCGCCGATCCGGTCGGCGCGCTCGTAGACGATCACCCGGTGCCCGGCACGCGTGAGCTGCTGCGCCGCGGCCAGCCCGGCCGGACCGGAGCCGACCACGGCCACCGTGCGGCCGGTCGCGGCCGCGGGCTGCTCCGGCCGCACCCAGCCCTCTTCCCAGGCCCGATCGATGATCTCGATCTCGACCTGCTTGATGCTCACAGCGTCCGAGTTGATCCCCAGCACACAGGCCGCCTCACACGGAGCCGGACACAGCGTGCCGGTGAACTCGGGGAAGTTGTTGGTCGCGTGCAGCCGTTCGATGGCGCCGCGCCAGTCCTCCCGCCAGACCAGGTCGTTCCACTCCGGGATGAGATTTCCCAGCGGGCAGCCCTGGTGGCAGAAGGGGATGCCGCAGTCCATGCAGCGGCCCGCCTGCTGCTCCAGCTGCTGGTTGGAGAACTCCTCGTAGACCTCACGCCAATCCTTGAGCCGGATGTCGACCGGCCGACGCCGCGGCGTCTCGCGCGGCGTGGTCAGAAAGCCCTTCGGGTCAGCCATGAGCGGCCTCCATGATCGCCTCGTTGACGTCGCGGCCGTCGCGTTCGGCATCGGCCTTGGCATTGAGAACGCGCTTGAAGTCCTTCGGCATCACCTTGCCGAACCGTGCCGCGGCGGCGTCCCAGTCGACGAGCAGATCGCGAGCCACGGTGGATCCGGTTTCGTGGTGGTGCTTCTCGATCAGCTCGTACAGTTCGCCGCGATCGTCGGAATCCAGCGGGTCCAGATCGACCATCTCGTGGTTGATCCGATCGGAACGCGGATCGAGCACGTAGGCGATACCACCGGACATGCCCGCCGCGAAGTTGCGTCCCGTACCACCGAGCACGACGATCCGACCACCGGTCATGTACTCGCACCCGTGATCGCCGACGCCTTCCACGACCGCCAGCGCTCCGGAGTTGCGCACCCCGAAACGTTCACCGACGACACCGCACACGAACATCTCACCGCCGGTGGCGCCGTAGAGCAGCACGTTGCCCGCGATCACGTTGTCCTCCGCGGCGAATGCCGCGTCGTCCTGTGGTCGCAGCACGACCCGGCCGCCGGAAAGCCCCTTGCCGACGTAGTCGTTGGAGTCGCCGTTGAGCCGCAGCGTGATACCGCGCGGTAGGAAGGCACCGAAGGACTGTCCCGCCGATCCGGTGAACGTGATGTGGATGGTGTCGTCCGCCAGTCCCGCACCGCCCCACTTACGGGTGAGTTCAGAGCCCAGCATGGTGCCGACCGAGCGGTTGACGTTGCGAACCGGCAGCTCCAGCCGCAGCGGAGCACCTTCGGACAGCGCACCCTCGCTGAGCTGGATCAGGGTGTTGTCCAGAGCCTTTTCCAGGCCGTGTTCCTGCTTGCCCGTGCAGTGCCTGGCCGAGCCCTCGGCGACCTCCGGCACGTGCAGGATCGGCGAGAGATCGATTCCCTCGGTCTTCCAGTGCCGGGTGGCCGGATCGGTGTCGAGCATCTCGGTGTGCCCGATCGCCTCCTCGATGGAACGGAAACCCAGTGCGGCCAGGTGCTCCCGCACTTCCTGGGCGACGAACTCGAAGAAGTTGACGATGTAGTCGGCCCTGCCGTCGAACTTGGCGCGCAGCTCCGGATTCTGCGTGGCCACACCCACCGGGCAGGTGTCCAGGTGGCACACCCGCATCATGACGCAGCCGGAAACCACGAGCGGAGCCGTGGCGAACCCGAACTCCTCGGCGCCGAGCAGCGCGGCGAGGACCACGTCGCGGCCGGTCTTGAGCTGACCGTCGGTCTGCACCACGATCCGATCGCGCAGCCCGTTGGCCAGCAGCGTCTGCTGGGTCTCGGCCAACCCGAGCTCCCACGGCGCACCGGCGTGCTTGATGGAGGACAACGGGGAGGCACCGGTACCACCGTCGTGGCCGGAGATGAGCACCACGTCGGCGTGTGCCTTGCTCACTCCCGCGGCGACCGTGCCGACACCGACCTCCGAGACCAGCTTGACGTGCACCCGAGCCCGCGGGTTCGCGTTCTTGAGATCGTAGATCAGCTGTGCGATGTCCTCGATGGAGTAGATGTCGTGGTGCGGCGGCGGCGAGATCAGCCCCACCCCGGGCGTCGAGTGACGGGTGCCCGCGATCCAGGGATAGACCTTGTGCCCGGGCAGCTGGCCACCCTCGCCCGGCTTGGCACCCTGGGCGATCTTGATCTGGATGTCGTCGGAGTTGACCAGGTATTCGCTGGTGACCCCGAACCGACCGCTGGCGGCCTGTTTGATGGCCGAACGACGCCAGTCCCCGTCGGTGTCCACGGTGAACCGATCGGCGTCCTCACCGCCCTCACCGGTGTTGGACTTGGCACCGAGCCGGTTCATCGCCACCGCGAGAACCTCGTGCATCTCCTTGGAGATCGAGCCGTAGGAGATACCACCGGTCGCGAACCGCTTGACGATCTCGGAGACCGGCTCGACCTCGTCGATGTCGACCGGCTCGCGCGCGCCCTCGCGGAACTTGAGCAGTCCGCGCAACGTCATCAGTCGCTCGGACTGTTCGTCGACGTGGTTGGTGTACTCCTTGAAGATGTCGTACTGGCCGCTGCGGGTGGAGTGCTGCAGCTTGAACACCGTGTGGGGGTTGAACAGGTGCGGATCGCCCTCACGACGCCACTGGTACTCCCCGCCCACGGCCAGCTCGCGGTGGTGAGCCTTGAGCCCGTCGGTGGGGAAGGTCCTGCGGTGCCGCTGACCGATCTCGGTGGCCAGGGTCTCGAAGTCGATACCGCCGAGCCGCGAGGTGGTGCCGGTGAAGCAGCGGTCGACGATCTCCTCACCGAGTCCGATGGCCTCGAAGATCTGGGCTCCGGTGTAGGAGGCGACCGTGGAGATCCCGATCTTGGACATGGTCTTGCGCAGCCCCTTGCCAAGAGCCTTGATCAGGTTCTTGGTGGCCTGCTTGGCATCCACGCCGGAGACCTCACCGCGCGCCACGAGGTCCTCGACGCTGGCCATGGCCAGATAAGGATTGACCGCCGCGGCACCGTAGCCGACCAGCAGGGCCACATGGTGCACCTCGCGGACGTCACCGGCCTCGACGACCAGCCCGACGTGGGTGCGGCTCTTCTCCCGGACGAGGTGGTGGTGCACCGCCCCGGTCAGCAACAGCGAGGGGATCGCCGCGTACTCGGCGTCGGCGCCGCGATCGGAGAGCACGATGATGCGCGCCCCGTCGGCCACCGCCTCGGAGACCTCACGGCAGATCTCGTCCAACCGCTGCCGGAGTGCCTGACCTCCCCCGGCGGCGCGATAGACCATGTGAATGGTCACCGAGCGCAGTTCGGGACGGTCACCGTCGTCGTTGATGTGGATCAGCTTCGCGAGCTCGTCGTTGTCCAGCACCGGGAACGGCAGCACCAGCTGGTGACAGGCCTGCGGGTCGGTGTCCAGCAGGTTGTGCTCGGGACCGACGTGGGTGCTCAGCGAGGTGACCAGTTCCTCGCGGATGGCGTCCAGCGGCGGGTTTGTGACCTGGGCGAACAGCTGGGTGAAGTAGTCGAACAGCTGGCGCGGGCGCTCGGAGAGCGGGGCGAGCGGAACGTCGTTGCCCATGGAGCCGACGGGTTCGGCGCCGCCGGAGGCCATGGGCTTGAGCAGCGCGTCGACCTCTTCCTCGGTGTATCCGAACAACTGCTGGCGCTGCACCAGCGAGGAGTGCGGCGGGACCTCGCGGGAACGAGTGGGCAGGTCCTCGAGGTGGACCATCCCGTCGTCCAGCCACTGCCGGTAGGGGTGCTGCGCGGCGAGCTCGCCTTTGATTTCCTCGTCATCGACGATGCGTCCCCGCTCGGTGTCGAGCAGGAACATCTTGCCCGGCTGCAACCTGCCCTTGCGCGCCACCCGCTGCGGCTCGATGTCGAGCACACCGGTCTCGCTGGCCAGCACGAGCATGTTGTCGTGGGTGACCCAGTAGCGGCCGGGCCGCAGCCCGTTGCGATCGAGCACCGCCCCCACCTGTGCGCCGTCGGTGAAGGTCACCAGGGCGGGACCGTCCCACGGTTCCATGAGGTTGTTGTGGAACTCGTAGAAGGCACGGCGCTGGGGATCCATCTCGGTGTGGTTCTCCCACGCCTCGGGGATCATCATCAGCACGGCGTGCGGCAACGAGCGCCCACCGAGATGGAGCAGCTCCAGCACCTCGTCGAAGGTGGCCGAGTCGCTGGCGTCGGGCGTGGCGACCGGGTAGAGCCGCGAGAGGTCGCCCGGGATCAGGTCCGTGTCGAGCATGCTCTCGCGGGTGCGCATCCAGTTGCGGTTGCCGCGCATGGTGTTGATCTCACCGTTGTGCGCGATGTAGCGGTACGGATGCGCCAGGGGCCACGAGGGGAAGGTGTTCGTGGAGAACCTCGAGTGCACCAGGCCGATGGCGCTGCTGAATCGCTCGTCGGTGAGGTCGATGAAGAACGCGTCGAGCTGCGTCTCGGTCAGCATCCCCTTGTAGACGAGGGTGCGGGCCGACAGACTCGGAAAGTACACGTCGGTGTCGTGCTCGGCGCGTTTGCGCAGGCAGAACGCACGGCGTTCCAGCCGCATGACGGGATCCCGCCCGGCCGCGGCGGAGTCGTCGGACTCGGCGACGAACAGTTGGCGGAACCTGGGCATCACTCCCCTGGCCAACGAACCGGCACAACCGGGATCGACCGGCAGCGTCCGCCAGCCGAGTACCTCGAGCCCTTCCTCCGCCGCGATTCGCTCGATCGCGGCCACCGCCTGCTCGCAGTCCGCTTCGTCGTCCGGAAGAAAGGCGTTACCCACCGCGTAACCACCGGCGGCGGGAAGTTCGAACGGAACCACCTCGCGCAAGAACGCGTCCGGCACCTGGGTCAGGATTCCCACCCCGTCACCGGTGTCCGGATCGGCGCCTTTCGCGCCCCGGTGTTCCATGTTGCGCAGCGCGGTCAGCGCGTTCCGCACAATCGCGTGATCCTTGCGGCCGGCCATATCGGCGACGAGCGCCACACCGCACGCGTCGTGATCGTTGGCAGGGTCGTAGAGACCCTCGACGTCGGCGCCCCGTTGCGTCCGACCTCTCGCATTCTGGGAAACCGGCATTCGGATCCTCCCGTCGTCAGGCAACGACCTCAGCCACGCGAACAGTGGGGACGAGATCGTAGAAACCTCTCCGGAGCTGACAAGAAGGATGCGCCGTTGCACTCTTGGTCAGTTTGCGGAACTATACAGATTTCCGAGTTGCACGACTACGAGTAAGTAACACGTGTTACACCCGCGGGTCCTGCTCCCGGAGTCTGGGACAGCATGATCGCGAAACGTAGCGGCGCACACACTTCGAGCACCGGACAACGGGGTCACCGTCGGACCGGAACAACCTCGGAAGAACCACTACGGGGATCGCCCGTCTTCACGATGCTGTGCTTTCACCACGATACCCGGCGACGTCCATACGGCCGATTTTATTTCACTCAACACTGAAACAACAGGGAGAATAAACAAGTGATACCGCTCACGCGTCCGCACACCACGAGGAAACTCCTGTTCAGCGCACCGAACACCTTCCGAGCGGATACCGCCCGGTGACGAAATCGGCTCCCCCACTACGCGGAAGCCGAAATACCGACACATGGTCTCCGGAGATCGCGAAATGCCCGAGGAAGGACGACCCCACCCCAGCAACGCACCGATCCCACCGCTGACCAGTGAGAACAATTGTGACAACCCTCGCGTGAGCGAAGTGAGCCATTTCATTGCGCGTTTTCACGCCGGACAGCAGACTCCGCGGCGGCCGGACAGCACGAGAAAGTGATCAGATGAGCGCGGGTGACAATTCCACCGAGCTGGAATTCAACATCGATCTCGGCGCGGCGGAGATGCGACGGCGCGCCGAGATCACGCGGGCCCTGGGCGACGACTGGGATCCAGCGGAGCAGCTGCGCGGCGAGCGCGAGGCCCACGCGCTGCTGTACTCCGGGCTCGACGACTGGCAGCGCGGTGTCTACGAGCAGCTGGTTCGGGCGGGGATGCTTCCCGAGGGCATCGGTGGCGAGCATGCCGATTGACCCGTTCGCCGACCTCGGCCGCCGGGCCTGGATCGAGTGCCCCAACTGCCACCACGGGCAGGACTGCTCGGAATGCCTGCTCGGACGTTCCTGCAGCGACCACTGGCAGTACCTGCTGTCCAACTCCGGAACCCTGCTGTATCTGCAGTGCCCCAGCTGCACCCATCTCTGGCAGCACGACACGCACGGTGGTCGCACCGAGCGGAACTGCTGAACCGCTCGGTCACGCCGGCTACTCGCCCGTGACGTGCCGTAACCGCGAATCCGGAGGCGAGCCCGACGCAGCCAAGGCCCGCGAAACGTACCGTCTCGCTACTAGCTGGCGGCAGCGGTCACTCGCCGCACGGCCTTCACCTCCGTGCAGGGGCGGAGCGGAGCCGTTCAGTCGGACCGGCTGCCTTCGAGCAGCCGATCACCGATGGAGCTACGCCGGTACAGCACGTGCCGTCCATCACGTATCCGGATGAGCAGTCCCGAGTCGTACAACACGCGCAGGTGCTGGGACACGGCACTCGCGGTGACCCCGAGACGCCGGGCGAGTTCGACGGTGGGTGTCGGCTCGTCGAGCAGTGCGAGCAACCTGGCTCTGGGAGCGCCGAGCAACGGGGTGAGGACGGCCGTGTCAGCAGGGGGCTCGGTGGACCAGAGCGTGGCCACTCCCCTGCTGGGATACACCAGCCAGGGCGGCTCGTCCGGAGTGACCGGCGGCGCGGGCTTGTGGGCGAATACGGACGGCAGTAGCAACAATCCCCGCCCGGAAGCAGCGACGCTGTGCCCGCTGATCATCCTGTCGATGTGCAGCACCCCGTCCCGCCATCGCAGATTCGGGTGCATGCCCGCGAACAGCAGGCGAGCGCCTCCCCTGGCCCACTGTCTCGCACGGTGGGTCATGTCGGCTTCCAGCAACAGCCGCATCCTGGGCCAGTTCGGTTCGATGGCCGCTTTCCAGAACCGCCACAGGGCCGCACAGACGGAATCACGCAGCCCGATGAGGGACGCGTCGTCGTCAGTGGCCCCGTGCAGGGCAGGTGGCAGCGGGTCCGGCGCGTGCGTGACCAGGAGATCGTGGCGGACTCTACCGGGGGAGGTCCGACGCACTAGAGCCAGTTGCTCCTCGAAGTCGGGATCGGAACTTCCGGGCGGAGGAGTCAAGAAGTCCGGCAACGTACGTCTCACTGCGACGAGGGAGAGCAGCAGCTCGAGATCGCGCGTGTCGAGTTCGGCGAGTGCGGACACCCGCCACGGAAGGTGCAACGGGGAAAGCCTCGGGTCCTGAAGCACCCGAAGGCTGAGCAGCGTCTCGTGCAGTGGCGAGATGACGAAGCGCGTGTCCGCCAGATCCTCGACACCCAGCACGAAACTGATCATTAAGTCGTAAGCTACATCGATTCTCCCCGAGCGGTCGATACGTTGCACTACCGTGCGTGCCACCCGGAATTCACGCGAGCTCCACCGGTTCCACCGAGCACTGTCCCGGTGCGGACCGGTCAGTTCCACCCAGTCGAACGTCCCGGCCGGAAGACCTTGCCCGCTCCGTCCCGAATAGAACTCGGGAGGCGGAGTCGCGTGTCCACTCCGCCCGGTCGAGTCACCGACGAACGGTCGGACCGAGATGAGCAGCCGAATGCTGTTCGTCCTGGCCGTGACCTGTGGCGTGGCCGTGGGCAACATCTACTTCCCGCAGACGCTCGTCCCACTGATCGCCACCGGACTGCACACCTCGTCGGACGAGGCGGCGCTGGCCGTGTCGGCCACGCAGATCGGCTACGCGAGTGGGATCTTCCTACTGGTCCCGTTGGGGGACCGCCTTCCGCACCGGCGACTTCTGCTCGCTCTGCTCGGTCTGACGGGGTTCGGCCTGCTACTCGCTGGATGCGCCCGGAACCTGTCGCTGCTGGTCGCCGGCAGCGTGTTGATAGGACTCACCACGGTGGGAGCACAGGTGATCGGCCCGCTGGCAGCGGGTCTGGTGGAGGACCAACGCCGGGCGGCTGTGCTCGGCACCCTGTTGAGCGGTTCGGTCGGCGGCATGATCCTGGCCCGTGCTTTCAGCGGCACGCTCGGCGAATGGTTCGGTTGGCGAGTTCCGTACCTGGCGGCCGCCGTACTGGTATTCCTCCTGTTGGCCGTTCTCTCCCGCATGCTGCCGTACACGTCCCCGCAGTCGCGAGAGCGCTACCCCTCACTGCTGGCGGAATCGCTGCGCCTGCTGTTCACCGAACCGGAGCTGCGTCGCTCCTGCCTCTACCAAGCAGCCGTGTTCGCCGGCTTCTCGGCAGTGTGGACCACCCTGGCGATCCTGCTGACGGGACCGGTCTACGGGTTGGGGACCTCGGCGGTAGGGCTGTTCGCGCTGGTCGGCGGTGTCACCGCATGTTGCACGCCGCTAGCCGGAGGTTGGGTGGATCGACAGGGTCCCGGTCCGGTCAATCTCGTTTGCATGTTCGGCGTACTCGTCTCGGCCGCGGTCCTGGCCGGAGGCACCCACGGAGACAGGAGCGGTCTGATCGCGCTGATCATCGGCACGTTACTGCTCGACGTGGCGATGCAGTGCGGCATGGTCGCGAACCAGGCCCGGGTATACGCACTGCGTCCCGAGCGACGGAGCAGGCTCAACACCGCCTACATGACGTGCGCTTATCTGGGCGGCAGCGCCGGATCGTGGATCGGGTCGCACGTATACGACCTGTTCGGCTGGGCCGGGGTATGCGGGTTCGTGGTCGTGCTCACCATGCCGGCCCTGCTCCGCCACCTGCTGACAACCCCTGCCCGAAAACGGGGCCGGGATCGCTCCTCGGCGGTGGGAGACTCGGGAGCGTGCCGACCGCCACAGTGAACATCCGTCCGGCGCGGGTGATCGGCGCGAGCCGGGACCGCGACGCGGGACGGGATACCGGGGAACTGCAGGCGCTGTACCTGCACCCGCGGCACTGGCGGCGCGGCTCGGGAACTCGACTGCACGAGCACGCGCTGCGCGTCCTGCAACACGAGAGCTACGCGAGCACCACGCTCTGGGTGTTGACCGCGAACAACCGCGCCCGTCGGTTTTACGAACAACGTGGTTGGGAATGTCTCGGAACTACCCGGACGGAAACGCTCGGTGACGGTGACGTGCGAGTGGAGGAGGTCCGGTACCGGTACGTGCCCACCTTCCACCGGAGATGACACTCCCCTGGTTCGCTCACACCTCGTCCCTCGATCGAAGGAGTGGCCTGCACCGCGGCCCCGCCGGGGCGACCCTCACGAGGAGAAGTGTCGGTCCCGGGGGTCACACACTGCGACTTCCGTTCCGTATCGGTAAGAGCACAGGGATGTGGATCGCATGAGCGGAAAGCTACAGGGCAAGGTGGCACTGGTCGCCGGAGCCACCCGCAGCGCGGGCAGAGCGATCGCGGTGGAGCTGGGAACCGCCGGAGCCACGGTGTACGTCACGGGACGCAGCACTCGTGAGCGGCGTTCGGAGTACGACCGCCCGGAGACGATCGAGGAGACCGCCGAACTGGTCACTCGGTCCGGTGGTCACGGCATCGCCGTCCAAGTCGACCACCTGGACGAGCGACAGGTCAGGGCACTGACCGAGCGGATCGATCGTGAGTATGGGCGGCTCGATGTGCTGGTCAACGACGTTTGGGGTGGCGAGAAGCTGTTCGAGTGGAACACGACGCTGTGGCAGCACTCCTTGAACAACGGACTGCGGCTGCTGCGGCTGGGAATCGACACTCACCTGATCACCAGCGCGTTCGCACTTCCGCTGCTGATCAGGAATTCGGGCGGGTTGGTCGTGGAGATGACCGACGGCACGGCCGAGTACAACGAGGCGAACTACCGTGCTGCCGCTGGTGCCTACTACGACCTCGCCAAGGTGTCGGTGACTCGATTGGCACTTGCCCAGGCCGAGGAGCTGCGCCCCTACGGCGGCACTGCCGTGGCGTTGACGCCGGGCTGGTTGCGTTCGGAGATGATGCTCGACGCCTTCGGCGTCGCCGAACAGAACTGGCGTGACGCCGTCGAGGCTCAGCCGCACTTCGCCATCTCGGAGTCTCCGTACTACGTGGGGCGTGCGGTAACCGCGCTGGCCACCGACCCCGAGGTGGCACGCTGGTCCGGGCAGTCGTTGTCCAGCGGTGGTCTCGCCGGGGTGTACGGATTCACCGACCTCGACGGCAGCCGCCCCGACGCATGGCGCTACATCGCCGAGGTTCAGGACCCAGGCAACCCGGCGGACACGGCCGGATACCGGTAGCCGGTTGCCCAGTCGGGCTCGGCTGCGAAGTTTGGAAACCGGCCACGAGGTACCGATTCCGGGAGGAAGCAGAATCGGTACATGCGCACACGTGTCGTGGGTACTTCTCTCGGCCCCGTCGAGGTGGGGATCAGCTCCGAAGCCGGTGAGGCCGTCGTGTTCTTTCCCGGTGGGCACAGCACGGCTGCCACGCCGAACGGCGCCGACCTCTACACCGAGCTGGGATACCGGGTGGTCACGTTCTCACGACCCGGTTACGGCCGCACCGCTGTCGGCGATCTCACCGCCGCGGAGTTCGTCCCCGCGGTCGCCGAGGTGTGCGCGGGTCTGGGGATCACAACCGCGGCCGCGACCGTGGGCATGAGCTTCGGCGGGCTGCAGGCCGTGCACGTGGCAACAGGGCTGCCGCACCTCGCTCCGCGGCTCGTGCTGCACAGCTGCGCACCGTCCTCGCTGCCCTATCCGGACGGTCTTACCGAACGCCTCGTCGCTCCCCTGGCGTTCGGTCCCCGGACACAACGGCTCACCTGGCGCGCGGTACGCCTTCTGACCGCTTCGGACCGTGGTCTGCGAGTGATGATGTCCTCGTTGTCACGGCTGCCGGTCCGGCAGTGGTGGTCGCAATGGAGCCGGGACGATCGCGCGGCGGCACGCGGAATCTTCTCGATGATGGGGTCCGGCTCGGGATTCGTCACCGATCTCCGCCAGGCTCGCCCGGAACGATCGTCCTACCGGGAGTCGACACTGCGATCAGTGCCGTGTCCGACGCTGATCACAGCCTCTCGACACGATGGCGGGGTCGCGTTCGAGCACACCGAGGACCTCCGACGAACGATCCCGGACGCGCGGCTGGTCGAAACCGGGGCGCCGAGTCACTTCCACTGGCTCGGTGCCTCACGGGGCACCGTCTCACGAACGGTCCGCGAGTTCTTCTCCGCCTGAGCGGTGAACCGGGCGCGGACCACCGGATACGGCAATGTGAGATCTCCGTGCCACTTACGACCGGACCGGCACCGTCTCCGTTCCGAATCACCGTCGACAACTGTCGTGGACACCTCGTGAGCACGGTGAGTCCCGAGCGGCCTCCGGTTCGTGAGAAGAATTCCGGGCCGTCTATCTTTCGAGAGTAATGACCGAGTTGAACCAGTCACCGTCGACGGAGCACGTACGTCCTTCCTGGCGTGCACTGCTCTCACCGCTCAGCGATCTACTGGTGATCCTGGGCGGGGCACTGTTGGTATGGCGCGCCTGGGTGGTCGGCGAACGGCTGCTGGCGCGTGGGGTCGACATCTACCTGGATCTGCCGCCGTTGTTCGCCAGCTGGGCGCCGCACACCGGCCCCGGAACGGTGCCCGCGATTCTGCTCGCGCTGCTGGTGATCATCGCGGGGCCGACCGTGGCAGCACGGCTGCGCTGGGGACCACTGCTGGCGGTCACCTACCCGGTCACGTTGGGCTGGATGTTCAGCCTGACCATGATCGAGGGCTGGGACTTCGGTGTCGTGACCAAGTTGTCCAACCCCAAGAACTACCTCGCCGAGATCGACCGGGTGGATACGGTCTCGTCGATGCTGAGCGGGTTCACCGAACGAATCCTGCTCGAGCCCGGCTCGTGGGCGGTGCACGTGTCCGGACACCCGCCGGGTGCGCTGATGGTGTTCGTGTGGATGGACCGGATCGGCCTCGGCGGTGGGGTCGCGGCGTCCGTGATGTGCATGCTCGTCGGCTCCACGACCGTGCTGTCCATCGCGACCACGCTGCGCGCACTGGGCGAGGAACACGTCGCCCGGGCGATGCTGCCCTTCGGGGTGCTGCTGCCCGGCATGGTGTGGATGGGCGTCAGCGCCGACGCGATGTTCGCCGGGGTCGCGGCGTGCGGGACCGCGTTGCTCGCGGTGGGGACCGCACGGGGCGACAGACTGGGTGATCTGGTGGCGTTGACGAGCGGTCTGCTGCTCGGGTTCACGCTCTACCTGTCGTACGGGCTCGTGCTGGCCGGACTGTTCGCACTGGTGGTGCTGGCCCTGACACGCAGGCTGCGGCCGATCCTGTTCGCGATCGCGGGCTTCGTGGTGGTGGTGGCGCTGTTCACCGCGCACGGCTTCTGGTGGCTGGAGGGCTACGAACTCGTCCGGATCCGCTACTACCAGGGCATCGCCGACACCCGACCGTACAGCTACTTCGTGTGGGCCAACCTTGCCTGCGTCGTACTCGTCGCGGGCCCCGCCGTTCTGGCGAGCCTGCGGAGACTGGCGACGGCACCACGTCGTCTGGAGCTCGGGGCGCGGTTGCTCACGGTCGCGGCGCTGGTGGCGATAGCCGCCGCGGATCTGTCCGGGATGAGCAAGGCGGAGGTGGAGCGGATCTGGCTACCGTTCACCATGTGGCTCGCAGTGCCCTGCGCGGTGCTGCCACGGGGACAGCACCGCTGGTGGCTGACAGCGCAGGCAGTGCTGGCGCTGCTGATCAACCACCTGGTGATCACACGTTGGTGAGTTACGGCGGATCACCCTTCGGAGCACGCTCGGGCCCCGCTCGCTCGGGGCCCGAGCGGTCCGGTTCGGCGATCATCGGAGTGGTTCGTTCGGAATCGTTCGTGCGGCCTGATCAGGGGATCAGGAATCCCGGTGCAGCGACTCGATCCGTTCGGCCATCGTCAGGTCGTTCTCGGTCACCCCACCGGCCGAATGGGTGGTGATCCGCACGGTCAGTCGGTTGTAGTCGTGCACGGACAGATCCGGGTGGTGGTCGGCTTCATTGGCGAGATGGGCGATCGCGTTGGCGAAGGTAACCGCGGTGAGAAACCCCTTGAGTTTCCAGGTCTTGTGCACCGCCGAGTCCCGGTACTGCCAGTCCCCGAGTTCGGCGAGCCTGTTCTCGATCGTGTCCTGCGACAACAGTTCGGGCATCGAGCCCTCCTCAACGCTGCTCGTCAACGGTCACCGGGTGTCGTGCCCGTGCGGGAGTTGTACCAGAAGGATCGTCTCCCGACTGATCACCCCGGCCGGGACCACCCCTGTCGATCACCCCGGCCTGGCGCGCCGAAGCGAAACGCGGCTCCTCCACGGTGTGCCGGGTGGAGCGGACGGCTCATCTTCCGGGCGTCTCCTGTTCCGGACGTTGCGGGACACTTCGCTCCACCTCGTCGCTGTTCCCGTACGTACCGTCCGGCAGCGCCCGCAACGCGCGCAACGTGCGGGGGTCGGCCTCCCGGTCCTCGGCGTATCGGATCAGCTCGGCCTTGTCCGCCGGGAACTCCAAACCCTGCAACGCCTTGTTCACCCGACGTTCGTCGGCATCGGTCATGACGATCCTCTCGTGACTCGCGGGGTGTTCGGGGAGCACGGAACTCCCGTACCGCCCCGCAGGACTGTTCCGCCGTACGGCTACCCAGTCGGACGGAAACTGACACCCGCCGGTCGGATCCGTAACCGTGCCGAGCACTTCGACGGGTGGGATCATCCGTGGGAAGCCACTCGCTAACCTGACGGCATGACCGAATACGTGCAGGTTGTCACCACCACCGACTCCGAACACGCCGCCGCCGAGCTGGCTCGTGGTGTGGTCGGGGCCCGACTCGGTGCGTGCGTACAGGTCGTGCCGATCCGCAGCTTCTTCCGCTGGCAGGGAGGTGTGCAGGACGAGCAGGAATGGCAGTTGCAGATCAAAACCACCCGGGAGCGGGTGACCGAGCTGCGTGAACACCTGGGAACACGGCACAACTACGACGTGCCCGAGATCATCGTCACGCCGATAGTCACGGGTGACGAGCAGTACCTGTCCTGGGTCGAGGAGGAGACCAATCCTTGATCACGACGGGTGCCGCACCCGAGAGTTCGACGTGCGGGTTTCCGTCACCGGCGACAAGCAGCGGTGATCACGCCCGAGAATTCCGTTCGGGGCCGTCGTAGACTCTCTCGGCAAGCATTTCACCGCCCCGGTACCGGTTCCCGAAGGAGCGCGAGAACGGGAATGGATCGGACCGGCAGCAACACGCGTCGCGACCGCGGCGAGGCAAGGACCCAGCCGGATGAAGAAGCCCACCATCACCCGCAACGACATCTACATCACGGCGGCAGGCCCCGCCGTGGGGCTGCTCGTGGCGATGTTCACGCTGCACTGGGACTGGTTGTTCGCCGGGATACTGATATCCGCCGCCGGCCTGGTGTGGCTCCGGTTACGACGTGCCGCTGTGGACTGGTCGGTGCGGACGGGGCTACTCGCCCTGCTGCTCGGACTGCTGCTGTGGCTGTGGCTCAACGACGCGCGTTGGGCGATTCTGGGGTTGTTTCCGCTGGTGTTCGTGTTCATTCGCAAGCTGGCCGCCACCGTCGATCAGCATCGCTGAGCCGGTCGGCGCAGTCCGAGTCCGTACCCGGCCCTGAAGGGGCACGCTTCCCCTCTCCGGTCGCTGCCCGGCAGGGGCAGCGACCCCGCGGGCGGACCGCATCCGCGTGTCGGAAGGTCAGCTCCCCGACCTCGGCGATGATCACGTCCGACAGCGGCACCGGCGGGCACGGCTGTGAGCGGGTAACGCCCCGGAGCCCGAACTTCCGTTCGGCACCCCGAAGTGGTTTCCGTCGAGCGGAAGAGTTCGTTTCCAGGGAGAAACGAAGTGGTTCCGGGACTGTCGCGGTGATCAGTGGCATGCCAATATTCGGCGACCAAATTATTCGTGGCGTCGCCGGTTCCGGTCCGCGCAGGGCGAGAACCCGCCGAGCGGACCGAACGGTGTGAAAGGACGATGCTCGTGCACGTGCTATGGGGTATTGGCGGCATGGTGGTGCTGCTGCTGATCGCGGTGGCCCTGTCGACCAGCCCACGTTCGATCCGGCCCCGCACGGTACTGGGAGCACTGGCGATTCAGGTGGTTTTCGCTGTTCTCGTGCTGCGCTGGGAGACAGGAGAGCGGGCGCTGGAGGCGGTCGCCGCGGGTGTGGGCAAGGTGATCGACTCCGCCAATGAGGGCATCAATTTCATGGTGGGGCCGCTGATCGGCCTGCTGGACGAGGGAAGCACGCTGTTCGCCTTCCAGGTGTTGCCGATCATCGTGTTCATCGCCTCGCTGAGCGCGGTGCTCTACCACTGGCACATTCTGCAGTGGGTGGTACGCATCATCGGTGGCGGACTGCAGAAACTGCTGGGTACCACGAAGGCGGAATCGCTCAACGCCACGGCCAACATCTTCGTGGGGCAGACCGAGGCACCGCTGGTGATCCGGCCGTACCTGGCCAGGATGACCCGCTCGGAGTTCTTCGCGGTGATGGCGGGCGGCCTGTCCACGGTGGCCGGAACGGTGCTCGTCGGCTACTCGCTGCTGGGAGCGTCGCTGGAGTACCTGATCGCGGCCAGTTTCATGGCGGCACCGGCCGGTCTCCTGATGGCCAAGATCATCGTTCCCGAGACCGAGAAGCCCCACAGCGACGAGGCCGTGGCCGCCACGACGACGGGAACCGGCACGGAATCCGGCGCAGCTGCCTCCGGTTCGGGTGCGGAGTCCGACGACGGTGAACGTACCGAGGGTGCGGACACCGCGCACGAGGAGGAGCCCGAAAAGCCGCGCAACGTCATCGACGCCGCGGCGGTCGGAGCCTCCGACGGTCTCAAGCTCGCCCTCAACGTCGGAGCGATGCTGTTCGCGTTCATCTCGCTGATCGCGCTGCTCAACCTGATCATCGGCGGGCTCGGTGGCCTGTTCGGCCTGGAGAACCTGACCTTCCAGCAGATTCTCGGGTATGTCTTCTCGCCCGTCATGGTCGCCATCGGGGTCCCGTTCAACGAGGCTGTCGAGGCCGGGACCTTCCTGGGACAGAAGCTGGTCCTCAACGAGTTCGTCGCCTTCGCCGACTTCGGTCCCATGGCGGAGTCCGGCGCGTTCACCGAACGCACCGGCGTGATCATCACCTTCGCCCTGACCGGATTCGCCAACTTCAGCTCGCTGGGAATCCTGCTGGGCGGACTCGGCGGGCTGGTTCCCAGTCGCAGACCGCTGATCGCCCAACTCGGCATCCGAGCCGTGCTGGCGGGAACGCTGGCGAACCTCATGAGTGCCACCATCGCCGGAATGGTGATCGGTTGACCGCGGCACCGTTGTGGCGGTGCGCCCACGCATCGCCACAACGGTGCACAGCCGAACACGGGTGGTCGTCGATGGACCACCCGATCGCGCGTTCGAACACCTTTGACAAGCTGCGGACATGACCGCAGCCGATACGTTCCCTCGTCACAGCGCCCGGACCCAGGGGTTCAGTCTGGGCGCCCCACGTAATTTCACCGTCGCCCCGGACGGGCAACGGGTGCTGTTCCTGCGGTCGTCGAGCGGCACCGACCGGAGCAACGCGCTGTGGATGTTGGACACCGGCGACGGCACGGAGCACCGCGTGGCCGATCCCGCCCAGCTCGACGACACCGGGGCCACCTCGGCGGCGGAGCTGGCCCGTCGGGAACGCCTCCGGGAGCGGGCCTCGGGGATCACGGCTTACGCGGTGGACGACAGTGCCCGCCGGGTGGCCTTCACCCTCTCCGGTGAGCTGTTCGTGGCCGAACCGGAGAGCGGGTTGCTCCGCCGGTTGCCCGCCCACTACCCCGCCGCGGATCCCAGACCGGACGGCACCGGCACGCGCGTGGCCTACACCTCGCAGGGCGGGCTGCGTGTGATCGGATTCGACGGTTCCGGTGACCGGGCGCTGGTCGAGCCCGAACACGAGCGGGTCCAGTGGGGCTGCGCCGAGTTCATCGCGGCGGAGGAGATGAGCCGGAGCCGCGGCTACTGGTGGTCACCCGACGGTTCGGCGATCCTGGCGGCCCGGGTGGACGAGTCCGGAGTGGCGCAGTGGAACCTCGCGGACCCCGCCGATCCGGCACGGCCCCCCAGAACGATGCCGTATCCCGCCGCCGGGGAGGCCAACGCCGCGGTCACCCTGGAGCTGCTGCGGGTCGACGACACGAAGTTCGGACAACGAACACCCGTGCGCTGGGAAAACACCAGCCATCCGTACCTGGTGGCGGCTCACTGGTCCGAACACGGCCGACCGCTGCTGGCGGTGCAGAGTCGTGACCAGCGTAGCCAACTGGTGCTGGCGGTGGATCCCGACACCGGGGAAACCACGGAGCTGCATCGCGAGACCGATCCGCACTGGATCGAGATCAAGACCGGCTGGCCCGCCTGGACCCCGGGCGGCGGCCTGGCGCGGATCAGCGCGGTCGACGGCGCCTACCGGCTCCTGGTCGACGGCGACGACTGGACCGGTCCCGCGCTGCAGGTCCGCGCGATTCTGGACATCGGCCCCACCGACATCCTGGTGTCGGCATCGGCGGAGGACCCCACCCAGGTCCATGTTTACCGGGTGAGCGAATCGGGCGCGCAACGGGTATCCGAACAGGACGGTGTGCACAGCGCCACCCGTGGCGGACCGGTGACCGTGCTGTCCTCCAGCGGCACGGAGCGGCTGCACGGCACCGTGCGGGTATCCCGCGGAGAGGAACCGATCGCCGAGATCACCTCGCTCGCCGAGACGAGCACGATCACGCCGCGCGTCGAACTACTGCGACTCGGTGCCCGCGAGCTGTGCTCCGCGCTGCTGCTGCCGCACGGACATCGCCCGGAACACGGCAGGCTGCCGGTACTGCTGGACCCCTACGGGGGTCCGCAGGCACAGCGGGTGCTGCGACGACAGCAGGGGTATCTCACGCCGCAGTGGTTCGCCGAGCAGGGATTCGCCGTGCTCGTCACGGACGGCCGGGGCACGGGCGGTCGCGGCCCGGACTGGGACCGGGCGGTGTCCGGTGACCTCGCCGGGCCACCGCTGCAGGACCAGGTGGACGCGTTGCACGCGTGCGCGGCCGAACGAACCGATCTGGATCTCGATCGGGTGGGGATCCGGGGATGGTCGTTCGGGGGCTATCTGGCTGCGCTGGCGGTACTGCGCCGCCCCGACGTGTTCCACGCGGCGGTGGCGGGCGCACCGGTCTGCGACTTCCGGCTCTACGACACCCACTACACCGAGCGCTACCTCGGCGACCCGAACCGCGACCCCGAGACGTACACGGCGAACTCGCTGCTGCGGATGGCTCCCGAGTTGCGCAGGGAGCTGCTGCTGGTGCACGGCACCGTCGACGACAACGTGGTGTTCGCGCACTCGCTGCGGCTCTCGGAAGCGCTGACCTCGGCGGGCAGACCGCACACCCTGTTGCCGCTGCCCGGCGTGACCCACATGCCCACCTCGGAGAACAAGAGCGAGAACCTGTTGTTGCTGCAGCTGGATTTCCTGCGCCGGGCTCTCGGGCTGCCCACGGCTTCCTCGGAGGACGTCGCTCCGATCGAGTGACGGCCCCTCACCGCGGCAAGCACTCGGCGGCCTCCCGTAGGGGGCGCGCAGCCGCTCACCGGCTGCGCGCCCCCTACGGGGGATCCGGTGTCTCCGGCCGGTGGCGGCGCCTCGGGTCAATCGCGGAGCAGCGCGCCGAACCGCCTCGTCACGCGAACCGGAAAAGCGCGGACCGGGAAAGCTCCGTCAGAGTATCTCCAGCGGTGTCGGGCCATCGGGTGGCGGGAACCGCTCGTCGAGTCGGGCCAACTCCTCGTCCGAGAGCGAGAGCTCGACCGCCGCTCGGTTGTGGTCGACGTGTTCGACGGTCGCCGCCTTCGGGATCGCGCACATCCCTTCCTGCCGCAGCACCCACGCCAGCGCCAGCTGCGCTGGGGTGACACCGCGCTCGGCGGCCAGCTCGCCGAGCACCGGGTCGTCGAGCAACCTGCCCTGCTCGATCGGGGAATAAGCCATCACCGGCAGGTTCCGTTGCCTGCACCAGGGCAGCAGGTCGAACTCGGGGCCTCGGCGGGTGAGGTTGTACAGCACCTGATCGGTGGCAACTCGGGATCCTGCCTCGGTCGCGAAGAGCTCGCTCATGTCGGCCGGATCGAAATTGCTCACCCCGAAATAGCGGATCTTGCCGCTGCGCTGGAGCGACTCGAACGCCGCCATGGTCTCCTCCAGTGGCGTGGCACCCCGCCAGTGCAGCAGGTACAGGTCCAGCCGGTCCGTTCCCAGCCGCCGCAGACTGCGCTCGCAGGCCGCCACGGTACCGCCGCGGTCGGCGTTGTGCGGAAACACCTTGGAAACCACGAAGGCCTCGTCCCGCCTGCCCCGCAGCGCGGTACCCACGACCTGTTCGGCGCCGCCACCGCCGTACATCTCGGCGGTGTCGATCAGCCGGATCCCTGAGTCGAGCCCGTGGCGCAACGCGTCGACCTCGGCAGCACGTCGCGCGTCGCGCTCTCCCATACCCCAGGTCCCCTGCCCGAGCACGGGCAGCTCGCCCCCTTCGGGCAACGGCAGACTACGCATATCTCGCACCTTGTCGTTCGGAGAACTCGGACAGGGTGCCGGGCTTCCGGGGAGGCTACCCGATACCGATCCCGGCCGAAGCGGACGGTGCTCAGCGGGAGCTCTTGCGTTCCTTGATCCGTACGACCACGCGAACCGGGCTGCCCGCGAAACCGAACGCCTCGCGGAACTTGCGCTCCAGGAACCGGCGATAGCCCGCCTCAAGGAAGCCCGAACTGAACAACACAAGTGTCGGTGGTCGGGCGTGCGCCTGGGTGGCGAACATGATCTTGGGTTGCTTGCCGCCCCGGACCGGCGGTGGATGAGCCGCGACGATGTCCGACAACCACGAATTGATCTGGCCGGTGGAGACGCGCTGGTCCCAGGATTCGAGCGCTGTCCGCAGCGTGGGTGCCAGCTTGGCGACCGCACGGCCGGTCTGGGCCGACACGTTCACCCGCTCGGCCCAGCGTACTCGGACGAGATCGCGATCGATCTCCTTCTCCAGGCTCCGCCTGCGGTCGTCGTCGACCATGTCCCACTTGTTGTAGGCGATCACCAGCGCCCGACCGGACTCGATGACCATGCTGATGATGCGCAGGTCCTGCTCGGTCAGCGGCTCGGAACCGTCGATGAGCACGATGGCAACCTCGGCCGCCTCGATGGCCGCCTTGGTGCGCAGCGAGGCGTAGTACTCCGTGCCGTCGGCGGTCTTGACCCGCTTGCGCAGCCCGGCGGTGTCCACGAACCGCCACACTTCGTCGTCGAGCTCGACCAGCGAGTCCACGGGGTCGACGGTGGTGCCGGCCACCTCGTCGACCACGGCACGCTGCTCACCGACGAGACGGTTGAGCATGCTGGACTTGCCGACGTTGGGCTTGCCGACCAGCGCCACCCGTCGCGGTCCCGCCGCGCCCCCCAGCTGCTCCCGCGGGGTTTCGGGCAGCACGCGCAGCACTTCGTCGAGCAGGTCGCCCGACCCGCGACCGTGCAGCGCGCTCACCGGATGCGGCTCCCCCAGCCCGAGGGACCACAGCTCGGCCGTACCTGCCACCGCCACCTGGTCGTCGACCTTGTTGGCGACCACGATCACCGGGCGCCGGGACCGGCGCAGCACCTTCGCGGCGGCCTCGTCGGTGCCGCTGACCCCCACGTTGGCGTCGACCACGAACAGGATCGCGTCGGCTGCCGACATGGCCATCTCCGCCTGTGAAGTGACACTGGCGTACATGCCGTCGGCATCGGGGTCCCATCCACCGGTGTCGACGACGCTGAACGCGCGCCCGCTCCACACGGCGTCGTAGGTAACCCGGTCCCGCGTGACCCCCGGAGTGTCCTTGACCACGGCCTGCCTGCTGCCGAGCAACCGGTTCACCAGGGTGGACTTACCGACGTTGGGCCTGCCCACAACCGCCAGGACGGGACGGCCGGGTTCGGTTCCCGAATCCTCGTCGAGTTCGTCGAACAGGTGATCGTAGTCGGCCCAGTCCCTCTCGTCGGACCAGGTGCCGTCGAGGCCGGCACCCTCGGCGGCGTCGGCAAACGGCTCTTCGCTCACGCTTCGTTCCCTCTCACATCATCGTCTGGTTCGTCGGAGTCGGTCGTTTGGCCGTCCAGTTCGGCGAGCAACTCGACCAACTCGGTACGCACACGTTCGGTCGCCGCGGCCAGCCCCGCTCTGCCCTGCTGCTCCGGCAGGCGGACGGGTCTGCCGACGAGAACGTCCACCCTCGGCCGGAACCGGAACCGTCGCCCGCTCTCGCGAGCGGTACCCCGGCACGCGACCGGCAGCAGCGGCGCCCCCGCCGATCGGGCCAACCACGCCGCGCCGTGCCGCGCCTCGGCCACGCTTCCGCCTCGAGTTCCCTCGGGAAACACCCCGATCACCCCGCCGGAACGAAGTATCCGCACCGCGGCCGACAACGCCGCGCGATCGGGAGCATCACGACGAACCGGAAGATGACCCAGTTTACACAGTGTCCAGCCGAGCGGGCCGCGGAACAGTTCCCGCTTGATCAGGAACACCGCACCACGTGGCAGTGTCCCGAACAACACCGGACCGTCCGCGAGGGAACTGTGATTGGCGACGAGAACCACGGGGCCGGTCGTGGGGACCCGCTCACCGTGTCGAACGCGGATTCGATACGACATCCGCAGCACGACCCGGCCGAGGCACCGGCCGAACCGGCGCAAACCGGGTGAGCTGCCCTCCGGCAGCATACCCGTAGTGGGGTGGTCACGCTGCGAGTGACTCCCGCCGGCCCTCATCGTCCGGCTCGCTCGTTGGTGACCAGCAGCCCGCGGGCGACTGCCAACTCGTGCAACCGCCGCAGCACCTGTTCCAGCGAGAGCTCGGTCGTATCCAGCGAAACCGCGTCCTCGGCCATTCGAAGCGGTGCGACGGACCTGTTGGAGTCGAGCGTGTCCCTGCGTCGCACGTCGGCGTGCACCAGGTCGCGGTCCGCCGGGCGTCCCTCGGCCGCGTCCTGGGCGGTGCGGCGGTGGGCCCGGGCGTCCGCCGAGGCGGTCAGGTACACCTTCAGGCCCGCCTCGGGCACCACGACGGTGCCCACGTCACGTCCCTCGACCACGATCCCCCCGCTGGGACGTGTCGCGGTGTCGATCAGCGCGCGCTGCCGCCGTACCAGAAGCTCCCGCACCTCGGGAACCGCCGAGACGGCGGAAACCGCCTTGGTGACTTCCTGCTCGCGGATCTCCCCTCGCACGTCGGCTCCGTCCAGCGACACGCCGGGAGAGTCGGGGGCGGTGCGCATCACCAGATGCGCTTCACGGGCGACGCGGGTGAGTTCCGCGGCGTCGTCCAGCGGCGCCCCGGCGCGCAGCACGGCCAGTGTCACCGCTCGATACATCGCGCCGGTATCCAGGTAAGCAGCGCCGAGCGCGTGGGCGAGTCCACGAGCCGCCGTGGACTTGCCCGTTCCGGACGGCCCGTCCACCGCCACGATTCCGTTGAGCTCGGGCTGGGACACCTCGACTGACCTCCTCGACAACGAATGACCACGTCGCTCGCTCGGGCTAACCGACAATGTTTCATTCTGCCTGTCCGCGACCGCGGTGACTCAATCGAGTCCCGCACGACCGATCGGCCGACTACTGCGAAGCCGCGAGACGTTTTAAGATCGGTCGTGTGGACGTCACCGTGACCCCGCTGCCGGGGCTGGGCACGCAACAGGAATTCACGACCGAATCCGGGCGCCGCATCGGAGTGATCACCTACCGGGACGGCCGGATGGAGCTGATCGTCTCCGATGCCAGGGACCCGGACAAGATCTGTGCGGCTACCGATCTCACCGGGGAGGAAACCAGCACGCTGGCGAACCTGCTCGGAGCTCCCCAACTGGTGCGGCAGCTCAGCGAGCAACAGCGCGAAGTGACCGGCGTGACCACCTGGCAACTGCCGCTGGTGCCCAACTCGCCGTTCGACGGGCGCCCGCTCGGCGAGACCGAGATGCGCACCCGGACCTCGGTTTCGATAGTGGCGGTGATAAGGGACGGGTCGGTGCTGCCCTCCCCTCGCCCGGATTTCGTCTTCGCGGGCGGCGACCTTGTGGTCGTCGTCGGTACCGCCGAAGGTCTGCGCGCAGCCGGCGAGATCATGGAACACGGCTGATTCGACTCGAACCGGCCGTTCCCGCCGGGATGCTCGGGCGGCGCCCCACGGATTCCGGAGGTTGAACGGATCCTGTCGACGTCCGCGCGGGCGAGAGGAACCAGGTGCAACACACTGCGATCACGCTGATCGAACTGGGAGCTGTCTTCTTCGGTCTGGGGGTGCTCGGGCGACTCGCCTGGCGCATCGGTATATCGCCGATCCCGCTGTATCTGCTCGGCGGGTTGGCCTTCGGGCAGGGCGGGCTGATCCCGCTGGGCGGCATCGAACCGTTCACCGAGATCGCCTCGGAGATCGGGGTCGTCCTGCTGTTGCTGCTGCTGGGGTTGGAGTACTCGGCGAGTGAGCTGGTCACGGGGTTGCGCCGTTCCTGGCTGGCGGGGCTCGTCGACGTGGTTCTCAACGCTTCGCCGGGCGCCGCCGTGGCACTGCTGCTGGGATGGGGCCCGATCGCGGCGATCGTACTGGCCGGTGTCACCTACATCTCCTCGTCGGGGATCGTGGCGAAGGTCCTGGGGGACCTGGGCAGGCTGGGCAACCGTGAGACACCGGTGGTGCTGTCGATACTGGTGTTCGAGGACCTGGCCATGGCCATCTACCTGCCGATCCTGACCGCCCTGCTCGCCGGGGTGGGGTTTCTGGGAGGTCTCGGTGCGGTCGGTGTGTCCGTCCTGGTGATCACTCTGGTGCTGGTGCTGGCGCTGCGTTACGGACGCTACGTCTCGGCGTTGGTTGACAGCCCGGATCCCGAGGTGTTCCTGCTCCGATTGCTCGGGGCGGCGCTGCTCGTGGCCGGCTTGGCGGCCCAGCTGCAGGTTTCGGCGGCGGTGGGCGCCTTCCTGCTGGGCATCGCCATATCCGGGTCTACCGCGGCCAACGCCACCCGAACACTGGCCCCGCTGCGCGACCTGTTCGCGGCGGTGTTCTTCGTCGTGTTCGGCCTCAACACCGATCCGTCCGCGATTCCGCCGGTGCTGCCGTTCGCGCTGTTGTTGGCACTGCTGACCACGATCACGAAACTCGCCACCGGCTGGTTCGCCGCGGGCTCACAGGGCATCAGGCGGATGGGGCGGGCCCGTGCTGGGGCCGCCCTGGTGGCCCGCGGCGAGTTCTCCATAGTCATCGCGGGCCTGGCAGTGGGTTCCGGAGCGGTCACCGGTGAGCTGGCGGCGTTCTCCACCGCTTATGTGCTGCTGATGGCAGTCCTCGGCCCGGTGGCGGCCCGTGTGGTGGAACCGGTGGCGCAGCGGCTGGTGACGCTACGGCAGGCGCGGCGATGAGAGGGTCGGGCGACGCCTACCGAACGGGCACCGCACCGACCTGGTCACAGGCGCCCCGGTCTGGTCACAGGCCGACCGCGCGGTAGAGCGAGCCGAGTTCCTTGTTGTCCAGCGGCCGGATCGCCCCCGGGCGTTCATTGGTCAGCCGCACTTCGCCGACACCGGTCCGGACCAGTCGCTGCACCGGGTAGCCCGCGGCCTTGAACAGTCTGCGGACGATTCGTTTGCGTCCCTCGTGCAGCACCACCTGTGCCAACACCCGGGTCCCCTTCTGGTTCGTGTCGACGAAGCGGAAGGAATCAACGCTGGCGAGCCCGTCCTCGAGTTCCAGACCGGCCTTGACGGTGCGTCCCAGATCCTTGGGAACGGGCCCCTGCAACTCGACGAGATAGGTCTTGGGAACCCGGTAGGAGGGATGCATCAGTCGATTGGCGAGATCACCGTCGTTGCTGATCAGCAGCAACCCTTCGGTGTTGAAGTCCAGCCGCCCGATGTGGAAGAGCTTGCCCTCCCGCTTCGGCAGGTAGTCACCGATGCAGGGCCGCCCCTGGTCGTCGGACATGCTGCACAGAATGCCCGTGGGCTTGTTCAGCAACAGATGGGTGGCTTCGTTGTCGACCACGACCCTGCTGCCGTCCACGTGGATGACCGAGGTGGCCGGATCCACCCTGGCACCGAGCGTGGTGACCGGAGCACCGTCGACCTCCACACGGCCCTCGACGATCATCTCCTCAGCGGCGCGGCGTGAGGCGACGCCCGCCTTGGAAAGCACTTTCTGCAGCCGGACGCCTTCCGCGTCCCGGCTGTTCCGGCTCGTCGGGTCGTGCGGTTCAGACATCGTCGATCGCATCCACTTCGGGCAACAGGGGGGCCAGCGGCGGCAGTTCCCGCAACGAGGACAGGCCGAGCCGTTCCAGGAACAACTCGGTCGTGCAGTAGGAAGTGCCGCCCGATTCCGGGTCGGTACCGGCTTCGTGGATCAGTCCACGCGCCAGCAGGGTACGTACGACCCCGTCCACGTTAACACCGCGCACCGCGGCCACCTTCGAGCGAGTCACCGGTTGCCGATAGGCGATGACGGCGAGCGTCTCCAGCGCGGCCTTGGTGAGCTTGGCCCGCTGCCCGTCGAGGAGGTATCGCTCGACGACGGGAGCGTACACATCGCGGGTGTAGAACCGCCAGCCATCCGCCACCCTGCGCAGCTCGATACCACTTCCCGCCGTGGTGTAGCCCTCGGCCAGCCGACTCAGGGCTGTGGTGACCCGATCCACGGGCTGATCGAGGACCTCGGCCAGCAGCTCCTCACCGGCAGGGGCATCGACCACCAGCAGCACCGCTTCCAGCGCGGCGTCCAGCGCGGGCTCGGAGTCGAGGGCGGGCCACTCACGACTCCGCCCTTCCCCTGTACCGACCGCCCGCTCGGTCTCCTCGCCGCCCTCGGCTTCCCCGGTACGGGAACCATCGGGATGCTTCTCGTCACTCACCCGTAATCCTCTTCCTCGTCTCGATCCCGATCGGCCTCGGCGGCCACGCGAGCCTGTTCGGCGCTGCCGCCCACCCAGGAGACCGCGAGCTCCCCGAGCGGTTCCGGCTGATCGAACGTGACCACCGCCTCGCGGAACAATTCGAGCAGCGCCAGGAACCGGGCCACGATCTCGAGACTCGTGCCGCACCGCTCGGTCAGCTCGGCGAACAGTGCGCTGCCCCGCTCGGCCAACAGCACCCGCAGCTCCGCCGCGTGCTCGCGCACCGAGACGCGTTGCTGGTGGAGGTGGTCCAGCGACACGGTCGGTGGGGGTTTGGGGCGGAACACCGCGGCGGCTGTCTCCGCCAGGCCGGCGGCATCCACTCCGAGAACCACTTCCGGCATCAGGTCGAGATAGCGCTGCTCCAGCGAGACCGCCCGGGGGTAGCGCCCCAGTGCCCCGGCTTCGAGCTGTCGGAACAGTTCGGCGACCCGCTTGTAGGCCCGGTACTGCAGCAACCGTGCGAACAGCAGGTCGCGGGCCTCCAACAGGGCGAGGTCCTCCTCGTCCTCGACCTCGGCGGCGGGGACGAGCCGAGCCGCTTTGAGATCCAGCAGCGTGGCCGCCACGACGAGGAACTCACTGATCTCGTCCAGCTCGGAGCGCTGCCCGAGCTCCTTCGTGTAGGCGATGAAGTCATCGGTGACGCGATGCAGTGCCACCTCGGTGACGTCGAGCTGATGCTGCGAGATCAGCTGCAGCAACAGGTCGAACGGCCCCTCGAAGTTCTCCAGCCGTACTGTGAAGCGTCCGCTCTGGGAATCCTGAGCGGCGGCCAGTTCGGGCATCTCGTGCGCCGAGTCGGTGGCTGCTTGTGCCTCAGTCACGTTTCCTCATCAGCAACAGCGGCTCGCGGCAGGGCTCACCGCGCGATGACCTCGCGGGCGAGCGAACGGTAGGCCTTCGAGCCGGAGGAACGCGGCGCCCACCGAGTGATGGGTTCTCCCGCCACGGTGGTTTCGGGAAACCGCACCGTACGGTTTATCACGCTGTCGAACACTATATCCCCGAACGCTTCCACCACGCGCGACATCACCTCTCGCGAATGCAGCGTGCGGGGATCGAACATCGTCGCCAGGATTCCGCTGATCTCCAGATCGGGATTCAGCCGGTCGCGGACCTTCTCGATGGTGTCGATCAGCAATGCCACTCCGCGCAGGCTGAAGAACTCGCACTCCAGCGGAATCATCACGCCGTGGGCCGCCGCCAACGCGTTGACCGTCAGCAGCCCCAACGACGGCTGGCAATCGACCAGCACGAAGTCGTACTCCGCGCGCACCGGCCGCAGGGCACGCTCCAGCGCCTGCTCCCGCCCCACCTCGGCGACGAGTTGGACCTCGGCCGCCGAGAGATCGATGTTGCTCGGCAACAGATCCATTCCCGAGACACTGGTGGATCTGATCACCTCGCGGAGTTCGGCGGAGCGTTCCATGATGACGTTGTAGATGGTCTGCTCCAGCTGGTGCGGTTGC
This sequence comes from Actinopolyspora lacussalsi, assembly GCA_030803735.1. Lineage (NCBI taxonomy): Bacteria > Bacillati > Actinomycetota > Actinomycetes > Actinopolysporales > Actinopolysporaceae > Actinopolyspora > Actinopolyspora lacussalsi. The sequence continues at coordinate 893,423 of JAURUC010000001.1, read as the reverse complement.
ACGCCGAGACCTACCGACAATGCACCTTGTGGATCGAAATCGACCAGCAACACCTTGCGTCCGTACTCGGCGAGTGCCGCCCCCAGATTGATCGTGGACGTGGTCTTACCGACGCCGCCCTTCTGGTTGCACATCGCCAGCACCGAGGCGGGCCCGTGCGTGTCCAACACCGCGGGCTCCGGAACGTGTCGACGCGGCCTACCGGTGGGGCCGATGTTCGCGTCGTTGGGATCGGGTCCCATTCCGTCGCCGTTGGCGAGTTCCGAAGTGTCGGGGGTGATGCTCAGGTCGACCGCGCCCCGGTACCGCCCACCGGCGGAGGGCTGCGGCGTCGACATGGCGGTGGTGACTCCTTTGTGTGCGACGGCATTCGAAAACGTCGTTCGATGCGCAGCCTAAGCGGCACGCGCACGCAGCGGCAACGCGCATCGCCGTTGTCCGGACGAAACACCTCGCGGTACCGCTCGCTCACCCGGCAGGGAGCCGGGTGAACCCGTGGAATTCAGTCGCGCGCCCTGGGATGGGTGGTGGCGTAGACCTCGCGCAACGTATTCATGGTGACCATTGTGTACATCTGAGTTGTCGAGACCGACGAGTGCCCGAGCAGCTCCTGCACGACCCGCACATCGGCTCCCCCTTCCAGTAGATGAGTCGCGAAGGAATGCCGAAGCACGTGTGGCGAGACCGAAGTGGACACACCGGCACGTTCGGCCGTGGTTTTCAGGATGTTCCAGGCGCTCTGCCGGGAGAGTCTGCCGCCGCGGGAATTGAGGAACAACGCCCTGTCCCCCCTGCCCCGCTTCGCCAGCGCGGGACGCGAACGGACGCGGTATGCCTCGATCGCGGCAAGGGCCGGACGCCCCACCGGAACCCGACGTTGCACCCCGCCCTTCCCGTCGAACAGGACGGTCCGCTCCCGTTCGTCGAGATCATCGCTGTCCAGACCGACCGCCTCGGAAATCCGCGCTCCACTGGAGTAGAGCAGTTCCAGCAAGGCACGGTCCCGCAATCCGCGCATGCCTTCGACAGTACCCGTTTCCAGCAGCCGCATGACCTCGTCGACGCTTAACGCCTTCGGCAGACGTCGCGGCAGGGCGGGCGGAGTCACCTCACGTGCCGGGTCCCGCGCCGTGAATCCCTCCAGGAGAGCGAAGCGATGCAACCCCCGCACCGCCACGATGGTTCTGGCCGCGGAAGCGGGCGCGAGCGGAACCCCGCCATCGTGCTCACCCCTGCGCAGTGTGGCGAGAAACTCACCCACCAGATCGGGCGAAACTCCGCCCGGTTCCACGATTCCCGCCCCGGACAGGTAAGCGCCGTAACGACGCAGGTCCCGAGTGTAGGACTCCAGCGTGCTGGGAGCGGTTCCCCGTTCCACCACGAGGTGATCGAGATAAGCTCTGATCACTCGGCGCAGTTCGTCGGGCAGTTTGTCGAGATCGGGCATCGATGGGCTCCTTCCCGGATCACCATGACACGAGCGCGGGGGGCCGTGCGGGCCGAACCGGGTAGAGCGTGTTCAACGCTCGGTTCGGGCGGGGAACCGGACGGGGCGATCCCCCCATTCGGCGTCCGGGTTTCTGGGCACGGCGCGTCCCCGCGACACCGCCTGGGCCGCCAACAGTCCCGAGACGGCGGGGGCGTTGACGATCTCGCCCCTGAAGACCATGTCGACGGCGCGATCCAATTCGAACCGGCGCACGACGAGATCCGCCTCCTCGTCGGCCACGGGTTCCGGGAGAGCGACCTCGGACAGGCCACGGGCGAGGTAGACCCGCTCGGACTGGTCCGTGAACCCGGGTGAGGCGGCCACATCGACGAGGACCGACCATTCCTCGGCGGCGAGTCCGACCTCCTCCGCGAGTTCCCGACGAGCGGTGTGCAGCGGGGGCTCACCGGGAGCGTCCAGCAGGCCCGCCGGCAGTTCCCAGAGTCTGCGATCCAGCGGATAGCGATACTGGTGAACCAGCACGACACGTTCGTGCTCGTCCAGCGCCACCACCGCTACCGCGCCGGAGTGCTCGACGACCTCACGGCGCGAACGTCCACCACCCGGCATGGCGACTTCGTCGGCACGCAGCGCCAGAATATTGCCCACGTAGACATCGGAGGTCGACAGCGTGGTGAAGCTGTGCCGACCGTTCGTACGGGTGATCGGCGTGCCGGGCTGTTCGGGATCGGCGGACATGCGGAGCGCTCCTGGAGTGTCTCGGTGTTCTCACTCGGTGATCCTGTTTACCGGTCCGGAGTCCGGTCCCGAAAGCCGGACTCGACGACGGGCTCGTCCGGAAAGCGCACCACGAGAAGCTTTGGCGCCCCGGGCCGAGGAAGGCCGGGCCGGGACCGCGCACGAACGAAGCGAGCGTGTCCCGGTCCGCAGCCGGTTAGCGAATCGCGTGTCTCGGTCCGACCGTTCAGACGCTCGCCGGTGCCTGCACGGTACCGGGCAACTCGACCGGCAACCGTTCCGCGGCACGGTAGTCCAGTGCCGCGCGGACGAACGAGCTGAACAATGGATGCGGCCGGGTGGGACGGCTCGTCATCTCCGGATGAGCCTGGGTCCCCACGAAGAACGGGTGCTCCTCACGGGGCAGTTCGAGGAACTCGACCAACCGGTCGTCCGGCGAGGTTCCCGAGAACACCAGTCCCGCCTTGGACAACTGCTCCCGGTAGGCGTTGTTGACCTCGTAACGATGACGGTGCCGTTCGGAGACCTCCAGGGTGCCGTAAGCCTGAGCCACCAGGGAGTCCTCCCGCAACGCGGCCGGATAGGTGCCCAGACGCATGGTGCCGCCCATGTCGCGCTCCCCCGCCACCACGTCGTGCTGATCGGCCATGGTGCTGATCACCGGATGCTGGCAGGGAGCGGCGAACTCGGTCGAGTTCGCGCGCTGCAGCCCGGCGAGGTTGCGCGCCACCTCGATCACCATGCACTGCAGCCCCAGACAGAGCCCCAACACCGGGATCCCGTTCGTGCGCGCGTACTCGATCGCGCCGAGTTTGCCCTCGATACCCCGTACACCGAATCCACCGGGTACGAGCACCCCGTCCATACCGGCCAGGGCACGCGCGGCAGCGGCCTCGCTCTCGCAGTCGTCGGAGGCCACCCAGGATATTTCCACCTTGGCCCGGTTCGCGAATCCGCCCGCGCGCAACGCCTCGGTGACCGAGAGGTAGGCATCGGGCAGGTCGACGTACTTGCCCACCAGGGCGATCCTGACTTTCTCGGTGGGATTGTGTACCCGTTCGAGCAGATCGCCCCACACCGACCAGTCGACGTCGCGGAACGGAAGCCCCAGCCTGCGGACCAGATAGGCGTCAAGCCCCTCGCCGTGCAACACGCGGGGGATGTCGTAGATGGAGGCGGCGTCGGGACAGGCCACCACACCGTCGGAGTCCACGTCGCACATCAGCGCGATCTTGTCCTTGAGCTCGCCGGAGAGCTCGCGGTCGGCCCGGCAGACCAACGCGTCCGGAGCGATACCGATGTTGCGCAGCTCCTTGACCGAGTGCTGGGTCGGTTTGGTCTTGAGCTCGCCGGAGGGCGCGAGGTAAGGCACCAACGAAACGTGCAGGAAAAAGCAGTTGTCCCTGCCGAGATCGTGGCGGAGTTGTCTGCACGCCTCCAGGAAGGGCAACGACTCGATGTCGCCGATCGTCCCGCCGATCTCGGTGATGACCACGTCCGGGGTCTGACCGTTCTCGTCCGGCTCGGCCATCGCACGGACCCGCGCCTTGATCTGGTCGGTGATATGCGGGATCACCTGCACCGTATCCCCGAGGTACTCGCCACGGCGTTCCTTGGCGATCACCGAGGAGTAAACTTGACCGGTGGTGATGTTGGCGTTGCGCGTCAGCGCCCGGTCCAGGAAGCGCTCGTAGTGCCCGATGTCGAGATCCGTCTCGGCCCCGTCGTCCGTGACGAAGACCTCACCATGCTGGAACGGATTCATCGTGCCCGGATCAACGTTGAGATACGGGTCGAGCTTTTGCATGGTCACCCGCAACCCGCGGGATGTGAGTAGTTCCCCCAGGCTGGAGGCCGTGAGCCCCTTGCCGAGGGAGGAGGAGACGCCCCCTGTGACGAATACATGCTTGATCGTGCGTGCTTGCGGCACCAAAGAAGCTCCCCGTGGTCGATGCCGTCACCATGCTGGTGTTTGTGCTGGCAGGAACGTTGACACCGTCGCTCCCACGGGACTACAGCATATCGCACTCGCTCCCGGGGATGCACCGGACCCCGACGTACGGCGGACCGCGGTGCTCCACCCGCCGGAGCGGACGCGGTCGTCGCCGACGACGACTGTTCGGGCGGGTGTGTTCGTCCCGGCGGACCGACACGCTCGGTGGGCGGCCGCGAGGCCGAGTGGTGCACCGCGAGCATCCGTCGAGCACGGCAAACGGCTCTAGGTCCGGAGCCGGACGAGACACATCTACTACGAAACGTGTCCAACGAATCAGCCGATCGAAGTATGCCACTGCACGGCATTCTCGGGCATGCTCGCCAGGGCGAAGTTCATCTGAACCGGTCCGGCGCGGCGCCCCTCCCCATTCGCGCCGGGCCTCTGCCGGGCGGCGCCCATACGGTCGCGCCGCCCGGCACACCCCGAGTCGGGAAAACCCCGGGAAGACGGCGCCGCTACGCACTCGCCGTGACCGTCACCTCGGAACGCGGCAGCTACTGCTCGGGGCACTCGGCGGGATGTTCGGCGCGTGCGGCTTCGCCGCAGACCCGCTCCGGAACCTGTCCTTCCGCGCCCGCCCCGGAACCGTAGTGTCCGACTCGATCCCGAAGTTCTGCTTCCAGCGCGAGTGACGTGGCCACGCGGCCCGCGGTGGTCTCCGCGTTGTCGACCGTGGACAGGGCAGCGGCGATCGAGGTGTCGGCCCTGGCTATGCCGACCGCGGCATTGCCCTCCGCGGAACCGGACCGCCCGGCCAGTACCGCACCGGCACCACCTCGATCCAGCCTCGCCGCGAGACGCGGTAGTACTCCTGTGGTGTCCCGTGACTCGCCGCCGCCGGTGAGCACCACGGCCAACCGTGCGGGGGCGAAATCCGGCGAGATCCGCACGAAGCCGTTCGCATGCAGCCCGGCGAGGGCGGCGTCGCGCTCCTGTCGTCCGGCCTTCGGTTCCTTGGTGCGGGGGTCGAGCAGCGTCAGCGGGTCCATCAGTCCGCCGGCCAACTCTCCCGGAGCGGAGGTGACGGGAAGCCGCGCCCCGGCAGGCAACAGCCGGGTCGCCAGTTCACGCAGCCGTGCTGCCCTGTCCGGATCCGTGAAGCTCTCGGTCAGCCACGGCGTTCCGGTCCGAACCTCCGGCCGCCGTGATCATCCTGCTCATGGACCGAGGGCTGTCGCTGTCGGCCCCGGGAACGACCAGCAGCACCACCTTCGTCTCTCGCAGAGCACCTCGCACAGCCCGTGGAGCGATGGAGATCGCACGATAACGCACGGAAATCACGTGATCAGCCCTTCGCAGAACTCGACGACGGTGTCTCCGAAGGCTCCGAGCACGGTCAGATAGGGCCCGAACATTCCCGAGGTGCTCACCACGGCGAACATCGCGAGAACCACGCTCAGCACCAGCAACAACACGGCTACGGTGGAAACTCGGTTACGCTGCAGCTCGAGCACGGCCGAACCGTGCACGATTTTCCCGCCCAGCCGAAGTCTGGTCAGGAACGTGGAGGGATTGGTTCCCGCACGCGCACGGTCCAGGAATTCGTCGAGGGTGGCGCGCATGCCCACCGTCGCCACGAGTTCGGCCCCGTGGGCGTCGGCGAGCAGCAGGGCCAGATCCTCGGCGTTTCCCGAGGCGGGGAAGGTCACCGCTCCGATACCGAGGTCCTGGATCCGTTCGATCCCCGGGGCGTAACCATCGGTGTCGGCGGGAATGACGACCTCGTCGGCCGCCTTGAGCGTACGCACGTCCAGCACCGTCGGGTCCCCCACTATCACGTCGGGGGACAGCCCGGCCGCGCACAGCGTATCCGCGGCGGTGCCGACGCCGAGCAGCACCGGATGGTATTCCCGCACGTAGCGACGCAGGCGTTTGAGCTCTTCCGCGTGCCCACGTCCTGGTGCGACCACCAACACGTGACGCCCGGACATGGCCACACCGACCTCGGGCACTCCGATACCGTCCAGCACGAGCATCCGCTCGTTCCGGAGGAACTCGATGGTGTTGGCGGAGAACGCCTCCAACTGCGCGGACATCGCCGACTTCGCCTCGGCCATGCGTGTGGCGACGCTCTCGGTGTCCTGTTCCGCTGCGTGCAGCAGAAGTTCCTCTTCACCGCGTTTACCGACGAGGTGCACCTCGCCGTTGTGCAGCCGCAGCGTGGCGCCGTCCCGGATACGTTCCACCGCCTCGGAACCCGCGTTGTCGAGCAGCAGGATACCGGCGGCGAGCAGCACCTCCGGACCGAGGTTCGGATACTTGCCCGATATGGCGGGACCGGCGTTGACGACCGCGGCCACCTCGTGAGCGACCAGGGACTCCGCGACGTGGCGATCGAGATCGGGCTCGTCGAGAACCACGATGTCCCGTGGGGAGATCCGATGCGGTAGTTCGCCGATCCGGCGCTGGACACGCGCTGTTCCGATGATGCCGGGCAATGTCTCCTGCCGACTTCCGAGCAGGCCACTGAGTCGCATACACCGATGGTGACAAAACAGTCACCGAATGTTCCGCCGCCACGCCGGGAGGGTGGTCGACAATGCAGGCGCACCGTTGAAAGCGCCACTTCCAGGGGATGTCAAGCCCGGCCGCACCGTTCGACGGAGCCGGGACGACGAGGTGTCTACTCACCCGAGTCGGCTCGCACGTCAGAAGTCGGCCTTATAGCGATCGGCCACCTCGAGGAGTTCCTCCGCGTGGGCGCGTCCGGTCTCGGTGGAATCGAGCCCCGCCAACATCCGCGCGAGCTCCGTGACACGTTGTTCGTCGGAAACCGTACGAACGTCACTGTGGGTGAGGCCGGCGGTTTCGGTGGCCTTGTCGACCACGAGGTGCCGGTCGGCGTAGGCGGCCACCTGCGGCAGATGCGTAACCACCACGACCTGATGGGTTCTGCCCAGTCGCGCGAGGCGTCTACCGATCTCCACCGCGGCTCTCCCACCGACTCCGGCGTCGACCTCGTCGAACACCAGTGTGGGAACGGTGTCGGAATCCGCGAGTACCACTTCGAGCCCCAGCATCACCCTGGAGAGCTCTCCGCCGGAAGCCCCCTTCTGAATGGGCAGTGCCGGTGCTCCCCGATGAGCGCGGAGACGCATCTCCACTTCGTCGACACCGTCCGGACCGGCGTGCACCGGCTTCCCGTCCAGCACTACCGTCTCGTGTCCACCAGCGGTGGCGTGCCGGGGTGAGACCGACACCTCGAACTCGGCCTGCGCCATGGCGAGTCCGGTGAGCTCCTCGGTGACGGCTGCCGCCAGCCTGCCCGCCGCCTCGGTTCGGATCCGGCTGAGTTCACGGGCGTGCTCGGCGAGTTCCGCCGCAAGGCTGTCCCGCCGTGCCGCCAACTCCGCCAGCGCCTCCTCGGAGGTGTCCATGCCGCGCAGCGTGTCCCGGGCACGTTCGGCCCATTCGAGCACGCCGTCGATGTCCTCGGCGTATTTCTTGGTTAGTTGTTTGAGTTGGGCCTGGCGGGCGAGTACTCGCTCCAGCTCGGCCGGGTCCGCCTGGAGCTCCTCGAGATAGCCGCTCAGTTCGGTGCCGGCATCGCTGAGCACGGCCGCGGCCTCGGAGAGTCTATCCCCGATCTCGCGCAGCTTGGGATCCTCGGACGAGCCCAGCAACCGGCGGGCCTGTCCCACCAGACTCATCGCTCCCGCCCCGTCCGGATCCTCCGCGTCGGAGCCACTGATCGCGGTGTGGGCGCCGGTGGCGAGTTCACGCAGCTGATCGATATCGGACAGCCTGCGGGCGCGGTCGACCAGTTCGGTGTCCTCCCCGGGTGCGGGATCCGCTGCCTCGATCTCCGAGAGTCCGTGACGCAGCAGATCGGCCTCGCGTTCGAGTTCGCGGGAACGTTGACTCCGCTCGGACAGTTCCCGCACGACTTCGAGCCACTCCCGCCGCAGCCTGCGGTACTCCGCGAGTGGCTGTTCGACGGCCTCACCCGCGAACCGATCCAACGCGGCACGCTGCTCATCGGCGCGTAACAACCGAAGCTGGTCGTTCTGGCCGTGCACCGCCAGCACCTGGTCCGCGAGTTCGGCGAGCACCGTGTTCGGCACCGAGCGACCACCGAGATGCGCCCGGGAACGCCCCTGGGAACTGACACTGCGGACCGCGATCAGACTGCCGTCCTCGTCCGGCTCGGCCCCGGCCTCACCCGCCACTTCGGCAGCCCCCGACTCCGCGGTGGTGACGAAGCGACCCTCCACCACGGCTCGTTGGGCTCCCGAACGGACTCTGGAGCTGTCGGCTCGACCACCGCTGAGCAGGTGCAGGCCGGTAACCACCATGGTTTTGCCCGCACCCGTCTCACCGGTCACCACCGTCAGCCCCGAATGCAGTTCAAGCGTGGCACTGTCGATCACGCCCAGCCCTTGGATGTGCATCTCCGCCAACACAGCAAGCACCCTAGCTGGCGCGCTCACGTAGCCGACGGCCCGGCGATCCGGTTCGGCGCGTTTCAGGGACGAATGTCATTCGCCCCTCGCCACGTGGAACGGAAGAACAGGCGGTCGCGACCGAGTTCAGCGACACGCAGCGGCGGGCTACCCCGACACGCAACAGCAATGAATCCTATTCGGATACCGGCCCCCGCCAGCCGTGCACGGGGAGTTCGAACTTGCGAACCAGCCGGTCGGTGAACGAGGTGTCGTGCAGTCGAACCAGCCGCAGCGGGTTGTCCGAGGCCAGCACTTCCACTCGGGATCCCGCGGGCAGATCGAAGTGCCGTTGCCCGTCGCAGCAAAGCACGGCGTCGTGACCGTTCTGGTCGACCTCGAGGGCCAGAGTGGAGTCACGCGCCAGAACCAGTGGACGCGCGAAAAGCGCGTGCGCGTTGCTGGGTACGACCAGCAACGCTTCCACCTGTGGCCAGACGACGGGTCCACCAGCCGAGAAGGCGTAGGCGGTGGACCCGGTCGGAGTGGAGCACAACACACCGTCGCAACCGAAAGTGGAGACCGGATGGCCGTCCACCTCGACGACGACGTCGAGGATGCGTTCCCGACTGCTCTTTTCCACACTGGCCTCGTTGAGTGACCAGGTGGTGGCCAGTACTTGGTTCCCCATCCTGGCGGTGACGTCGATGGTCATCCGCTCGTCCACGTGGTAACGACCCTCGACCACGGCGTCGACCGCCTCGTCGAGTGCGTCGAAGTCAGCCCCCGCCAGGAATCCGACCCGGCCGAGATTGATCCCGAAGACCGGCACTCCGGCCATCCTCGCGAGTTCCGCGGCGCGCAGCAGGGTGCCGTCACCTCCGAGAACGAGCACCAACTCCGTCCCCGCCGCGGCGAGCGGTCCCGGTGCCACCACGCGGCTGTAACAGGCCGGACTGAGCTGGGGCGCCTCCTCCGCCAGCACGCGCACCCGCATACCGGCACCGATCAGTCTGCCCGCGACCTTCTCCGCGGTACCCAGGTTGTACTGCCTACCGGTGTGTATCACCAGAAGCACGTCGCGGGTCAACCGGCGTCATCCTCTCCGAACTCCCCGGTTTCGGTGTGCACAGCTCGGGAGGGCACGACGGCATCGGCCGAAGAGACCGTCACCGCCTCGGTGACCATGGTGGTCACATCGCGGGGAGCCTCGTCGGTGCGACGGTGCAGCCAGACGAAGTACTCGACGTTGCCGGACGGTCCGGGAAGCGAACTGGCGACCACGGCCTGTAGTCGCAGCTCGTACTCGGCCGCGGCCGCGACCACTCCGAGCACCGCCTCCGCACGCAACGCCGGGTCCCGGACCACTCCCCCTGTGCCGAGGCGCTCCTTGCCGACCTCGAACTGCGGCTTGACCATGAGCACCAGGTCGGATCCCCGATGTATGCACTCGCTCAGTGCGGGCAGCACCAGCCGCAGTGAGATGAACGACAGGTCCGCCACCACCAGGTCCGCCGCCTGGCCGATATCGGCCGACGTCAGCGTCCGCACGTTCTTGCGGTCACGGACCAGCACGCGCTCGTCGGTGCGCAATTTCCAGTCCAGCTGGCCGTAACCGACATCCACGGCCACGACTTCCGCCGCCTCTCGCCGCAGCAGCACATCGGTGAAGCCTCCGGTGGAGGCCCCCGCGTCCATACACCGGCGGCCCTCGACACGCAAGCCGTCCTTTTCGAAGAACTCCAACGCTCCGAGCAGCTTATAAGCACCACGGGAAGCCCAGTTGGGATCTTCCACGTCGTCGGCCACGACTATCGACGCATCGTTCTCAACCGTGGTCGCGGACTTGCGGGCCACGAAGCCGCGCACCGTGACACGTCCGGCAGCGATCAGCTCACCGGCGTGTTCCCGTGAACGAGCGAGCTTACGACGTACCAGCTCGGCATCCAGTCGCGCTTTCCGGGGCACCGCTTCAACTCCCGCTACTACTCGGTCCGGACAGCAGTTCGTCGGCCCGGTTGAGGGCGTCGGTCAACGCGTCGTGAACCGCGTCGAACCTGGCGACGTGTTCGGAGACGGGGAGCCCGTCCAGCTCCCGCAGGCCCGCCAACGAACGCTCAACGACACCTTCGGCCTCCTGAATCCGGTCGACGACGGAGTCGGTGGAAGTCACCGAATCGGCCGTTCCGTCACCGTGTTGTCCCGCCGACTCCATCTCCTCCTGCCTCATTGCACACCACTCACAGTGATACCAATCACACCGCACGAACACCACGCGCGAAAAGATGCCGAAAGAACCACGGCACTTCCACGTTATCGGATCACGTCGGCCGCTGCTTCTCGGTGCGCTCGGCCACAGCGGTTCGCGTGAACGCTCCGACACTCAGCGGATCCCCGGCCACCACCGCTTTCGGCGGGACACGACGAACGATTCAACCGGTGACGGCAGTAGCGAAGCGCTCTCCGTCGAGGCGATACAGTCCCAGCTCCCGGAGCGCGGTCTCGGCTGTCGAGTCCTCGCACAGCACCTCGACGTCCCCGCCGCTGCCCTCCGACCACCACGCCGCACACAGGGCTCGTAGCGCGGAGAGCCTGTTCCACGGATACGTGCCGGACTCCTCGGAACGGTTGTCCGCGCCGTTCACGGCGGCGAGTGTCAGCCCGGCCCCGGTGGTGTCGATTTTCCAGGCGCTCTGTTCCGAGATCCTGGAAGCCGCGGCCGGAAGTTCCAGCGCGGTCACATCGGCCGCCACATGAGCGGGGCGGCACTCAGGGGGAGCCGCGAGCAGCTCGGCGGGAGTACTGACACCGCTCAACACCATCAGCGAGGGAACGCCGGCCCTGCCCGCGCCGAGAATATCCGTTTCCAACCTGTCGCCCACCACGATCGGTCGTCGCGCGGCGGCCGAGGCCGCTGCCCGATCCAGCAGTGTTCGTTCCGGCTTGCCCGCGACCAACGGGAAACCGCCGGTCGCCTCCCGCAGCGCCGCCACCAGTGCCCCGTTTCCGGGCAGCTCACCCCGCTCGGTGGGAAGCGTGGCGTCACGGTTGCAAGCGACCCAAACAGCACCGGCGCGTATCGCCAAACAGGCTTCCGCCAGATCGGCCCACGTGGTGTCGGGGGAATGCCCCTGCAACACGGCCACCGGTCCCGCATCCGTCGTTCGCACCGGGGACAGTCCGACAGCGACGAGTTCCTCGGCCAAGGCCACGGTACCGACGACGAGCACAGGAGCCCCGAGCGGCAAGCGCTCGGCCAGTAAGGCCGCTCCCGCCTGAGCACTGGTACTGATCTCGGAGACCGCTGCCGGGACCCCGAGCGTGTTCAAGTTGTCGGCGACCGCCTCGGGGGGTTTGGAAGCGTTGTTAGTGACGTAGCGAATCGTGATACCCGAGTCACGGGCACGGGAAACAGTCGAATCGGCACCCTTGATGACCTCGCCCCCGCGATAGACCGTGCCGTCCAGATCGAACAACAACGCGTCGTGCTCGGCACCGAGCGATCGCTCCACGTTACTCCCTCCGGCGTTCGGGAAACGTCGATTCCGGATCAGTCCCAGACCCCCAGATTGATGTCATGGGAACCCGCGGACCGCCGGTCCGCACGAGAATCACCGGTGCCGTGATCGAGGTCCGTGTCGACGGTCCCCTCCGAAACTTCGGAGACGGCGGTATCGGTTTCGGCACGGGCGGCCAACCGTTCCGCCTCCTCGGGACCTCCCAGCTCGGTCACGAGCTCTTCGAGTCGTTCGGGGGCGTCGGTGACTTCGTCATCATCGGCGTTGGCCGCGTGTACGAACCAGGTGAAGGCTTCGCGCGTGCGTCCCACCGCCAGCAGATTGTCCGCGTAGGCGTAGAACAGCCGGGCGCTCCACGATTCGTTACGCTGCGGATCGAGTTCGGGAATCTGCAGGCTCACGACAGCGGCTTCGGATTGACCGAGATCACGACGTGCCCCCGCTCCCACGATTCGCAGTTCGATCGCTTCGTCCTGGGGCAGCCGAGTCGCCTCGTCCTCCCGGGTGAGTTCCAGAGCACGCTGGGGCTTGCCGAGGGCACGCTCGCAATCGGCGATAATCGCGAGGTGGGACTGACCTCCCATACGACGAGCGGCGCGCAATTCGGAGAGGGCTTCACTCCAGTTTCCCACGTAGTAGGCGGCCAACCCGTTGGCTTCTCTCGCAGCGGGCGATCTGGAAGCTTTCCGGCGAGCGTACCGGGCGTGTTCCAACGCCTTTTCCGGTTCCTGTTCCAGTAACATCCCGACCGCGACCACGTGCGCTCCCACGTCCTCGGCCACCATCTTGGGCAGCGCTCGGAAGTCGCGCCGCACCTCGGGATCGAGTTGGGAAGCGTTGGCCTCCTCGGGCAGCTTGGGTGCTCTGGGACGACCGGGATCGGCGGAGGGTGTCCGCTTTCCGGAATCACCGCGAGTTCGTTCGGCGTTACCATGCGGAGAATCCGCACGGGTATCACGCCTGTTCTGGTTCCGATCGGCGTGTGAACGACGATTCTGCCGCGAATCGGTAGCATCACCGGACCGATCGGCTCGCCTCGGAGCGTTACGCTTGGACTGATTCCCCGAATCGCGGTTACCGACATTGCTGCCGGTTCGGTTGGCTCCGCCACGCGAATCGTTGTGGCGACTCACACCGTTTCCACGGCGCCCTGTCGAGTCAGCACCGTTGCGACCCGCTCCGTGGTCGGTTCCGGCTCGGTTCTTGGAACCGCGTGGGCCTCCTCCGGAGCCGCCCGCTCGGGGATGCCCCGGTTTCCGGTCCTTTCCCTGTCTGTTGCCGGTGTCGTTGTCACGACGCCGAGCGTCACGCTTGTCGTCAGAGCTGGACACCGGACCTCCTGAAGCATATAGACATGACTCCACCAGCTTAGCCCCGCAAGAGTGTGCCCAGCCGTACGGGCGAGCCACGCACTCATCGGGGGTGGGAACCCGACGTTCCCCGAGACTCGGCGGAAGCCATGTGTGGTGTGCTGGTGGGAGCTTGGCCAGGGGCAGAGAGTAGTCCGGCCCCACCCTGGTGGGTGGGGCCGGTTTTGGGGGGTTGGGTCGGCGGTGTCCGTGTCTCCCACACCCGTGGGGGTGCAGTACCTGGGGCGCTGGAGGGCTTAGCTGCCGGGTTCGGGATGGATGCCGGGCGTGTCTCCTCCGCTGTGGCCACCGACCCAAAGAACTATGGGGGCCGTTTGGGGTTCAGCCGGTATGTAGTTAGTTGGTGGGGGTGGTGGCTGGGTTGGGAGCCGTATAGTGGTGGCGAGATCGCGTGTGCTTGCGGGTTGGTGCGTGTGTGGGCGGTGTGTTGGGGGGTGTCGCCGTTCGGCGGGTTAGTACCCGTCCACTGAACACATCGCTGTGCGTACATGTCGGGCCTATCAACCCAGTCATCTGCTGGGTGCCTTATCCCCCCTTACGGGGGGTGGGAGACGTCATCTTGGGGTGGGCTTCCCGCTTAGATGCTTTCAGCGGTTATCCGTGCCGAACATGGCCAACCAGCCGTGCCCCTGGCGGGACAACTGGCACACTAGAGGTTCGTCCGTCCCGGTCCTCTCGTACTAGGGACAGCTCCCCGCACGTCTCCACACGCGCGCGGCGGATAGGGACCGAACTGTCTCACGACGTTCTAAACCCAGCTCGCGTGCCGCTTTAATGGGCGAACAGCCCAACCCTTGGGACCCACTCCAGCCCCAGGATGCGACGAGCCGACATCGAGGTGCCAAACCATGCCGTCGATATGGACTCTTGGGCAAGATCAGCCTGTTATCCCCGGGGTACCTTTTATCCGTTGAGCGACACCGCATCCGCATGCCGGTGCCGGATCACTAGTCCCTGCTTTCGCACCTGCTCGACCCGTCGGTCTCACAGTCAAGCTCCCTTGTGCACTTACACGCGCCACCTGGTTTCCGTCCAGGCTGAGGGAACCATTGGGCGCCTCCGTTACCTTTTAGGAGGCAACCGCCCCAGTTAAACTACCCACCAGGCACTGTCCCTGATCCGGGTCACGGACCGAGGTTAGACGCCCGGAACGACCAGAGTGGTATTTCACCAGCAACTCCCCACACACTGGCGTGCGTGGTTCACCGTTTCCCACCTATCCTACACAAGCCGAACCAGACGCCCATACCAAGCTGTAGTAAAGGTCCCGGGGTCTTTCCGTCCTGCCGCGCGAAACGAGCATCTTAACTCGTCCTGCAATTTCGTCGGGCCCGTGGTCGAGACAGCGCCCAAGTCGTTACGCCATTCGTGCAGGTCGGAACTTACCCGACAAGGAATTTCGCTACCTTAGGATGGTTATAGTTACCACCGCCGTTTACCGGCGCTTCGGTTCGCAGCCTCACCCCGAAGGGTTCACCACTCCCCTTAACGTTCCGGCACCGGGCAGGCGTCAGTCCGTATACCGCGTCTTACGACTTCGCACGGACCTGTGTTTTTAGTAAACAGTCGCTTGGGCCCAGACTCTGCGGCCACCCCCAGCTCACCCCGCCAATGGGGGATCACCAGGCGCGGCTCCCCTTCTCCCGAAGTTACGGGGACAATTTGCCGAATTCCTTAACCACGGTTACCCCGCTCGCCTCGGTATGCTCTACCAGACCACCTGTGTCGGTTTCGGGTACGGACCACGCGGCCCCTCGCTAGAGGCTTTTCTCGGCAGCCGGGGATCACCCACTTCGCCACACCGGCTCGGCATCCGGTCTCACACCACTGGCCACCCGGATTTGCCTGGGCGGCCGTGCTACACCGTTACCCCGGGACAACCATCGCCCGGGATGGGCTACCCTCCTGCGTCACCCCCTCGCTGCCCAGCACACCCACCAGTCAACACCACCAACAGCCACCAGCCGGAACGAATCCGAACACCGGCAACCACTGGCTGGCGAAGAAAAAATGGGGGCTGGTATGGGGCGGTGCCACGCGGGTACGGGAATATCAACCCGTTGTCCTGTCGACTACGCCTGACGGCCTCGCCTTAGGATCCGACTCACCCAGGGCGGAACAACCTGGCCCTGGAACCCTTGGTCTTCCGGCGGGACAGATTCTCACTGCCCATGCACTACTCATGCCTGCATTCTCACTCCCACACCCTCCACCACAGGTTTGCACCGCGGCTTCACCGGCGTGCGGGACGCTCCCCTACCCACAACAGCAACGCTGCTGTGTCACGGCTTCGGCGGTGTACTTACAAGCCCCGCTACATTATCGGCGCAGGATCACTTGACCAGTGAGCTGTTACGCACTCTTTCAAGGATGGCTGCTTCTAAGCCAACCTCCTGGTTGTCTCGGCAATCCCACATCCTTTTCCACTCAGCACACACTTCGGGGCCTTAGCCGGTGATCTGGGCTGTT